>CAZRKB010000001.1:0-6270 GCA_964601125.1 uncultured Candidatus Saccharibacteria bacterium
TTAAAATTGATAATTTAATTAAAACAACTTATTGGATACCGCCAGCGATATTATAAATCGGCATAAGAACTGACGCCAGCAAAATACCTACACCGACGCCGAGAGCCACGATCATAACAGGCTCAATAAGACCGACGAGAGTATCAACGGCATTTATCACCTCTCTTTGGTAGAACTTGGACATAGTTTTCATGATATTGCCAAGCTCGCCGGACTCTTCGCCCACCTTGACCATCTGCACCAAAATGCCGGGCATCTCCTTCCTCTCACTTAAAGCAAGCGAGAGCGCCTGACCAGCCTTAACCTTAACCATGGCTTCATCGAGCACTTCTTTATAGACCTGGTTGTCTATCACAGCAGAAGTAACTTCAAGAGCTTTGAGCATGGGAATACCGGAGAGGACCATGGCACTCATGTTGTCAGAAAAGCGCGAAAGGTAAAGCTTTTTGTAAAGCTCGCCCACATACGGCACATCAAGCCTGGTATTCGAAATCCACCTCGCACCCTCTTCGGTGCGACTGTACCAAACCACTGAAGCAATAAACACGATAAGGCCCATTATCATATAGACCCAGTTGTGGACGAAGAGGTCACTAACCCAAAAAACCACTTTGGTGTAAAAAGGGATTTCCTGGCCTGATTCTTTTATAATAACCCCAATTTTTGGAACTATGACTGTAAACATCAGCACCATAACAGCGATGAAAGTAAAAATGACGAAAGCGGGATAAATGAGAGCGTTTTTGGCTTTAGAATTAACTTCATAATTACGATCAAGATAGTCGGCTAAATATGAAAAAGCCTGATCAATGTGCCCCGACTCTTCACCGGATTTAATCATGTTTACATAAAAGTCGGAAAAAATGCTCGGATGTTTTGAAAGAGCGGCCGAGATAGAAGCCCCACCTTGCAAGTCATCGACTATTTCTATCATGTGCTTCCTCAGGGTAGGATTTTCGGCCTCAGCCCCGATCAGCTTAAAAATTTTCAGGGCCGAAACCTGAGATTCGAACAAGGTTGACATCTGCCTCGACAAAATAACTATATCCTTATTTGAAACTCTATTAAGCCAAGGGATTTTCTTTAAAATATCTCCGTCATCGTCTTCTTTTGATTTGACTGACGAAACTACAAGCCCCCGCCTCTGTAGAGTAGCTATGGCAGCGTCTTGATTGAAAGCTTCGATTTCGCCCTCTTCCCTTCCTCCTTCTTTATTTATAGCTTTGTATATAAACAGCATGGCGGATTTTTAATATTTTTACAGCATTTTTTCTAGCGCGCGCGGATTTGTCGAATAAAGATAGGCATTTTCAAGAGTAATAGCTCCCTGATTAACCCTCTGTACCAAGCATCGGTTGAAATCAATCATGCCTGACTGGGAACTTGTTTCTATGACGGTATCTATCTCGTGGGTACGCTTGTCTCGGATAAGGTTTGAGACAGCAGTATTGTTTATAAGAAGCTCATAAGCCGGTACCCTACCACCCGATATTTTTGGTATAAGCCTTTGAGAAAAAACTCCCGAGAGAGAGGCGGCAAGTTGGATACGGATCTGATTTTGTTGAGTAGCGTCAAAGGAGTCAATGATACGATCAACAGCTTGAGCGGCATTGTTGGTGTGCATAGTAGAGAATACCAAGTGGCCGGTCTCTGCAGCGGTAACTGCTGTCGACATGGTATCAGCATCTCTCATTTCACCCACCATTATCACATTTACATCGGCCCTAAAAGCGTCGTGCAGAGCCGAAGCGAAACTAGGAGTGTCAGAGCCCACTTCGCGCTGATGTATGACAGACTTTTTGGGAGTAAACAAATACTCGATCGGGTCCTCGATGGTGATTATATTTTCGAGCCTTTCATTATTTATAATCTCAACAAGAGAAGCCAGAGTGGTAGATTTGCCGTGCCCAGTAGGGCCTACCACTATAAAGAAACCGGATTTAAGTCTTGCAAAATTGGCTAAAGATGGGGGCAAATCGAGCTCTTCAAGAGTTTTTATATTTTTTGAAATATGCCTAAAGGCTGCACACATCCTTTGCTGATCCATAAAAACATGAGCTCTAAATCTCTCAGCGCCATAACTATAAGCAAAATCAGCACTTTGATTAGTTTTAAAATACTCTTTCTTTGCATCAGAAAGAACCTTACCCAAAGCCGTTTCCATATCGGCCTTGGTAAATTTAGGATATTTAGTAAGAGGAACTAATTGGCCTGCAATCCTAATCATCGGGTGCCTACCATCAGAAATATGAAGGTCAGAAGCCCCTTCCTTGACCACTAACCCGACCAAAGTATCTAGATCACTCATTTTTCATTTTTAATTATTTTCATAACTTCAATGACCACCTCAGAAGGTGTGGCCGCCGATTTAACGATATAACCGCTTATACCAAGCGCCTTGGCGTCAGCAAGATTTTTTTCGTCATTTTGGTTTGTAAGCATAACTACAGGCGTCGTTTCTGCCAATTTTTCCTCGCGCAAATGCCTCAAAATTTCGATGCCGTCCATTCCTGGTATTACTATATCGAGAAGTATCAGATCAAATTTTGCTCCAGATTTTAATTTTTCAAACAAAGCAGGTCCAGACTTGCAAGTCTCAGCCGAAACTTCAGCAGTACCAAACTTGGTCACATACATATCGACTAAAAAGTCATCGTCATCGACTATCATTATTTTATAGTTTTTTTCTTCTGCCATATTTTAATTATAGCAAAATGACAAAATACAAGCAGTGAAAGGTGTTAAAAACCCAACCAAACCACCTCCCCTCAATCGAGGGGAGGGTCCGCGAAGCGGGGGTGGGGTAGTCTATAAGCTATTATATTCCTCAAAAGGTATGACTCGCTCAAAGGCCTTGATGATCGCGTCGTCTTTCATGGTAAGCATACCTTTGGAACGTGCATATTTCCAAATATCTTGTTCTGTTGGATTTTTAAGTATGATCTGCTCTATTTCCCTATCAATAGACAGCACTTCCATCACTGCCACACGTCCTCTCACTCCGGAAGGACAGTCTGGGGCAGGCGAAATGTCATATACTTGATCGCCCAATTTTATGTCTTTTCTATACTGCTCAGGAAGATCGGCAAATTGCTTTTCGATCATAACTTTTATACCACCATCAACTTTTCTTGGCTTACCAGCACCAGGACAGAATGTTCTAGCGAGCCTTTGAGCGATAGCAACAATGAGAGTTGGTGCAATTAGGTATGGGTCAACCCCCATGTCTATAAGACGAGGAATAGCTCCGATAGCAGTGTTGGTGTGAATAGTAGAAAACACCAAGTGACCAGTAAGAGCGGCCTGTATAGCAAGCTGAGCCGTTTCTTTATCTCTGATCTCACCCACCATTATTATATCTGGGTCCTGACGCAGGGTTGTTCGCAGACCCGAAGCAAAGGTGTAACCAATGTCTGGACGAACTTGTGATTGACTCATGCCCACCATGTTGTACTCAATTGGGTCTTCGAGAGAAAGCACGTTCTTGTGATCTTTGTCTACTTCATTGAGCATCGAATAAAGAGTGGTTGATTTACCAGAGCCAGTAGGGCCACAAATCAGTATCAGTCCGTAAGGCCGATTTATAGCGTCCATTATTTTTTCAAGATTACCCTTACTTATGCCAAGCTCAGAAAGTTTCCTGATACCCTTTTCTTGATCAAGAATACGGATCACCACCTTCTCACCAAAGTAAGTTGGGAATGTTGATACACGAAAATCAACCTTTCTTTCGTTTAACTTGGCGCTAAATCTGCCGTCTTGAGGTTTACGCTTCTCATCAAGTCTCATATTAGACATGATCTTGATCCTAGCGACGACAGCCGAATGCACCCTCATGGGCAAAACCAGAGAGGTGTTCATCACTCCATCAACACGGAAACGCACTCTTATATTTGAGGCTCCAGGCTCTATGTGTATGTCAGATGCCCTTCCATCAATTGCATACCTTAGTATGGTAGCCACTATTTTTGTAACCGGAGCATTTTGTATTATTTTGGCACCCTCAGTATCAGAACCATTGAGATCATTCTCTTCCTCCTGTTCTTCTGTTAGTTTTTTCTTTTTTTCCTTTTCGGTTTCTTCTTCTTTTTCCCCTGGTTCAGTAACAAATTCAGTTTCAAGCTCGGTCAGAGCCTTAGTAACCTCGCTTGAAAGACCTTTGTACAGATTTATTACTTTATTGAAATCTTCTGTCGATATTAAGTAAATCTTAAATGGAAGATTTACTTTTGAAGATATAAAGTTAAGCGCGTCCTTTGCTGAAATATTGTCCGGATCTTCCATGCCCACTTCCAAAACTCCATTATTTAGACCTATTGGTACGAAGCGATAGTAAACGGCAGCTTCCTCTGAGATATATTCGAGTATTTGGCTGGTGATGGCTGTCACATTAACTGATTTGACCGGTACTGAATGATACTCGCCTTTGGCTTTCAAAATATCTTCTTCGCTAACACCCATAGAAAGCAGCACTTCTTCAAAAGTTTTCCCAGAAGAATCGCCCCTCTCTCTTATTTTGGGGATATCTTTTGTTTCTATTACTCCCTGTTTAGCAAGCACATCTAAAATACTCATACGATTTACTTTATTTTATCGCACCGCAAAAGGTTTTCAATATGTTCGATTAAAAAATTATAAAAAGTGTCCTTGTCTTTAATTCGAAGAAAACGGGTTGGTTTTACCAACTGGCAAATTAGGAAGCGGTATTTCTAAACTCTCCAAAGTGCTGATTTTAGGATCAGTGGCATCACCAGACGTGAAGTCTATACTCTCAACTTCCCTCAAAACTTGAATTATCTTTTCGCTCTCCACCACACTATCTGACATAAGACCCTGATCAATCGGGTCAGTAAATAATATTTTGTAAGCCACAATGACAATACCTACTAATATTACGGAGAGAACGGCTGTGTTTTGATTTTTTGATTTCATATTATTTAACCCAATATGTTTCGAATTCTACTTTATATGAATATACATTATCGTCTCCAGTCTCTATATTTACTGATCTTACGTCCAACACACGCATGCTTTTTTCTAAACGGTCCATAAATAGATTGAACCTATCGTAAGACGCGTCAAAAGAAAATCCGACAATGGCCGATCTGTATGGCTTGGGAGGAGCTGCATCAGCAATAGAAGACCCGACAGAAGAATCAAGCTCTCTTAAAGTTATTGAATCTATCTTGATACCTTGCTCTGCACCAACTTCATCAATCTGAGAAACAAGCCTTACAAAATTTAGAGAATCTGGCAATACTGTGCTTATAACTTTCTTGTCTTCTTCTGAAATATTGTTGTATTGCTCTACCAAAGCGTTCTTTTTGTTTTCGATGTCAGCCACTAGCGCAAGAGAATCTTCATATTTTTTTTTCTCTTCAGATAGCGACCCGATTTCCTGGTAATAGGGGTAGGTAAAGGCGTATGCGACGCAAAGTGACAAAATAATGTATGAAAGTAATGATGTACCGCTCATTGTTTTAAATATTAAGATCGTTTATGCTCGATTCTATGTCATCTAAATCTCCAAGATTCTCCAGGTCATCCACCGCCTGCAATACCGCTTGATCAACAACTTCGACCTGCTCCGGTATAAATGGAGAATAGACCACGATCTCAGGATCAACTATCACCTCAACCTTAAAAGTTACCCCACCCTCATCTCCAAGTCTTAAATCAGAAAAAGAAACTGAATTCCAATACTGATTTTTGCTAAATAATTCTTCCTGAAGTGCCACAGTGGCGTACCTATCAGCCGAACCTTGCATTCTAACTTTAAGATCCCCACTCTGGGTATCATACTGAAAATCACTAAATGTGACTGCCTTTAGAGTAGAAGAAGAAAGGGAGCTCATAAAACCTGACGCCACCTGATGCTTATCGACAATTGATTGTATTAGAGCTAACTTGCGACTAAAAGACGCCATTTCTCCTATTTTGTCTCTGTCTATTGTTTTACCGGCATCAGCTAATTGGGTACGCAGATTTTCTATATTGCTTTTTAGTGTACTTTTATAAACGAACAGCCCGGCAGATGCGAGCACTGTAATAACAAAAATCGAGAGAGCAAGAACTCCCGCAACGCTGGTGTTTTTCTTTTTTACACCCACACTCTCCTCGCCACCGACACCTTTAGGTATAAAAGATGACTGAAATCCCTGAGCCATAGATAGACTAAATTATACATTACTTCACAAAAAACAATGTCAAACTTTCTGTTGATTACTTATGTGTTTTATTTAGTAAATTTGAATGTGGAGAGGATTTGGT
>CAZRKB010000001.1:6370-49671 GCA_964601125.1 uncultured Candidatus Saccharibacteria bacterium
CTGTTGATTACTTATGTGTTTTATTTAGTAAATTTGAATGTGGAGAGGATTTGGTCGTAATACCCATTAAAATTTTTATCGTTTGGATATGTGATTTTGTAAATTTTATTATTGTTTACAACAAAGACAGCGTTAGCTGAACCCCCAGGGTAAATAAAGAGTGATCGTATTGCCGGTTGTCCATCGATGCTTATATTAATAACATTTTGAGGAGTTGGGTCGGTGTCAACAGCGACTCGATCAAACCAGGTACGCAAATCGCTATTGATTAAAACTTCATCAAACTCAGACATACAAAAATAAGTGCTTAGAGTATCAGTTCTTAGACATTTTATAACGTTATCGTTATCTTTTGCTGGAGCATGTTCCTCTTCTTTCAAGAAACTTGGGTATTTGAATTCAAACCCATATTCCTCATTTCGGTAGGTTTTCCAATCGGTCATATCGACAGTCGAAGTGGCGATTTCGGTAGCGACAGCTCTACGAGCTGATCGAGGAGTAGCAGCGTATTCTGGTTCAAAATCGCTAGGCAAGTTGTAGAAAAACCAAATGGCATAAGCGCCCGATATGAGCATTATAGCAACAAGTGTGATCAAAAAATCATTGCTTTTTTTGCCGGCGCGCTTTTCAACTGGAGAAAACGAGCCAGTCGGATTTTCAAATTGAGTTTTAAATTCTGGAGGCATTTTAATAAATTAAATAATAAAAACTATATCTCCTGCAAACACCTCAAAGCTGCGCCGACTGCTACAGTAAACTCTGGCCCCGTAACTTTTAAAATATTTTCAAGAAAGGCCGGAGTTTCAACCTTACCAAACGGGTCACCTGAGATCACTTCAACTTGGAAATTTTTGGCCGCCAAATCCCTAAAACCACGCAAGGCCGAACCGCCGCCGGTAAGATACACCGACTTTATGTTGCCATTTCTCTTTTTTTGAAATTCAAGCAAAAATCGGTTGGCTTCAAAAAAGATGTCGTCAGCGACCAGCGTCACCGCCTGCGAAAGATCTGTACCATTTTCAGCCACACCCATACCAATTGTTCTTTTTACCACTTCAGCCTCTTCTATTGGCACATTTAAAATGCGGGAAATATTTGAGGTTATATCTTGGGAACCGCGGTTTATGGTGTGCGAACTCTGCACAATACCTCTATCAATAATATAAAGCTTGGTAGTCGAGGCCCCCATATCAAAAATCATACTGGGACCACTAACCCCTTCGAGGATAGCTCTTATGGTGCTAAATATTTCTATTTCAAAAAATTTTGCATCTAACCCAGTGTTAGTAACAATCTCTTTGTATTGATTGATCATGTTGTTGTGTATCGCAACAAGAAGAATATCCAAATTTTTAATTTTCTTTTTACCTTTTTCTTCCGGCTCTATTTCTTCCTCACCTTCCAATTTAGGTATGATCGACCAATCTATGGTCACCTCAGAAATGGAGACAGGTATATACTTCCTTGCTTCTATGGATATCATCGAGGCAAGTTCCTTCTCTGGGATGTCAGGCATCTTTATTATTGAAAGCAGACTCGCCTTGAAAGGAACAGCCAAACCGCAAACCTTAGTAGTCAGAGCAACCTCTTTTTCTGCCAAAAGATCATTAACCGCCTCAATAATTTTTTTTGTTTCTAAGTTGGTGGCCTGACCGATAGCCGCTCCTCCATAAGGCCCGAGAGAGAGCTCGCCATAAGTATCGAGCACGGCCTTGCCGCCTTTTTTTTGAAGTTGTACAACCTTTATGGAAGAAGACCCGATATCAATTCCCAAAGCACTTGTTTGTTTCTTTTTGAATAAATCCTCAAAAAAACTCATAATATTAAGATTATAACACAATGACCCTTCAATTGACTTGGTCTTATGGTGAATAAAATTGGACTATGAAAATTACTAAAATACTTAGAAATATTTGGGTACTGCTCATAGAGGCAGTTAAAAATATATTAGTTCCAGAGGGGCGCGATATCGAGAGACTTATGAAAATAGACCAGAGTGCCATGAGAGCCATGTTGCCTGAGTCCCCCGTTCACAGTAAAGATATTTATGTGCTTTTTGACTACAGAAACAAAGTAGTCAGACTTTTGGTGAAATCAATAAAATACAAAAATAATCAAAATCTAAGAAGAAGAATCGCTCAATACTTTTATGAGGCAATGGCTGACATTTTTTCAGAGATTGCTCTTTTTGAAGGAGCAGGACCCTTACTCGTGCCGATGCCAATGAGCAAAAAAGAAAAGGCCAAAAAAGGATTTAATCAATGCGAAGAATTGGTAAAAGAAATCAGAAACATTTCCGGAAAAAACTTTGACATTCGTTTCAATGCATTAAAAAAAATAAGAGAGACTGAGCGTCAAACAAAACTAAGCAGAGAACAGAGATTAAAAAATGTGGCAAATAGCATGCAGGCTGATCAGTCCCAAATCAAAGGGAGAGTGGTCGCAGTCTTAGACGATGTTTACACCACAGGCAGCACAATGCTCGAATCTCGCCGCGCCCTCTACGGAGCCGGCGCTAAACAAGTAATCAACTTCTTTATAGCTAGATAGGTTAAGCCTTTTTGAACGGAAAATGCAAAGCTTTCAAAAATTCTTTTGTAGCTTCAGGAGTTTTTAGGTTAGTAACGAGTGTAACAGCAAAACCAAACACGTCTTTCAAATCTTCATCGCCGGTTTCAGGAAATACAGTGTGTTCTTTTATCGAAAGAGTGTAATTGCCCATTTTGTCTACCGCTGAAATAGAGATACCTCTAAAGTCTTTGGTTCGAGGCAGAGCAATATTTATAAGCCTGTCCAAAAAGCTCCACATTCTCTCCCCTCTCAGAGTAACCTGCACACCAACTATGTCACCCTCTCTTGATTTAAACGTAGCTATTGATTTCTTTGCACCTCTCCTGATCGGTTTTTGGCCAGTGATTTTAGCAAGTCGGTCCTCAACTATATCGATTTTCTTTTTGTCAGAAAAAGAGCCCACACCAGAACTCACCACAACCTTTAAAATTTTTGGTGCTTGCATGACATTTTTCAACCCAAGCTTATCTTTGAGTTCTTTAAATGCGTCTTTTGTTTTTTCTTTTAAAGTTTTCATGTTTTAAGTTCGTAGTAATTCGTTAATATATTCGCCCGCCCGTACCGAATCGGTACGATTCGGGCGGGTTACTTCGTATTTTTCTTAACATTCGAAACGTGTATAGGTGTAGCCTGCTCTATCACCTTACCTTTCTCGCCTTGCTTTCTAGGCTTTTTGTGAAGCTTCTTTTTATTTACACCATCAACCAACACCAGAGAAAGTTTGGGAAATGCCTTAACAACAGCACCACTCTTGCCTTTGTCTTTACCGGTTATCACCGTCACTTTATCTCCTTTTTTTATTTTCATCTTAATCATGTTCGTAGCTATTCGTTAATATATTCGTTAATTCGTATTTATATCACTTCCGGCGCCAAAGAAACTATAGCCTGGTGCCCCGCTTCAGCTATCTCCCTTGGGATAGGTCCGAAAATGCGCCCCGCCCTTGGAACAAGCTCACCTTTTTTACGATCAACTACGATAACCGCATTTTCATCAAACCTAATATAAGAACCATCCTTCCTCCTTAGAGGAGACTTCTGTCTTACCACCAAACCAAGAAGAACAGCTTTTTTCTTTATTTCTTTTCTGGGTTCCGCTTTTTGTACCGAAAAGTTTACAAGCTCTCCAACCTCTGCATATCGCTTTTTTGAGCTTCCAAGCACCTTGAAAACTCGGCCAATCTTGGCTCCTGAATTGTCTGCTATTTTTACTATACTTCTTGGTTGGATCATGTTAATTAAAATCTTATATCTCAAAATTTAAATCTTAGGTTTGAGATTTTAGATTTGATTTTTGAATTATTATAAAGTGTTTGTCTTTTGAAATCGGTTTGCATTCTTTAATCTCGACAACTTCGCCCACCGCTTTGGTGTTGCCAGCATCATGAGCTTTATACTTCTTGCTAACCTTGTAATACTTTTTGTATTTGGGGTGCTTTACAAACCTGTTGACCAATACAGTAACGGTATCTTTCATTTTAGAAGAAACGACAACGCCCTTGAGCACCCTGCCCTTAACTTCAATATTCTGCTTTTCTTTGGTGTTTAACATCTTTGTTTTAATTATGCTTCACGTTTTTGAGTAAGAGTGGTTTTGATTCTGGCAATCTCGCGTTTTATTCCTTTGCGCTCTTTCACATTCCTACTCTTGCTATGAGCAGTGCCGAAACGTAAATCTCTGAGAGCTACCAACTTTTGATCAAGCTCTTTTTCCAAATCTTTCTTATCTTTTTTTGCTAATTCGTTTGCCATATCTTTTATACTCTCTCAATTACTTTTGTTTTTACAGGCATTTTGGTGCCTCCTTTTCTCAAAGATTCGCTCGCGATGCCGGGCGCCGCACCATCAACTTCAAACAACACTTGCCCAGCAAGAACTCTTGCACAGTACCCCTCGATATCTCCTTTGCCTTTGCCCATTTTTACTTCCGCAGGCTTTTTAGTAAAAGGCATGTCTGGGAAAATCCTTATCCAAACCTTTCCAGTCTTGCCGATCGCCTTGGTTATAGCCTTTCTGGCTGATTCTATCTGATTAGAAGTTATCCTTCCTGGAGTTGTCGCCTTGAGACCATGCGAACCAAAAGAAACAGAGACACCTCTGGTTGCCGGCCCCACCTTTTTTGGATTCTTGCGCATAGTGTGCCATTTTCTGTATTTAACTTTCTTTGGGAATAACATGGTAATTAAAAGATTTAAAATTGAAAGATTAAAGATTATTTTTTAGCAAAAATCTCTCCTTTGTAAATCCACACTTTGATACCGATTTTACCAAGAGGCAATATTGCTTCATAAAAGGCATAGTCAATGTCTGCGCGCAAAGTCTGGAGAGGTATTCGACCAACTTTCTTAGTTTCAACTCTAGCCATGTTTGAACCGCCCATGATACCAGAAAGAGTGATCTTGACCCCTTGCACATCTCGGTTTGCAAAAGCTTTTTCAATCATTTGCTTTACCACCCTCCTAAAAGGCATTCTTTTTTCCAAACCCTCAGCTACCATTTGAGCCACTATCATGGCGCTAGACTCTGGGGATTTTACTTCTTTTATGTCTATTTTGAGCTCCTCTTTGGTGCTTATGCCATTCTTATTCATAAAACGCAAAACATCGTTTCTCAATTTGGTCATACCCTCTCCGCTCCTACCTATAATGAAGCCAGGTCGAGAACTTTCTATGATTATCCTGAATGTTTTTACGTTTCTCTCTATTTCAATCAAATTTACAAAACAACCCTTGAGTCGCTTCTTTAGATACTCGTACATGAGCACATCCCCTTTCAAATTCTCCTTGTACTTCTCTTTCACACTAAACCAACGCGACTTCCAGTCTCGGATTATACCTAACCTATGAGCGTATGGGTGTACTGTGTGGGTCATGATTTTAATTTAATAATTGAATATTGAATGATCGAAATATTATGCTTTTTTTTCTTTTGGATTTTTTGATTTTTTAACCT
Source organism: uncultured Candidatus Saccharibacteria bacterium (assembly GCA_964601125.1). Lineage (GTDB taxonomy): Bacteria > Patescibacteriota > Minisyncoccia > Phycocordibacterales > WO2-35-19 > DATDVC01. Next base: position 11,893 of record CAZRKB010000001.1, read on the forward strand.
GCGCTTTTTGACTTTCAGCTAAAACCAAAGTTACATGGCTAGTCCTCTTTCTTATCGGGTGAGCAGCGCCGTGAGCCACAGGCATTCTCCTGTATAAAATATCTCCACCATCAACAGAAATCGATTTCACACGCAAACTTTCACTGTCCATACCTAAATCCTTGGCATTTGCGGCGGCGGAGTTCAAAAGCTTTTGAAGAGGAGCGGCTGATCTCTTTATCGTAAAGTCAAGAATATTTTTGGCTTCTGACAACTTTTTACCCCTTATAGCGTCAGCAACAAGCCTAACTTTCCTAGGAGATTGTCTATAGTTATTAAGTTTTGCTGTTGCCTCTTTCATATTTTTTCTAATTTTCGTATCAATTCTTTAATTTATTCGTTATTTCGTATTTATTTTTTAGAAGTTTCGGCTGTAGACTTGGCCGCCTTAGCAGCTGCTATTTCAGCCTCTTTTTTCTTAGCCTCAAGCTCCTTCTGCATTTTACCTCCGTGTTTTATAAATTTCTTGGTTGGAGAAAATTCGCCAAGCCTGTGACCCACCATATCTTCAGAAGCTAAAACTTCGATATGATCTCTGCCATTATGAACACCAAAAGTGAAACCGACCATCTCCGGAGAAATGACACAAGCCCTAGACCACGTCTTAATAACCCCAGTCTCATGAGGTTTTTTGCCGAGCACTTTTTTAAGCACTCTTTCGTCTACGTATGGTCCTTTTTTGAGCGATCTTGACATAATAAAAGCCTATCCGGCTTCCTCGAGATATTATATGAATTGCCTATTAAAGTCAAATGTTCTTTGAGCTTATTGCCAATTGCCCAAAATAAGGCCAAAAATAACAAAAAGGGCCAATTGATAACCAGCTTGTATTAGAAACCTTGCCCAAGAAATACGGGCTGAATCATTGTTCCACATAGCCGACCCGGCAATGGTCGGCATGATAAAGGCCGCCCACACCCAAAGAGCGTTCTCCACCCCACTTGCATCAGCCCAACCTTTTATATAATAAGAGAGCACCCAAACTTGAAATAAAATCAAGACAAATTGAACCACATACAGCTTACCAGCACTTTTCTGCATTTCTTTCCTCCTCTCCAAATCCATCTCTGTCGCACCTATCACCTCCATCCATTTTTTACCAAAAAGCGGTCCGTACCAAACATAGCCAAGCACCATAGCCAGCAGCCCACAAACCAAAATCGCCAAATAATTTATCTCCATTTTTTATTATTAAATTACTAATCCTCTTTTAAAGATTACTTATAAAAATCGTCTTCTTCGTAATAATATGATTGCTCGACACCTTTCATATACACTTCCCTATCATCTATTTTGTCGGTTAAAGCGCCGCGTAAAAGTTCGCGGATCTCCAAATCATTGACAGGGCTTCTTTGCATTGCATTCAAATAATCCATTTTGTCTATCTTCTGCCAATCGACGCATTTTTTGATATTTTTCTTCAACATTAAGTCGAGCCAAATGCGCATAGACCTGCCGTTGCCATCGCGAAATGGATGAGCCACATTCATTTCTACATACTTTTTGACAATTTCTTCAAAACTTCCTTCTGGCAACTTTTCAATCTCTTTCAAAATACTCTCTAAGTATAAATGTGAAGCGAAACGAAACCCGCCCTTGTTCATATCTATGGTGCGTATAGTCCCCGCAAATTCGTATAGGCCTTCAAAAAGATACCGATGAATCGCCTGCAAACCCTTTGTGGTGCCAACCTCAAAACCCTCAATCTCCGCACTTCCAAAAAGCTTCAGCGCCCTTTCTTTGCTTACTTCATCAATGTTTAACATATTTAAATTATACCATAATTAACATGGTTTTTCTCCTTTCTAAACCCAAATTACCACCTGTAAATATTCTTTTCAAGAAAATACCGCAAATGAGTATTGTAAACCTAATTGTAAACTAACCCGAGTTTACACCCTCCTACCATCATAGGCCCAATGGAGCAGAGCTTGGCGTTGGGTGGGGCGACAGGAGAGGTCGCCAGCGCGGCAATTTTTGGCAACTTGGGCCAAATGTCTCTTTATCGCCACCCATCTTTTGATTTGCCTTTCATCGTCCTCGCTCCTGCGGCCAAGGTAATAACGGCAATACCACTCAAACCATCCATGTGGGTCTTGTTTGTTTATCCACCCTTTTTTCTTCCAAACCGAAAGCGGCTGACTCGCACCGACTTTAAAAAAATTTAACTCGTCATGTTTTTCTCCATCTTTTGAAAGCTTTACTCCCTTAAACCAATCCCTAGGCAAATCTTTGGGAATTAGACCTTTGACACCAATAAAATATGCTCCACCAAAAACACCGAACTTGAGCATTTGCTTTGGTGTGAGATCAGGTTTAAACCTTTTATCAAAATTTTTGCCAATTGGTTCAGTTAAAAAATATTTATAATTTTTCTGAAAATCATCGCTGTAAGTAACTTGTTTTTTCATTTTAAATTTTATTTTCCAAGCAAATAACAGACCAAAATTAAAAGCGCTGACCACCAACCCAAGAAAGAGACTATAAAACTAGCGACAATTTTTCTTTGCAAAGAAGATGGTAATAGCTCAGTTGCCCTACCCTCTCTTTCTTGTTTTAACAAGAATGGGCTTACTACAAAACTTAAGAAGCAACCGTTGATAATTAAGACCAAAGCGATGATCAAATGCCAAAGAGGTGCACCCATCAAAGTTTCGTTGCGATAAAAAATAAAGCCCCCAATCAAAGCGAGGATGGTACCGACCCAAATAAGAGGTTTAGTGACTTTGTGAGTACGGATAGTTGCCTCAGTCCAATACGCAGATTTGCGCCCCAAAAATCCATGAATATCGATCACCGTCACGGCTCCGAGACCAATCACAAACCCAGCCAAAAAAAGAAAGAGACCTAGTATGTCTACCAAATTAAACATTTTTAAATTATATCAAAACAATATTTCATTGAATTTCATCTTTGGGGAGCGGAGGTAGTTTGCTCACATCGATGCTTTTTGGTTCTTTTTCTTTTCTCGCCTTATCATTTTTGATTTTTTCCAATTCTTCTAGCAGATCGTCTATTTGTTTTTCGATTGTCTTATCTACATCCCCGTTCTCTTCAGCCAGCTTCAAATCTTCCGGCGTAGGTTTAGGACGATAAAATCTGTCCGACTCATCCACGCTCATATTCAATAGTTCATTGCCCTTATCAACAAGCAAACTCAAGCGATTGGATATGTCAGTAAAATTTACTTTTTCTGTCTTCTTATTTTTTATATCTTCGATAATATCTTCCTGTAGCTTTGATGGTAATTTAGAAAACCCCATTAAAGAATTTTGCATAGCTTCTATTAGCATATTTTCCTCAATGTCTCTTTCCGGGGTTTGACCTAAAATTTGATCCTCTCCTAAATTTTTATCAATATTTTCCATATTTTAAATTATTTTGATAATTCTACTCTAATCTTACATCTTTTCTGGTACTTTGATACCCAAAAGATGGAGACCATTTTTGAGAATGTGATAGACCGACTCAGTGAGTGCCACCTTGTAAGAAGAAGTTGGGTCTTCTTCACTTATTATTTTGTTATTGCCATAAAAACTATTGAAAGCTGAGGCGAGTTCGGTGAGATAGGTGACCAAATGATGAGGTGCGTACTCCCGCCCCGCTCGCTCGACAATTTCCGGAAAACGATAGAGCATTCTTTCGATTTCTGTTGTTCCCCAATTTTCCAAGGTTAGTCCTTGGAAGTTTTTTGTGTTATTAATTATCGCTTTTGAAAGCACCGATTTGGCTCGGACTGCTGTGTATTGTAAGTATGGCCCAGAGTCGCCTTCAAAAGAAATTGATTGGTCAAAATCAAAAATAATGTCCCCTCCGATCGCCTGCCTGAGTACCGAATACTTTATCGCCCCTATAGCTACCGCTTCAGCTATTTTTAATTTTTCTTCTTCGTTATAATCCCGGTCCTTCAATTTTTCTGAAACTAGAGTTTGCACATCATCAATCAATTGTTCCCCGGTTATAACATTGCCTTTACGCGAAGACATTTTGCCGGAAGGAAGTTTCAACATCCCATGAGAAAGGTGCTCGGTATTTTCTGCTACTTCCGGATTTATTTGTCCCAATGCTTTTAGCACAACTCTAAAATACCCATCCTGCTCGTTTGCAGTAATTATTATTGATTTGTCAGACTTATATTTATCAAACTTGCGCAAAGCGTGAGCGATATCTTTAGCTTCATACAAAGGTAAGCCTTCATTATTCAAAAAAACTCTTGTGTGTAGTTTTTGGTCATACTTTTCTCCCCTGAAAATAACTGCGCCGTCGCTTTCTTCAAAAACCCCTTTTTGTAAAAATTCTTTTACTATTTTTTGAGCATCATCCGAAACTTCGCTTTCAAAAAAGTAAAAATCAAATTTGGTATTAAGTTTTTTATACAGCTCTTCAAAATGCGCGAGCGACACCTCTCTGCCCCATTCATAAATTTTCAAAAGTTCCTGATCGCTCTTTTCATAAATTTTTTTGTTTATTTCCTTTATTTCTTCTTGGGCTGCTGGATCGTCCTCATACGCATTTGAGCCACTCGCATACGCCTTACCTATATACTCAACCTTTTCTGCCAAATTTCCTTCCATTATTCCTCCCTCCTTTTTTATACCCCAAACAGCTTTGGCAATATGAAGTCCAACATCTCCTTGGTAAGTATTCCTTTTAACTTCTGCGCCACTCCATTCAAAAATGTTTGAGATCGATTGACCGATCACATTGCCCATCAAGTGCCCGATGTGAAGCGGTTTCAATACATTTGTGTTTGTGTATTCTATTATTATCTTCTTGTTATCAAGCAAATCTGTTTTCCCAAAATTTTCTTTTTTCTTATTTATTTCGATAATCGAATCAGCGAAAAAATGTTTCGAGAGGAAAATATTTATGAATCTCTCATTCGCCAATTCTATCTTTTCGATTTCAGGCAATTTATTTTTCTCTAATTTTTCTATCACCCCCTCTCCCCCTCTTATGCTAAGCGGGGGTAAAATCAAAGCAAAATCTCCCTTTTCAATTTCTTTTGGATGCACCAAAACCACACTCTCCATCTCAAGTGTCTCCTTTACCCACTGTTCAATTTTTTCTTTTATTGGCATAGCTTTTTAAATAGCTTATACCCAGTCATCGCTCCGTTCAAGGCGTTGTGTGGTTCGGGCTCCGGCTCGATACCAAAAAGGTTGCAGGCTGATTTCAAACTCCAACTTTTTTCTTTTTTCAAACCCTTCTCCCAAGCAATTGAAAGTAGGTCGAGTCGATCATGGTTTTCTTTGGTGCTCATTGGGTTATCGATCTCTGCTTTAAAAAACGCTTCATTTATAAAACCCCAATCAAAGCTTACATTGTAAGCGCAAAAAACGTTTTCTCCTGCTCTATCTTTGTATTCCTTCATCGCTTACTGCATCTGCCCAATCTTTTTCGCTGTAACCGTTGTAATCAAGAGCTGCTTGCACCGCATTTTCTATCCTTTCTGGTTTTACTTTTCTATTATAACTATCAATGATTTCAAAAGTTTGTGGATCAAAAAGCACCAAACCAATCTCAAGTATTTCATGCACTCCAGGCACATCCCCACTTGTCTCCAAATCCGTCATAGCAATTTTTTTCTTGCTTTTGTCCATTTTATTTAGCCCCCTTTTTGCTATTTATCCATTTGCCCGTAAGTAGCCGATGCCAATCATTTGGATCTCTCTTTTGTATTTCATCCCACATTTTCTTTGCGGTTTTTGTATAAAGTTTCTTAGATCTAACCACCGGTCTATGATCCTTTTGCATACTGATAGCTGCAGAGTCACCAATCTTGGCCAGCTCTTTTAGTTCTAAATCAACATCCAAATTGTCAGCGTCTTTAACAATTTTTGCCTCAAGAGATTCGCGTTTATTGTATTCTTCAAGCAATATTTTTGCCTCTTTTTCTAAAACAGTATTTTCAAAAATATGTTTTTCAGCCAATTCTTCATGTCTTGTCACATAATCTCTGTGCATAAAAGCAATATCCCCCGTTCTAGCTTCAGCTACATCATGCAACAAACACATTTTAATAACCTTAGAGACATCCGCTTTTTCGGCAATTGCAATAACCCAAGCAACCATAGTCATTCGAAAAATATGTTCAGAAATATTTGCCGCTTTACCCGTGAGTAGCTGCTGCCACGCTCTATCAACCTTTCGTAGACTACCAACCTCATACAAAAAATCTATGTCTCTTTTCATTTTCGTAAAATTTTATCAATTTTTCTAGCAATGTTTACAAAATCTTTTTCTTTTTTGCCCCGAGTGGTTTCTGCTGCGCTCCCGAGCCTTATGCCAGAAGGATCCATCGGACTCCTGGTTTCGTTTGGAATTGTGTTTTTGTTTACGATGATTCCATTTTTCTCTAATCTATCACTCGCGTCCTTACCCGAAATTCCTTTTCCTTCCATCCAAGTATCAACTAAAATTAAGTGGCTGTCTGTCCCACCAGAAACTACGCGCCAACCAAGTTTTTTTAACTCATCCGACAGAGCCTTGGCGTTCTTTATAACCTGCTTCGCATATTTTTGGAATGCAGGAGTTTTAGCTTCTTTGAGAGCCACTGCCACAGCGGCTATCTGGTTTAAGTGTGGCCCACCCTGTAACCCCGGGAAAACAGCTTTGTCTATAAGTTCTGAAATACTTTTATCTTCCCCTTTTGCATTTTTAATAGTTACATCATTACGTGAAAATATAATGGCGGAGCGAGGACCGCGAAGAGTTTTATGCACTGTAGTAGTTACCACATGAGCACAAGGAAAAGGAGATGGATAAGCCTTGCCCGCAACAAGCCCCGCAAAATGAGACATGTCTACCATGAGTATCGCCCCGCAACTGTCGGCTATCTCTCTAAATTTTTTGAAATCAACAATACGAGGGTAGGCAGTGAATCCGGCCACGATTATGTTTGGCTTTTCCCTTAAAGCGATTTCCTTTATTTTCTCATAATCAATCTGTTCTGTATCTTTGTTCACCCCATAAGGCACCTGCTGCCAAAATTTACCGGTAGCTGAAACTTTGTGCCCATGAGTGAGGTGCCCACCATGGTCAAGAGACATGCCCATAATCTTGCCTTGTCCTGAGCTTGTCGAAGGGCCACCCTTTGGTACAAGGCCCAGATAAACAGCCAAGTTGGCAGGACTACCTGAGAGAGGTTGTACATTAACACTCCACTTTGAAGTGAGGTTGAAAAGTTTAATAGCTCTTTCTTTACAAAGATTTTCAATTTTGTCTACAAAGGTTTGCCCTCCATAATATCTTTTGCCAGGATACCCTTCAGCATATTTATTTGTAAGTTCGCTCCCAAGCGCCTCGAGCACATCTTTAGAAACATAGTTTTCAGAAGCAATCAGGTTTATAACGCTTTTCTGTCTCTTCTTCTCTGCATCTATTAGCTTTTTTATTTGTTGGTCTTTCATGGGAAATACAAAATTTGATTTATTTAATAAAAGTATTCTTCTGTCAATTACCTTAGACCATAGTGTTGAAAATGGTTGGTTACTCAGATATCATACACTCATGAATAAATTCGACAAGCGTACTCCAGACAACCAATATCAAACCCTATTGCGCAACATACTAGAAAATGGAATACGCACACCCAGTCAACAAGGAGTGGACGCTTTGACTCTGATCGCTCCTCAGCCAATGAGATTCAAGATTGAAAACGGTTTTCCAATGATTACAGAGCGTAACATGAATCCAAAAATATCTGATCACTTGCCGGTTACAGTTTGGCAACAGGCCATAGGAGAAATATGTGCGTTTATAAACGGTGCACGTACAGTAGAAAAGTTAGAAGAGTTTGGATGTTTTTGGTGGAAGTCTTGGGCAACACCAGAAAAATGCGCCAAACGTGGGCTTGAAACTGGAGACTTGGGGCCAGGTTCTTATGGAGCTGCTTTTCATGACTTCCCCACATCAGAAGGAAAACCTTTCAATCAATTTAAACATATAGTTGAGCAGATAATCGAAGAGCCTCAACTCCGTACACACTTTGTAAGCCCTTGGGTACCTCAATACATAGGCAGAGGTAAAGGAAAACAACAAAAAGTAGTAGTTGCACCCTGTCATGGATGGTTAAATATAAGAATTATAGAAGGAAAGATGACTTTACATATGATGCAAAGATCAGGAGATGTACCCGTAGGAGTACCTTCAAACATGGTTCAGTATGCCGCTTTGGGCATGATGCTTGCCCATGTCACAAACACTGTTTTTGACGAATTTGTTCATACAATATCAGACGCGCATATTTACGTAGACCAAATACCAGCAGTAGAAACTATGCTTTCTCGGGAACCTCGACGCTTCCCTACTATAACAATAAATAAAAATAAAAAAGACTTGTTTGATTTTAGAAAAGAAGATTTTGAACTTTCTGATTATGACCCACACCCAGGAATTAAAGGTATACCTGTTGCAATATAAACCTCACCCCTAACCCCTCTCCTAGATTCAGGAGAGGGAAAGAAAAAAGACATGGAAGACAAAGATAATAAATATATAAATATGCGGGCCATCCGCAGAGAAGACCAGCGCCAGGTAATGGAAGAAATAAAAAAACAAGGTCACTGCCCTTTTTGTCCTGAAAATTTAGATAAATACCATAAAAATCCAATTTTAAAAGAAGGAAAGTTTTGGATACTTACAGAAAACCAGTGGCCTTATGAAAAAATAAAACACCAACTTCTCGCAATATACAAAACTCACATTGAGCATATAAAAGATATTGAACCCGAAGCAGGAGAAGAACTTTTTCTAATGTTTAAAGAAGAAGCAAATAAAAGAAATATTCCCGGTGGCGGCGTGGCTATAAGATTTGGTAAAAGTGAACACGGTAATTACGGGAGCAGTGTACTTCATATCCACGCACACCTTGTTGAGCCTGACCTAGAAAAACTCGAAGAAACAGAGGCTTGGAAATTCAAATTTGGCGAACCAAAAAATTATAAAAAGAAATCTTGATTTTTTAGAATATTAGTGTTAGCGTTTGAGTCGGATCGAAAGGAGATCTATGACTAACACTTTCAAGGTACTCTTAACCGAGCACCCTTTGGTAATTCCGGGGGTTACCAGCTCAAACAAGCTCGCACGAATCTCTCGCGCTCGCACCTACAGCCAATACAAGAGGATGGTAGCGGATGAGATCACTGGTCGTTGCCCGTTCTGCCAAATCGACAAGGAGCACAATCGAATTATTGCAGAGACCAACCATTGGTATGCATGGCCATGTAATCCACCGGAAAAGCACACTCGATTTCACTTCCTATTTGTGCCCAAAAGGCACGTAACATCAACTTGGGGTCTGTTACCAGGAGAGATTGTGGATCTCTTCGCGATCAGATTCAGCGTGAGTACCGAATACAAGTACAAGAGTTGTGGCATGTTGGTTCGCGATGGAGACGCAACAATGTCCGCCGGCACCATTGAACATCTACATGTACACGACATGGTCCCCGACGGCACAGGGCGCGTTGAGTCACCGTTTTACAAAGGACGAGAAGCGGAGAAGGAGGGCCTGCAACGAGCCATCCTGTTTGAAAAGTTACGAAGGTTGTCCCTCCGACTCCAGACCGACGAACTCCCTATCCTTTTGGCAAATGCCAACTTCAACAAGGAGGAGCTCATTCTATTGACAGACCGACTCAAATAGAACTGATAACCCACCTCAAAGCAGTACGAGGTGGGTTAAACTTTTTAACCTTCAACATAGATTATCTCTACTCCCTTACTTCGCAAAATAGTCTCTTGATCTAGCATTTGATAACCTCCAGCATAATATATTTTTTTAATACCAGAAAAAGCGATTTGCTTTGCACAGAGTGAACAAGGAAAAATAGTCACATACATTGATGCACCTTCAAGAGAAATGCCTTGTCGCGCCGCTTCAGCGATTAGTTTTGCCTCGGAATGTATTGCGGTTGCAATATCAGTCCCTATTCCTTTATGAAGAGTATTCCTAGGATCCCCATCAGCATAAGGTGAATGAGGCGATGGTAAATGTTCGTTGTGAGCTAAGAGTAAAATTTTATTGTCTTTTATTACAGCAGATGCTACCCGCCTCCACCAATCACTACTTTTCTCCGCTTCTATTTGGAGTTTTTGTATAATTTCCACATCAAATTTTTCCTTAGAAATTACCTGGTCAGCTTCTACTGGCTTCTCTTCCATTGCTTTATGTTTGTCCCAACGCAAAAAAACATTATCGAAAATTACCTTTTTATTTGTAAGTTCCTCTTCTGCAAGACTTTTACAAACGTCTTCGTTTGGCATCACAATTTCTTCCGATTTCAAATTTTCTATATCCTCTTCTTCAAGAATTCTCACATTCTCAAATAAGTCCCAACTTTCTATTGATTTTTTAACAAGCTCTGGAGAAAGTTGCCTTATTTCTTTAGCTAAGTAGTCGTATTTTTTTATAAGAGTATTGCCAAATATAAAGAGGGTACCTGCATCTTTATGTTTTTCAAAAAATTTTCTGTACCCTTCGTGTAATACTGGTACGTAAGCAATAATTATTTTTTTCATTTTTTAGCAAAATCACTTCGGCTTAATACCCATTAGAACCTAATTTAACTCTTCATTTCATCTAATACATCCTGGATGGTTTTTAAAATTTTTGGAGTTAACGCTTGTCCAAGTTTTTTAGCGGCCCCAATCTGGAGTCTTCTCAGTTTCGCGCTGGTCGAAGTGGTAGCCATCGGCTCAAGTACAACAACTTTATCGCAATACTTCTTTAATTCTTTTAATTGTTTTTTGTCGTATGTTTCTTTTGTTGCAATTAAGGTGTCTGGGCAAATAGATTTTATTAAATTCCATTTTGGATCTTTAAGTTCTTTCAGAAACACCAAATCTACATATCTAAGGTGGGTCAACATTTCAACCCTTTCGTCCTGAGGGACTACAGGACGCTCTGGCCCTTTTCTATGTTTTATTTTTTCATCACTATCTATTCCAACAATTAAAAGATCCCCATGTTTTTTTGCCTCTCTTAAATACCTACCATGACCAACATGTATCATATCAAACGATCCCTGAGTTAGAACTATTTTCATACCCAAATACTTACAATGTTCGACAAGACTTTTTATTTTTTTGTAGTCAGTTAAAGCCTTTCCCCCAAACCCGAGGTGAGCATAAGCGCCCTTATCTACAGTAATACCGTTTTCCATGTAGGTATGTTATGTGTATTTTCCTTCTTTGGCAAGTTTGTATAAAATGGTAATTATGGCAAAACCAAAAATAAGTGTGATAGCCGCTATAAGCAAAGAAAAAAGAGCCTTGGGTCTCAATGGCAAACTACTGTGGAAAATTGAGGGAGATTTGCCCCGTTTTAAGGCTCTGACGACGGACCACCCAATCATAATGGGACGAAAAACTTATGAATCAATTGGGAGACCCTTGCCAAACCGCACCAACATAATAATAACCCGCAATCTTGAATTTAGATCAGAAGGAATCATCTTGGTACCCTCAATAGAAGAAGCGATTCGCGTAGCAAAAGAAAAGAATGACAGAGAAATTTTCTTAATTGGCGGAGGTGAGATATATAAACAGGCTTTACCTTTTACTGATCGCCTATATTTAACAGTGGTAGACGATGAGCCAGAAGCTGATACCTTTTTCCCTGATTATTCCGAATTTAAAAAAATAATAGAAAAAGAGGATCACTTAGAAAGTAACCCCCCTTTCTCTTTTGTAACTTTAGAAAAATAATTAACCTTTCACTTCCACCCACGCATAATTTCTTGCTAGAAACTTGCGCGGGCCCGCCTCGCACCGTCGTGCTCCGGCCGGCGGAAGTGCGGTTCAACGCACTTCCACCCCCATGCTCCTGCACTGACCGGCGATGATTTTGACGGCTGCTTCGAGGTCGTTTGCGTTAAGATCAACCATCTTCTTTTCTGCGATTTCTTCAAGTTGCTTTCTTGTAATGGTACCCACTTTTTGACTGGGAGCCTTGCCAGAACCTTTTTCGATACCCAAAGCTTTCATGATGAGACTTGATGCCGGAGGAGTTTTGAGAACAAAATCAAAAGTGCGATCTTCATACACGCTTATATCAGCAGGCACCAACCCATCCATTTCCCTTGTGGCGTCATTAAACTGCTTGACGAATTCACCAATATTAATACCAGCCGGACCCAAAGCCGTACCAACAGGAGGCGCAGGGGTTGCCTTGCCGGCCGCGATCACTAATTTTATTTTTTTTGATACTTTTTTTGCCATACGCCGAATATATTACATTATAAATTTACATTTGCAACCTTAACCTTTTTGCACCGCCCAAGGTTACAGAAGTAGGCGGCATCAAAAGATTTATAGTCGCTTTGCTTCTTAAATCTTTTTGACTTGCAAGAAGTCGAGTTCAACCGGAGTTTCTCTGCCAAACATCGGCACTAACACTTTTACTTTGCCCCTATTTTCATCAACTTCTCCAACCTTACCCTCCAAATCCTTAAATGGGCCATCAGCGATTTTTACAGCATCGCCCTCAGAAAGATCTATGTTGTGTTTAACCTTTTCTGAGCTCATCCTCTTAAATAGCTCGTCTACCTCTTTTTGATCAAGTGGCACTGGGAAAACCCCTGAACCGACAAACCCTGTAACACGAGGGGTGTTCCTGACCACATACCAAGAATCATCAGTAACTACCATGTCAACGAGAATGTAACCAGGGTATATTTTTTCTTCCTCCTCTATTCTTTTGTTGCCCTTTATTTTTATCTTCTTTTCAGTTGGTACAAGCACGTTGAATATCCTGTCTTCCATTCCAAGAGACTCGATTCGCTGTTTTAAGTTGCGCATAACCGTATTTTCATAGCCAGAATAGGTATGTATGGCATACCAGTTCCTGCCTTTTTGTATTTGTTGTTTAGACATAATATTAAACAAATAGATTCAAAATTTTACTAAAGACTAAATCGAAAAAACCAAGAAAAAGAGAGACAGCTATCGAAACGATAACCACTACAGCCGAAAATATGGTCGCCTGTCTTTTTGTCGGCCAACTTACGTGGCTCAATTCTGACTTTGTTTCCCTTAAATAGCTTATTATTGACATATGTTTAATTCTATCAAAAAACCCCGGAACGGGGTTTTTTATTAACTTGTAGTTCTAATTATACAGAAACCAGAACATCTGTCAAATGGCTATTTGATCTCGTAGGTAATGCTGATATTTGATGTGATTTTAGCTTCGCCGGTAGGGAGCTCCGCTCTCGCAGGAGCCACCGCTGAGACTTTCATCATGTCAGCTCCACCCATTCCTTCTGCATAATAAGGACCCGGATAGCCACTGTTATCGTTGTAGTAAATAATGTCTCCAAGACGCACACCGAGCTGCTTAGCAAGCACTTTAGCCTTTTCTTTGGCCTCTTTTATAGCTTCTTCTCTGGCTTCGGCTACATATTTTTCTCGGTCATCTACAGTAAACTCAAGTCCGCTTATATTTGAAACATCAGCCGCCCCGACCTTGGTCACAAGATCAGCAGCTTTTTCTGTATCACGCACCTTAACAGACACTGTTTGACTTACTTCATAACCAACAAGAGTATTCTTGCCCTGCGGACAAGGAGTAGTAACACAATAGATTTGCTCCCATTCATATTTCGGATAAACGTTGTAGTTGGTTGTTTTTATATCTCTATCTTCTACTCCTCCCCCTCTCACAGAAGCAAGACTTTTATTTATCTTCTGATCAAGTTTTTCTTGAGCCTGACTTACGGTATCACCCACTTCGGTAACAGTGAAGTTAAAGAAGGCTATGTCTGGTATAGCGTAGGCTTCGCCTTCTCCGGTTACCATTATTGTTGACTGTGGGTATATTTCTTTACCTATATTTGGCAGTTTTTTGAATTCCCCGATTACCTTCACAAACAAAAACGCAGAAAAGAGCACTAGAGAAATAGCTGTCCATTTGGAAATCCTTCTAGCACCCTCCTCTCCGAAAAATTGATTAAACATGGTATTTAAGTTAATTATAACTACCCCATTATATCATAAATAATGATTTTATATATTAGAGACCGAGAGTTCTAATAAATTTTTAAAAAGACAAGCGACCGTAACCGGCCCCACACCCCCTGGTACTGGAGTTATGGCTCTAACCAAAGGTTCAACTTCAGCAAAATCGACATCGCCCACAAAAAAAGATTTACTTTCTTGCCCCCCTCTTAGAGTAAGAGGGGGGTTGGGGGGTGATACTCGATTGATCCCCACATCAATAATAACCTGATTTTTATTTGTAAAATCTTTTGTTACTAAGCCCACCTTACCAACAGCAGAAATTAAAATATCGCTATTTTTAGATATTTCCGGCACATTTTTTGTATTAATGTCACACCTTTCAACTTGGGCTTTTATTCTTTCCAACTCATCAGCGATCGGCTTCCCTGCAAGCAACGATTGACCCAAAACTGCAACTTTTTTGCCCTCAATTTCAATTTTATAAAAATCTAAGATAGCCAAAACCGCGCGAGCCGTAGCGGGTGTTACAAGAACCCTGCCCTCTTCTTCTAGCTCAGTAAGACCATCCGCGTCTTTGCCTTTTTTTATATAACTTAAAATTTTCTGCGCATTTAAATGCTGGGGTAGTGGCAATTGAATAATTATACCGTGGACACCCCTATCTTCGTTTAAGTTTTCTATTTCTTTTATCAAAATCTCTTCCTCTACACCCTCTTCAAATCTTTTATGTACCGCATTGGCTCCGATTTCATCAGCAAATTTAATTTTATTTTTTATATAAAGATTTGAATCAGGCCTATCGCCGACTTGCACAATAGCCAAAACAGGCTTTTGTTCCAGCTTTTTCATTCTCTCTATGAGTCTCTTCTTTATTTCCTCCCGCACGGGGGTTCCGTATAAAATCATGATTTATGTTATCCTAAATATTATGCATGGTTTTGGGAAATGGCAAAGGCTGCGGGAACTGACTTTTGGATTTTTTATTGTCTTGATTATTTTATCAAGCGTCCTTTACTTTTTCCTGAAAGACGACTTGTCGCTTGAAGAATTTCATACCGCCATAGGCAACTTTGGCATATGGGCACCAGCTATATTTATAGTCTTTTTTATTGTTGGAAGCATTTTCATCCCCTCGACCCCTTTTATGGTGGCGGCGGGAATATTTTTTGGACTAAAGTATGGATTTATTTACACAATGATCGGAGGGATTTCTAGCGCGCTTTTGTCTTTCATAGTTTCAAGGAGCCTAGGGAAAAATTGGGCTGAGAGTATTTTACAAAAAGATTACATGAAAAGGCTCGATGGGTATAATAAGCGGCTCGAGGATGGCGGCGCTATCTGGGATTTGGCTTTTTTACGCCTTATCCCAATGCCATTTAATGTGCTCAATATCTTGATGGGCGTCTCAAGGATAAGCCTAAAAGATTACTCTATCGGCACACTTTTGGGTCTCGTGCCGAGCAACATCATCGCAGTATATGCCGGTGTTGTTTTATCAAAAATATTTTAGAGAAAATTAGGTAGCTTTTTTACCATCTTCACCAAGCACTCTCTCTATGTCTTGGACTATGGACTCAAGACTTTCATCTGATTTAATGACATAACCCACGGCTCCCATCGCCATCACGTCGCTAATCTTTTTTACGCTTGAAAGATTAGACGAAACCAGCACCGGTACTTTTGGAAATTCGTCTGAATCTTGTATTTTTTTAAGAAAAGACGCTCCATCGAGCTTTGGCATCATAAGATCAAGTACGACTAGATCCGGTTTTTCATTTTTAAGTTTATCCAAACCAACTTCCCCATCTTCTGCGTGTACCAAAGAGTATTTTTCTTTAGGCAAAGCAGCTTCTAGTGTCTTTGCAAAAAATTGATCGTCGTCTATCACCAAAATCTTTTTCATAAAAATACGAAATAACGAATAAATTAACGAATGGTTTCGTTGCTTCGTATTCTATCATTATTTTATAGGGATGGTAAAGAAGAAACTAGAGCCAATACCCTCTTTAGAAAAAGCCCCCACTCTTCCTCCATGAGCCTCGGCTATACCTTTGGCGATAACCAAACCAAGCCCAGTACCCTTGTCTTCTTTTGAAACTGGCGATATTTTTGCCTGTTTATAGGTATGAAAAAGCTCTTTCATATTATTCTCCGGTATGCCTATACCAGTATCAGTTACCACTACACAAAGAGTGTCCTTGGTTGGATTTAGATCCAGAGTACTTGGAAAAGCTGGGTATTTGGACATGTCTACGCCACTGCGAACATCCGTTTTACCGTCATAAACAAAAGCTGAGACCAGTATAGCCCCACCTTGGGAAGTAAACTTTAACGCATTTGAAATAAAGTTATTTAATATTTGCTTTATAGCTTGCGGGTCAAGGTCTACCTTGGTCGGCAGATTCATGTTTAAAAAGCTTTCGAGCATAACCTTCCTTGAATCTGCCGATATTTTATAAAAAGTAATACGATTATTAATTATTTCCTTGATATCAGATGGCTCCTTTCTCACCTCAAACTTACCAGCTTGAAGTTTAGACAAATCAAGTATGTCGTTTACCAGCTCGAGCATAGAGCTAGAGCTCTGATGAGCCATATTTAAATATTCTTTAAACTGCGGAGATCCTGGTACTAGGGCGCCAGACACTACCAACTCAACAATTTTTTTAATGCCATCCAAAGGAGAACGCAGTTCATGTACTATCATTGAAGTAAATTCTTCTCTGACGCGCTCTAACTCTATATCTTTGGTAATGTCATGAAAAGAAACCACCGCACCCAATAGATGATCAGAACCTTTCATGGAAGGGTGAGAAACTGGGTATACTCCGATTTCAAAAAATGACTCGTTTATGTTTACTTTTTCAGCAACATAAGACACTTTCTTAGTTAGGGCTTCTTTTAATTTCCCGTGTATATCAAATTTGCCCCCCAAAGCATCTACAAAATCAAAAATACTTATCTCGCCTCCTTCCGCTTTTTTAGGATCAAAGCCGATTATTCTTTTAATTGCAGGATTGGCGACAATAACCCGATATTCGGTATCAACCATAAGAACTCCGTCCCCCATCGAAAGCACCATGGCGTTGAGTTTCCCTTTTTCTATTCTCACCACCTCTTGAAGTCTAGAGACAGCTTGCGAGGCTTGGTTGGTTATTTTGTAGAGTATTGTCATGTCGGCCTCTTTGTACAATCCTCTTTCTGTATGAGCTATCGTTAGAACTCCAGCCACAGAACCACCGATAACTAGCGGAATATTAAAAAGAGAACCTACCCCCTGATCTATTTCTGGAACTATTATGGCACCGGATACAACTTCGTCTATAGATGAATCGTCCAACTTCCTGTCGGTAAGCGCCGAAAGAGAAGCGGTCATTTTATCTTTCATTTCTTTCAAGAAATTACGACCGACTGATTTTTCAATATGAGTATTTATTTTTATTTTTTCCGGTACAATTACGGCGTAGCCAACAGCGCTATAATCGATAAATTGACGCAAAGAGCCTGTGATGATCTGTAAAATTTCTTCAACGTTTAAAGAGTAGCCGACTCTGTCTCCCAATTCTTTGAGGATGGCGAGTTCGTATAGTCTACGAGTAGATTCCTCCTTTTCTTTTCTTATTTCTTCTTCGCGTTTTTTAAGAGATGCACGAAAATAGAAAAAGGAATAAAAAGCAGAAGCAAAAAGAACGAGCGATATGGCGCCTAAAGCAAGCGCGATATTCATTTTAAGTATTAATTATGCCCTTAAGAAGCTTGTTTGATCCGACAACCATAAAAATATACCCGAGAGCAAAACATGCTGTATTTACAACATCAAACCAAACGCCCGTAAACCAGTTGCCCAAAAAAGTAGAAATCGTGCCAATTACCATTAAAAGCATGCCAAGAGAAATATAATTCATAACAGAACCAAAAAGCCCGCCACCCATCTTCCTTGCGGCGCGAAAAACAAACCATGTAGCAATTACACCTATTACCACAGACAATAATAGAGATAGGTCTCCAGCAAAATAGGAAGCATAAGCAACCTCATCTCCGGAAACCATAATGTCTCTATTTTGTCCAAAAACCAGTGCAGGCAAAACAAAGACTGATAATGCGGCGGCTGCTAATTTTATATTTTTCATTTTATTATCTTAATTTAAATTTGTTTTAATTGATGGGTATTTTTGAAAAATAGAATTAACTGCATTCTTTACTATCTCGCCTGAAAGTGCGACATATTCATCTATAAGTTTCTGCAGAGTCTCCTGCTCTGAGCCCATAACTTCAGTCACAGTACCGTCGTCCGAGATTTTCATCCCCGGCACATTCCTTGCTTTCAAGATAGCGATCTGGGGACCGAGTATAACAATCTGCTTCTGTATGATCTCGGTTAGCATTGATTTGTAGTCTTCGTGTGTTGGTTCCATAGTGAATGATCGTTAATACTGATAGTTGCTTAAATTTTATAATACAACCAAAAACCGCGCACTCTTATCTTGGGGATATAATCTAACTTTGAAAATCAATTTCAAAAGGATACATACCCATGCTACAACTACCCTTCATCACCCCGGCCACTGGCGTACCAATATCGATATCTGTTAACCCAGAAAAATCGAGGCTCTGCCTAATCTTCTTCTCTGGGATACTGACTGAGGCCGAACAATCAAAAGTGCCCTTGGAATCAAAGCGAATGGTAGTCGGAATGCCGGCTTTGGCTACACTCCGTCTTGGTTGATAGCCAGCTTTAGCTCGGATCTCAATGATTTGTCGACCATCCACCATCTTTACATTTGCGCCCGACGCTATAGTCTCTCTAAAATCTTGTTCAACTTCGCGATCTCTGGTTAGCCAGAAAGCGCCCCCTATGAGTAAAAAGGCGATCAAAATTGAAGTGGTAATCTCTTTCATGATTATATTTTACTTAAAAACCAAATAAAGGAGAAATTATCCCCGCCGCTGCCAAACTATTGATCAGGTTGAATACCGCAAAAAGAATTACGATAAGACCGGCTGTTTTAAAGAAAATCCCTTTCTTTGAGCTATGGCGTACACTAAAAGAACTGAAGCTGACGAGGGCAAGTATTGGCAACGTACCGAAGGCAAAAACCAGCATAGTTAGACCACCAGCCAAAAAACTTCCAGTAGAAAGAGTGTAAATCTGCATTGATTGAGTAAAACCGCAAGGCAAGAAAAAAGTGAGTGCCCCTACTAAAACCGGAGTCAAAACATGATTTATCTTGGACAAACCAATAGTGTGTCTAGATAAAAATTTTGGCATACTTGGTTGTAGTTTTTTAGTAAAGTGGAAAAGATCAAGCAAATTAATACCCAATAGAAGCATCACCCCCACTATCAGAATATTGAGAGTAAGATTTGCGGTTTGACTGAGAGCAAACACTGAGCCTAAAACTCCAATCAATCCACCAAGAACAAAAAAGAAAACAAGACGACTGAGATGAAACAAGGCGATCGACCGGCTAGCACTTCGCCATTTTTGCGAATTAGCTGCAAAAGAAGCCGACATTGACAAGACCAGACCACCAACCACCGCCATACAAGTAGAAAGAGAGGCGACCACACCAATCAGGAAAACTGTTGGGTAGTTAAGTTTAGTCGAATTGACCAGATTGACTATGCCCAGTTTTTGCAAAAATACAAAAAGCGCCACAAAAGTGAGGGCAGCCATTAAAGCTACCTTAAACTCTGACCAATTGTATTTTTGTTTTTCCGAAACCGGATCCACTAGTGGAAAAAGGGTGTAACCATACGGTTCAATAAATTCCGTCAGCGCCTTAGCCGCTTCACCTTCTGACATATCACCAAAATATCCAGCAACCTCAAGTGTTTGATTTTTGATGCTTGCCTTGGTCGTCGTCACGTAAGGAACCGCCTTGATTTCAGTTTCAATCAAAAGCTCGCAAGAATGGCAATGCATGCCCTTTACCC
This sequence comes from uncultured Candidatus Saccharibacteria bacterium, assembly GCA_964601125.1. Classification (GTDB taxonomy): domain Bacteria; phylum Patescibacteriota; class Minisyncoccia; order Phycocordibacterales; family WO2-35-19; genus DATDVC01. The sequence goes on from CAZRKB010000001.1 coordinate 31,834, forward strand.
GGAAAGAAAACTTCTTTAAAAGATCTGTGTCTTGTTTTTCATTCATAAATTTATAGTCGCTTTGCTTTTAATCGGAGTGAATTGGCTACCACCGAAACGCTTGACATTGCCATAGCAAAACCGGCAAAAATCGGCGAGAGCAGCCAGCCAAAAAGAGGGTAAAACAAGCCGCCCGCCAGTGGGATACCGACAATATTATAGACAAAAGCCCAAAAAAGATTCTGTTTGATGCCGGCCATGGTAACCCTGGAAAGTCTGATTGCCTTAATGAGCTTCGATATGTCTCCATGGAGCAAAGTGATACCAGCCGACTCGATAGCCACATCTGTACCAGTCGCCATGGCGATACCAATATCTGCTTCGGCGAGCGCTGGTGCATCATTAACACCGTCTCCAACCATAGCCACCACTTTACCCTTTGATTGGATATCCCTTATCTTTGTAAGTTTTTCATCAGGCAACACTTCCGCCACCACTTCATCAATACCGACTTCGCTAGCGATATGGGCCGCAGCATTTTTGTCATCGCCTGTAAGCATTACCGTTTTGATCTTCATCCGATGAAGATTTTTGATCGCCTCTACTGCTTCAGGTTTTATTTTGTCACCAACCGCAATGAGTCCCAAAACTCTGTCTTTGGTCGCCACAAAGATCGGAGTCTTACCATTTCTGGTTTCTTGCTCTACCTTTACCGAATCGAAACTGAGCCCCAAATCAATCATCAACTTACTGTTGCCGGCATAATAATCCTCTCCCCCGATCTTCCCGGTCACCCCCTTGCCTTTGATGGATTCAAAGCTTTCTGTTTGTTTAGATTCAAAATTATTATTCTTAGCATAAGAGACGATAGCATGAGCAATCGGGTGTTCAGATTTTTGCTCAAGAGACACCAAAATCTGGAGGAGCACTTCATCGCTTAAGCTAGAATAATTTTGAATTGAAGTCACTTCTGGTTTACCGAGAGTGATTGTCCCGGTTTTATCCATCACCAAAGTATCTACTTTGTGTAATTTTTCGAGAGTAGCGGCATCTTTTACCAATATACCCTCCCTTGCTCCTTTGCCGACACCTACAATGACCGCTGTCGGAGTAGCAAGACCCAGAGCACAAGGACAAGCAATAACAAGAATGCCAACAAAAGAAACTAGCCCCATTGAAAACGCTTCTTTAAAGCCCAAATAGCTACTACCGATGGTAAGCCACAATCCAAGAGAGATGACGGCGAGCACCAGTACCACCGGCACAAAAATGGCTGATATTTTGTCCGCCAGAGCTTGGATCGGCGCCTTGCTTCCTTGGGCCTCTTCAACCATTTTAATTATTCTGGAGAGCATTGTTTCCGAGCCCACTTTAGTCGCCCGAAAAACAAAAGAGCCAGTAGTATTGATAGTACCACCAGTCACCAGATCACCGATTTTTTTCTCAACCGGCATCGGTTCACCACTCACCATCGACTCATCGACATACGAAACACCTTCTACCACCACCCCATCTACCGGCAATGAACCTCCGGGACGCACCACAATCAAGTCACCATGGACAACCATTTGGACTGACACCTCTTCCTCCTTACCATTTCGTCTTACTAAAGCGGTTTTGGCTTGAAGATTTAGAAGTTTTTCAATGGCGTCGCCGGTTTTGAGTTTAGATTTTGCTTCAAGATATTTACCGAGAGTAATGAAGGCAATAACCACAATAGTCACTTCATAATAATTTTGCTTAGTGTTAATAAGGGACGAAAGACTCATCTCAAAAGCTGAGGCGATAAAACTATACAAAAAGGCAACTAGTGTACCGATACCAATCAACGTATCCATATTGGCCTTGCCGTAACGCAAAAAACGATAAACACCCATCAGATATGGTCGGCCAGCCACAAAAAGAGCATAGGTAGCAAAAACCGGCATCAAATGATGGAAAAAATCCATCCAAATTTGTGGTATTTCTGATGAAAATCCCAACTTAACACCAAATTCCCAAACCATTAACAAAATGCTAATGAAAGAAATCGGAATAAGTGTCATCACCTTACTTTTGAGATCCGATATTTCAGAAAGTTTGTCTTTTTTTGATTGGTTGATACCCAAATGAGCCGCATGTTCTTCTTCGGACATACCCATTTCCCTGGCACCGCGCACAAATTCAACACCAGAAGCATCTTGGTTTTGAATAAAAGTATAACCCAAAGGTTCAATCTTTGAAGAAAGTTTGGCAATGCTTGTTTTTGAGTTATCAAAACCAAGTTTGGCGGCTTCAGTGCCATAATTCACTTCGGCAAAATTGACCCCCTCTTCTTTTTTCAATGTTTTCTCAATAATCGCAGCGCAAGAAGCGCAGTGCATCCCTTTTATTCTGTAAGTTTTTGTATTTTGCATATTATTAACTTATCTTCTTAAGTCTATAAACATTTAGGATTTCTTTGGTTGCCTTACTGGCCTCCCCTTTTTTGATTTGAGGCACCAAGCAAGAGCTGAGATGATTTTCCATTATTGCATCTTCAATACTAGACAGAGCGCGCTTCACTGCAGAAGTCTGGGTAATGATGTCGATACAATAAACCCCCTTTTCAACCATTTCTTGTAAACCTCTAACTTGCCCCTCAATAATTTTGAGCCGGCGATTGATCCTTGATTTTGGTGTTGTCATAGCAACCATCTTATACCCCCTGGGGGTATTTGTAAAGTGAGTCTGTGGATAGGATAAATTTTGTATAAAATAGAAGGAGTGAGCGGGGCAAAATGTTCTTGGAGAAAACCCTAAGCAACTAAACAAAGATGGAGTTTAAAGGCTCCGAGTGTTTTCGGAAAAAACATTATTCTGTTGCGTTCACCGATGCATCGGACGCAGATGCGCGGCGACACCAATAGCCGTGGCGATAATGACTAAATTTTTGATTATGTATTGACCTTCAAGAGTGGGGACCAGAGTTTGGTTCCAGGTTTCTCCTGGCAAGAAAAACAGCGGGCCGGCGGTAGTCACCATGTGTAAAAGAAGCATGGGTATCACCCCCCTTTCTGCCCCGGGTATTAAAAACAGTATTCCTATCAAGCATTCAAACAAACCGAAAATAATAAAAAAAGTCTGGAACTCCATTATCGGCATAGTCTCATTGAAAAGATTTTGTACCACCTGACTTGCCGGCGACATACCTATCATCTTCAAAATCCCAAACCAAAAGAAAACTACAAAAAGGGCCAGCCGCGAAACCGGCATCGAGATGCGTTTAAAAAAATTTATGATTTTAATATCAATAGTTCGGAGTGACATGCGAAAATTATAATATAAAAAATCAGCTCGGCACACCCATTACTTGGGTATACAAATTAAAAACTACTTTAATTTTTCTAAAACACTCGATTCGTCCAGATCTTGACGGTTAAATTTTGTACCTTGAAATTTCATTTTTTCAATCAAAAACTCGGGGCTGTGCCATTCAAGCACGCTTTCACACTCAACATCGTTTTTACTTCTCTTCCCCAAATCCTGACTTTTTAATTTGCAGAGAAAATAAAGAGTGGTTTTTTCAATTTCAACTTCACTTCCCTTGTGTTTAAAACGACTTTGGATGGAACCCAGATAATCAACAATTTCCGCTTCAGCTCCAAACTCTTCCAAAAGTCCCCGATGTACCGTTTGCTCCAAAGTCTCCCCCATTTCAACGGTCTCCCGCATCAAAATATAAAAATCATCCAATCCTTGGTCTTTCCAATACCCAGCAAACTCTGATCCATTTTTCGAATCAAAATGATGCGCACAAACTTCATCATTTCCATTCACCAAAACCGCCCCCACTGACACATGTCTCGGGTGTTCATTGTTGCCCTGAAAATAGTTTTTCATAGAGGGATTATAGCAAATTTAGAGTTAGAAAAGCTCGGCTATATGATTTTAGGAAATATGCTATAATATAGGTGTAATGAAAAATATAATTCAATTTCTAATAACCGAGGAAGACGGAGTTTATACCGCAGAAGCTATGAATGCGGGCATAGTTACTGATGGCAAAACTTTCGAGGAGCTTAAGAAAAATATCGTAGAAGCGGTAGAACTCTATTTCGAAGGAGAAGATTTGGCTTCTCTCGGGTTTAGCCGCACCCCTTCTATCCTTACCAACTTTGAACTCTCTCTGAATTCAAATGGGGTCAAAGCTTAAAGTCCTGTCCAGCAAAGATGTTTTGAAAATTTTATCTGGTTTTGGTTTTTCTATACATAGTCAAAGAGGAAGTCACATAAAACTTAAAAGATTTATGCCAATAGGCGAAGAAACCCTTTTGGTTCCTGAGCGCAATCCGATCCCAAGAGGCACATTAAAAGCAATTTTCAACCAAGCCTCTGAATACATCTCTAAATCCGAGTTGCAGAAACATTTTTATAATTAATTCGTGGGTGACTATCCGGATTCGAACCGGAGATAAAGGCTCCACAAACCTCTGTGTTACCACTACACCATAGTCACCAATAATCAAAATAATTGCACAAAAATGGAGATTTTTCCAGACTACCGATAATCAGGCGCTTCTTCTTTGATACCAGAGAGATAGTTGGAATACCGAGCAAGAGCATAGAGAGCACTCGAGAGACGATTGAGGAAAGCTCTTGTGTGCGAGCTTATATGCTTTGGTTTATTTTCTAATTTTGACTGAGAAGGAAAATCTTTTTCAAAAAGAGTGCGGTTCATCTCTTCTTCTGCTACTTGAGTTACTCGTCTTTCGGCTCTGCGGGCAATAGTCCGAGCTATGTCAAATATTGCACCTAGGCCAGCCCCTCCCATCTGATCCTTACCCAAATCTTCCGGTCCACCAGAAATAAAGAAGGATTTTATCGGCGGCATCTTTTTTTCGATACCATTTATAATTTCCTCAAGCTCTTTTACTTTTGCCTCTGGGATGGTTTTGTCCGCCCCAGCGAGCTCAGCCTGGATTATAAAAAGATTTTTCTGAATATTGTGCACTATTTGCGACAAATCTCTGCCTTCAAACTTAAAGCTCAAATAAGCTGACTGGACCTTGCAAAGACCCAGGAACGAATTTATCTCATCAAGACTACCGAGAGCTTCAGCAATAGCCGAACTTTTTGAAATCCTCTGATTTGAGTCCAGAGTTTTAGTGGTCCCATCATCTCCTTTTCCTGTAAATAATGCCATGTCTTTTGGTGCGCAGAGGGAGACTTGAACTCCCACGCCTTACGGCACACGCACCTCAAGCGTGCTTGTCTACCAATTCCAACACCTGCGCTTATGGCGCGCATTATAGTGTAGATTTACTCTTTTTTCAATTCAGCCTTTTGTTCTGTGTTTTCGAGAGAAGTTTCTTCTTCCCCCCTCTCCTCTTGCAAGGAGAGGGGTTGGGGGTGAGGTAGTTCCTCTGGCACCTCTCTTACATTTCTCATCGCTCTCTTGATTTCTTTGGCTGCCTTTTTCCTTATGTGGTATAGCTTAGCCCTGCGAACTTTTGAGCGCTTTACTACTTCTATTTTTTCTATGCTTGGAGAATATATAGGGAAAATCCTCTCCACCCCCACACCAGAAGTAACCTTTCTTAATGTAAATGTTCCACCTGCTTCCCTGCCATGCTTTACAGCCAAACAAAGACCCTCGAAGGCCTGCAATCTGGTTTTTGGTTTGCCGGTCTTTTTATCCTTTTCGATAATTTTTTGGGTAACCTTAACAGTATCCCCGGATCTTATATCCAAATTTTTCCTTTCTTCTATTTTTACTGGTGAAATGATTTTCATATTATTTCTTAGCAACTCTCCTTCTGCTTACAATATATTTATCAGAATACTTCTTTGATCGACGTGTTTTCTGACCTTTACCTGTTGGTCTACCCCAAAGAGAAACCGCCCTCTTTCTGCCTCTACCTTGACGGCCTTCGCCTCCACCATGTGGATGATCAACTGGGTTCATAGCTGTACCCCTAACAGTAGGGCGTATACCCTTCCATCGCGATCTACCGGCCTTTCCATAATTTTCAAGTCTTTTTTCTTCATTTGACACCTCACCTATGCTTGCAAAACAGCCCTCTCGCACTTTTCTTACTTCAGTTGACGGCATCTTCAAGTCAACATAGCCAGCATCCTTTGCGACAACTTGCACGAAGTTGCCAGCAGACCTGGCGATCTTGGCACCCTGATAAGGCTTGAGTTCTACATTGTAAACAAATGTCCCTACAGGTATCAATTTCAAAGGAAGCCTGTTTCCTTGCTTTATTTCAGCGTTTTCTCCAGTCACAAACTCTTCTCCAGGCTTTACACCCTTTGGTAATAAAACGTATTTCTTCTCACCATCTCTATAGACAGCGAGACCAATAAAGCCAGTACGGTTTGGATCATATTCAACCGAAACTATTTTGTATGGTATACCGATTTTTTTGTAATTAAAATCAACTTCCCTCCAAAGACGTTTGTGTCCGCCCCCTTTGTGTCGCACACTGATCCTGCCCGATCCGCTTCTACCTACAGCCCTCTTCCTTCCGTGCAAGAGAGACTTTAGAGGCTGATTTCCGGTAAGCACACCCTTATAAAGCACCACGCTCGTGTGCCTCCTTGATTTGGTTGTTGGTTTGTAAGTTTTGATTGCCATTTTGGTAAATTTAAAGATTGAAATCTAAAACATTATTCGATCTTATCTCCACTTTTAAGATAAACATACGCCTTTTTTACCCCTGGTTTTACACCTTTTTTCCCCCTAACAAAGACTGACTTGCTTGGGTTTTTAACTATATTTACTTTAATCGGAGTAACTTTATAAAAGGCTTCTATAGCGTTTACAACATCACCCTTTTTAGCATTAGAAGCTATTTCAAAAGTGTGCACGTTGCCACCGACGGCCACGTGGTTAGCCTTCTCTGTTATCCTTGGTCTTAGCAAGGTTCCTGCGTATTTTGCTTTGTTATCTGTAGCCATTTTTAAAAATTATTTCTTAGTCTTAGCTGACAAAATCGCTAAAGATTTTTCTGGATCAGTTACCACAAGATACTTGTATTTTAAAACATCAACAGCATTCAAATCTTTCATTTGGCCAACTTCCAGATTCCCAAAATTATTAAAGCTCTTTTTTGTATTTTCATTTTTTTCCGCAAGGGCTATAAAAGCTGCATTATTTTTCTTTGCTATGTATTCAAATTCTTTTACTTTAGAAAGGGCACTAATTACACTTTTTGCTTCTTTGGTTTTTGGAGCTTTAAAACTCAAGTTTTCAACAAAAATCATTTCTCCATCTTTAAATTTTTTAGAAAGAAGAGCAAAAAGAGCCTTGGTTTTCATTTTTTTGTTTATCTTCCTGGAATAATCTTTTTCATTTCTTGGCCCATGCGCAACACCACCACCAACCCATATAGGGCTTCTTCTGGAACCATGTCTTGCTCGACCGGTACCTTTTTGCCTCCAGGGCTTTTTGCCGGTACCAGAAACTTCTCCGCGATTTTTAGTGTGAGCGATTGGAGTCCTCTCATTGCCCAACATCGAAACATATACTTGGTGCACCAACCTTTCCACGCTTTCATTCCAAGGCAAACCAAACACGCCCTCCGGTAGTTTTACCTTTCCAGCCTCTTTTCCTGCTTGGTTGTAAACTTTTGTTTCCATGATTATTATCCCTTAATTTCAACTAGCGTTCCCCTTCGTCCCGGCACTGCCCCAGAAACCACCATAGTATTAGAAGTTGGGTCAATGTGTAAAATCTTAACCTTCTTTAAAGTTACCCTGTCGCTACCCATTCTGCCGGCCATCCTCATTCCTTTTGCAACCCTGCCTCCAGCACGTCCTCCGCTACCACCGATAGACCCCGGCTCTCTTTCAGAATGTTTTTGTCCGTGACTTCTGGGCCCTCCATGGAAGCCATGCCTCTTTACTACGCCCTGGAAACCTTTGCCCTTTGAAACAGCCGAGAGCGATACTTTTTGGCCCGCTTCAAAAACCTCTAAACCAATTTTTGCTCCTTTTTCAAAAGAAGCCGAATCATCTACTCTAAACTCTTTTATTATAGCTGGAGCCTCAATGCCCTTTAAATGACCCTTTAAAGGTTTTGACACGTTTTTTTCTTTACGATATCCGCTACCAACCTGGACCGCGTTGTAGCCGTCTTTTTCTTTAGTTTTTACCTGAGTAACAACAACCGACTCTGCACTCAGAATAGTTGCAGGCCTGACCTTACCCTCCTCATCAAAGATTTGGGTCATATTCATTTTTTTAGCTAAAACAAATTTCATGGAAATAGACCGGTTAAAAGAAAAACACCTTTTTCGGCTCAAATAAAGCTAACAGATATCGTCTAAAAACGCAAGGGTTTTGACATAAACAAAACTGCCCCTTTATGGGGCGGTTTTGTTTACATTATCTTGACATCCACATTTACTCCAGATGGCAATGATAAGTTAGTCAGAGCGTCCATTATTTTAGGAGAAGGGTTAACGATATCTATAACTCTTCTGTGAACCCTCATTTCAAACTGTTCACGAGCGTTTTTATAGACAAAAGGCGCCCGATTAACCGTATATTTCTTGATTTCGGTAGGAAGAGGTATTGGACCAACTATTTTAGCGTCATAACGAATAGCGGTATCAATGATTTGTTTTACCGAAACATCAAGAATCTTATACTCATAGGCCATGACTCGGATTCTCAATTTCGAAATAGCCTCATCTTTTTGAGATTTTGATTTTTTTTCTTTTTTTAATGTGCTCTCCATTGTTGAATTGAATGATTTAAAGATTGAATGATTAATTTTTCAATATTTCAATTTTCAATCTTTTAATATTCCTAGGCGACTATTTTGGTTACTACACCAGCACCCACAGTCTTGCCCCCTTCACGAATAGCAAACTTTTGCTTTTCTTCAAGAGCGATCGGGGCGACAAGCTTAACCTTAAATTGAGCTGTATCGCCAGGCATTACCATTTCTACTCCTTCCTTAAGAGTCACCTCACCAGTAACATCGGTAGTTCTGATATAGAACTGAGGTTTGTAGCCTGTAAAGAATGGCGTATGTCGTCCTCCTTCTTCTTTCTTTAGAATATACACTTCTGATTCAAATTCAGTGTGAGGAGTAACGCTTCCTGTTTTAGCAAGCACTTGACCGCGATGAATGTCCTCCTTTTTAAGACCTCGGAGGAGAATTCCGGCGTTGTCTCCAGCGATACCAGAATCAAGCTGCTTGTTAAACATTTCAATACCTGTAACAGTGGTCTTTTGAGCGTCTTTAAGTCCGATGATTTCAACTTCTTCGCCTACTTTAACCTGACCTCTTTCAATCTTCCCTGTCACTACCGTACCGCGACCTTCGATTGAAAAGATGTCTTCTATAGGCATCAAGAAAGCCTTCTCAGTATCTCTTACAGGATCAGGGATAAATGAATCTACGGTATTGATGAGTTCAAGTACCTTTTGAGCCCACTCATCAGAAGCATCCTTTGCTTCCAGAGCCTTAAGACCAGAACCGCGGATAATAGGAGTATTTGCGCCGTCATAGCCATTCTTAGTCAAAAGCTCGCGGACTTCTTCTTCAACAAGATCAATAAGGTCAGTATCAGGTACCATGTCGCACTTGTTTAGAAATACGGCTATCTTAGGCACACCAACCTGCCTAGCAAGGAGAACATGCTCTCTTGATTGAGGCATGAGACCGTCAGTAGCGGCTACTACGAGAATCGCACCGTCCATCTGAGCAGCGCCGGTAATCATGTTTTTGATGTAGTCGGCGTGACCTGGGGCGTCAATGTGAGCATAGTGCCTCTTAGGGGTCCAGTATTCACTGTGGTGAAGGGCGATGGTTATACCTCTCGCTTTTTCTTCAGGAGCATTGTCAATTTTGTCAATTTCTTCGACTCGAGCGCCGTAGCCCTTATCCTTATTCATGTCAAGAACATGGAGAATACCCGCAGTCAAAGTTGTTTTGCCGTGGTCAACGTGGCCAATTGTACCTACGTTTACGTGAGGCTTGGAACGATCGAAAGAATCTGCCATAACTTTTTAATTAAAATAATGCTAAATAATTTTTAAAAATTGCGACATTTAAAACGCGCATTTATAAGTAATCTACATGCTATCAGAATAAGCAAAACTATGCAAGAGCATGTTTCTTCCCTCTCCTAAATCCAGGAGAGGGTGCCAATCAGGCGGGTGAGGTCGAAACTAAGAGAATATCCCACTGGTAGCACGCTTGAGGCGCGACATTTCTTCGGTTACCACCTTATCAAAATCCGTCACACGAGTTTTGAGAAAATTTACAATTTTTTGATAATCGCTCCCGGCATTATTTATAGTCTGATCAAAATCATTCATTGTATTTTCGTCCATGGCGTCAACTGCCCTCTCAACCACTGACTCAAACAGAAGATTGCCGATTTTTTCGATCATTCTTTCTTGTTCTTCGCTATCCATACTGGAGAGTCCGAAATCCTGGGCTATTTTTTTCTTCAAATTTTCATCCATTCTTTTTATTTTAACCTTTTATTTAGATTAAACACGTTAAATTTGTTTATAACCTCAAGCCACCCTTTTAAAGATCATCGGGTCCACCACTTTGCCTGGTGCAACATCGGTAGGTTTCGGCCTAGGATGTTCTGCCACAAATTTACCTAGACGTTTTACATAATCAACCATATTTTCATCTTTATACGGTATTACATCTACACCATCTCCGCTTGCCCCAGATGCTTTGGTGCCTTCCATTGCCTCTTTTCTAAGAAAATCTATATAGCCGATCAAATTTCGATGCGACTGGGAAACAGAGAGGCTTTCAACTATTTTTTTGGGTAATTCAGAATCTTCTGGATGTTTGTAATAATCCAAAACCTTTGATGCGTTTTGGGGAGCGATTTCTTTCCATTCTGGGGAACTTATCCCTTCCTGTTTTCCTATACCCAAAAACCCTTCTTTTCCATAAATAGTATTTATGTCGTTATTAAAATGTTTTTCTACTTCTTCTGTGGTGATCATTTCAGCGATCACTCTTTTAGTATCTCCTTCAAGCGACCTTACAGCTTCCACCATCGCATTTTTTCCTTTTCCACCCTCTATTACTTCAAAAGCTGTTTTGTTTTCGTGAGTAAGAATACCAGCTTTTGCTGATTCAATCTTGTCTTGCATTTCTCTATCTAATGAACTATCTGCGTTTGCATCTACACTTAGACCAACAACCTCTTCTGTATCCATTTCTACCTCTGTCTCATTAATATCCTCGCCTAGATTCCTAAACGAATCTCCTTTATCCATTATGACAATTGGTTCTGCTTTGGGTTTTGTATTCAAAATTTCATCTACTGTTTTGCTATCAAGATTTTGCCCCTGATGACTCGGGTCTTTAACCCAAGCAGCAATTTTGGCATCATTTTCTTCTATTATCTTGATTCTGTTTTCGGGCAATTTTTCCGCCTTTTCTAAAATTTCATTTATCCATTTTTTATCTTCAAAAAGTTTGGAGTAGTTTACTTCTTTGCCGATCAAAATTTCCCCATTTTTTCCTACACCTTCTGCATATTTGCTCGGGTCTCCCAAAACCCTGTTATTAAGGTAGGAAATAACAAGACTTTTTTGTCCCGAATGCTCTAGTTTTGCAAACCTATCATTATGTTCCATTGTTTCTCTAAGCAGACCCCAATTTGAATCACCTTTTTCCGGCATATGCTTTAAGTTTTCTGGGCTTAAAAGTTGTGGCGCATTTTCTGCATATATTTTTTCATTGATAGATTTTAATTGATCTTCAGTTGGCACCTTTGGTGCGTTTGGGTGTAATTCATTTTTTAAAGATAAACCGCCATAATAAGAATCAAGAAACCCTCCCACCGCAACACCCGCACCCGCACCAAGTCCAAAAGTAATAGCGCTTTTTTTCAAAGCTAGATTTCTTTTTTTATTTTCAGCTTGTTTTTTTAATTCCTCAAATTTTTTGGTTTTCTCTTCAAGAGATTCATGAGAATTCTTTATTTTTTCCTCTTCCTCCTTTTCCCATTTTTCTACATTTTCAATCTTTGGCCCAATAGTAGCGCCCAATGTAGAGCCAACAAGAGAACCTGCGGCTCTCGCTGTTCTATAACCCACAGCGCCAAGCACCCCGATGGCCGTCCCCCCCGCAGCAAAAGTTCCCACACCCAAAGCTGCACCAAATAACGCGCTGTTTATTGCAAATTTGGTTAATCTATTTTTACCCAAATACCATCTAGCCAGCTTTGTATTCAAAAGAGAAAAAGCTGCTTCCTTGACCTTATCCTTTAAGCTTTCGGATTTATGTTTTCTAAAGGTATCCAAATAAGTGTCGCTTTCTTTTTTTAATAACTCCTCATAAATGGTGTCGTGTATTTCTTGCTCCAAAACTCTCTCTTGCTCTGGAGTAAGATTTGACCCCGCTTGCCGTCTCAGCGTTTCTTCAATTTTTTTAGCAACGGTTTCTTTATAGTTTCTATACTCCGATCTATTAATTTCAAGCCCAATACTCGACATGCCCAACTGATCGATCGGGGCATCTGCTCGAGCCAAATCTTCTCTCATTTGTTCAAATTTTTTCCACTCTTCACTTTCTCTCCAGTTTTGCACAGGAGTGCTTATATTGTTTGGATTTGTAGTAGATTCACCACTCGTTACTGGGACTAGTTCACCAACAAGTATTTCTTCTGTTTTGGGTTTTACAGCTTCTACTTGTTCATCTTCTACTGATACCCCATCTTGTGTTTTAGGATTTTCAAGATTCCTTATTATATCTTCTATCCTTTTGATTTCTTTTAACTTTGATTCCAATACTTCATCTTTTGTGTGGCCATCTTTTTCCATCGCTTCCAATTCTGATCTTATTTCATCTTTTTGACGTCGCCATTGGTCTATTTGAATCAAAACTTCAAGTTTTTTTATTTCATCTTCTTTTTGCTGTAAAATATCGTCTTTTTCTATTCCTACTTTTTCTGCTTTACGCAAATCCTCCTTAAGAATTTCTAACTTGGTCGATAATTCTGAATCTTTTTCTACACTAGGATATCGGCTTCCATAAGAAGCAGGTTGAGCGAACTCTACGTTTGATTCTTCTCTTGGTCTCAATTCATTTGCCAAAACAACTGACGAAAAAGCTGATGGTCTTGGACCTTGAGGTCTGAAATACTGCACCCTCTCCTGCATATCATATTTGTAATCTTCCGGAGTGGATGGTGACTGAACCACAACATCAGAGATGTCTACTTCGGGCGCAAGTTCTGGTGTCAACTCAACTTGCAGTTCTTCTGGTTTTTTTTCCTCCCCATTTAAATTAATTGACTCGTCAGGCTCTGGTGAAGTTGGTGAGGGAGCAGCTTCTTCCTCTGGTTGATTTCGCAAAAAATTTATTATTCCTTCTCCGGTAACACCGACACCTATATTTATTTTCCCATCTTTGAGTGATATACCATTTTCACCAACCAAATTTATTTCAGTTTTTTTACCTTTCAACAAAGTAGGGTCTAAATCTATGGCCTCAGCAAGAGATTCGTAGATATTAAATTTATGTTGAGATCCCAAAGCTTCAAACTCAGGAGTTCTTGCACTTCGTCCATGAGCCCCAAAAAAGAAGGCTACCTTATTTACTGCGTCAGGATTATGAATATCTGGATTTTTATTTAATACTCTGGAGGCTTCCATACCCAAAATTATACGTTAAGAAATTTTTAAATAAAAGGGAAAACCTGCTCTGTATTAGACTTAGCTATGATACGAATTTGACATGTGCTTTAGTTTGTGTATAATGGAGGCGATACTGAAATCAGACGCGTCCGCCTTCCGGCGGACTTTGTGTTTTAAAAGTATTATTAATAATAAAGAAGGCTCGGAACCCCCTTCTCTTAATGTAAGAGAAGGGTTTGGGGATGAGTTATAAACCTATGTTTGACTTAAAAGTTATAAATTCGGTCCTTGATCAACTAAAAGAAGAGAGAGGTATACCAAAAGAAAAGGTGCTTGAAGCCATAGAAATGGCCATAGCAACAGCTTATAGGAAAGAATACGGCAAGCGCGGACAGATAATCCGAGCCAAATTCGACATACAAACCGGTGCCATAGAAATGAGCCAGGTCAAAATCGTAGTAGACGAAACAAAAGTCTTTATGGACAGAGAATCCTTAGAGGAAGCCTTGGCTGAAGCAGAAGAAAAAGACGACGAAAGAGTTTTGTTCAATCCCGAGCATCATATCCTAGTAGAAGACGCAAAAAGGATTAAAAAAGGTGCGGTAGTCGGAGATGAGATCATTTTTCCCATCGAATCAAAGGGTGATTACGGAAGAATAGCCAGCCAGACTGCCAAACAGGTCATAATGCAAAAAATCCGTGAGGCAGAAAGAGAATCAGTACTCAAAGAGTTTGGTGAGAGAGAAGGAGATATAATAACCGGCTCTGTGCAGAGGATCGAGCGCGGAAACATATTTATAGATGTAGGCAGAGCGGTAGGCATCATGCCTTATGAAGAACAAATCCCAGGCGAGCGATTTAGCCAAGGAGAGAGAGTACGCGCTTATCTTTACCGAGTAGAAGACGGACCAAAAGGCGTGGTTTTGAGACTTTCTCGTTCTCACCCCAAGTTCCTTATCGAGCTTTTCAAAAATGAAGTGCCGGAGCTTGTCAACAATTCGATAGAAATAAAGAGTGTAGCTCGAGAACCAGGGTCAAGATCAAAAGTAGCCGTTGTTTCAAATGACAACTACATTGATCCGGTCGGATCATTGGTTGGGCAAAGAGGTGTAAGAGTAGCCACCGTAACAAGTGAGCTAGGAGGAGAAAAGATAGACATTATAGAGTGGTCAGATAACGCAGCAGAATTTATCGAAGACGCCCTCTCTCCTGCCAAAATAGTGTCAGTTGACATTGATGAAGAAAACAGAGAGGCAAAAGTGGTGGTTTCAGAAGATCAGCAATCTCTCGCTATCGGCAAAGGTGGCCAAAACGTACGCCTCGCTGCTAAATTAACTGGTTGGAGGATAGACATTAATTCCATAAAGGGTGAGGAGCTCGGCGGAGCAGAAGGAGTCGACTCCGCTCAAGGCTCCGTCGAGCCGAAGGAGGAAAAGAAGGAAGAAAAGGTAGAAGAATCAAAAGAGGAAAATTCATAACCCCCTCCCAACCTCTCCCTTACCTTAAGGGAGAGGTGCCAAACAAAACAAAATTTCACAAAAAAGCCCCTGAAATAGGGGCTTTTTTGTACCCTTGCAATTTATATCTTATTATGCTATAATACACGTTAGGAGGTCCATAGAGTGGACGACAACAATAAAGAATTTTTTGCAACTTTCAGATTCACTCCCGACAAAAACCCGGTGGGAGACGCGGTTGGGCGCAAACTCATACTCGCGATCTTGTTCAGTGTTGCTCGAGAATTTCACTCGAAAGAAAGAGTTTGGTCAGAACTGAAAGAACGAGCAAGTGTTTTTGGAATAAAGGACGTCCTAGATAAATACGAAGACGTTCTGATTCTCCGTGAGGAGATTGGCTCAACTTTGAGCCAAATTGACCAATCACAGCAAACATTTGGAAGATTTTTGGATCTGGCCATCAAGGCTGGCTACGACGTGAAGAACGTGTCTATTGACAGCCTCCTGGATGAAGGAGGAAAAACAAAGACCACCTGAGGACAAGACCAACCCCCCGACGCGGAAGACGCGTCGGGGGTTTTGATTTTTTAGGTTTTTGGTCTGGCCCCCTCCCTTTAGAGTAAAGGGAGGGTTAGGGAGGGATTAGTTTGGAAAACGAGCAGATGATACTTTAAATTTATCTTATGGTCTGATATCCTTAATTCATAATTCTTTATTCATAATTCAAATTTTTTATGAACCTATGGCACGAAATTGATCCAGGCGAGAAAACAGAGATGAATGTCATCGTCGAAATAAACAAAGGGTCCAAAAATAAATACGAGGTTGATAAAAAGACCGGCCTTATCGCCTTAGACAGAGCAATGCACACAGCGCAGGATTTCCCTTTTGACTATGGCTTCGTGCCTCAAACCCTTTGGCATGACAATGATCCACTCGACGTTATTTTACTTACCACCTTTCCCCTACTCCCCGGAGTTTTAGTGCGAGCAAGGCCAATTGCAATAATGAACATGATCGACGGCGGTGAAGGAGACGACAAAGTCATAGCTGTCCCCTGCGATGACCCACGTTGGGATAAAGTGAAAGACTTAGGAGACATAAACGAGCACACTCTAAAAGAAATGGAGCATTTTTACTCTACCTACAAAAAACTCCAGAATAAGGTGGTTGAAATAACGGGTTTCAAGGGTCGCGAGGAAGCAGAGAGGGCTTTTGAAGAGTCTCTTGATATCTACAAAAAGAAATTTAAATAGGTCTTATGCCTCTCTTAATAATAACCTGTCTCGACGACCCGCTTCGCCAGAGCTCCAGCGAGGCGAGCAAGGCGGAGAGGGGTTAGGGGTGATTATCCCCTTTAAAAAAGATTTAAACCGTACTACAATGGTAATTATTACCAATACGGTTTATTTATTATTTAAATATAAAAAATGAAAAATAAGTTGTTTTTAGGAACATGTATTTTGAGTTTCGCCCTTTTGCCCTTGGTTTCAAGCGCTGAAGAATTAAACGTGGGCACGGACTCTAGCATAAAAGTCCAGGCCGCTGGAGTAAATGCAGAAATTAGAGCCAAAGCTCAGGCCGATTTTGAGGCCCGAAAAATGGAGCTTGAGCAAAAAAGAGAGGATCTCAAGATGGAAATGGAAAAAAGACGCGAGGAGTTAAAAACCCAGATGGAAGAGAGGAAGGATGAAATGGAGCAAAAAAGAGAAACTGTGAAAGACCAGGTGGAAGCCCAGAGGGAAGAAATTAGAAATCAAATGGAAGAAAGACGTGAGGGCGCAATCGGAGTAATAAAAGAAAGGTTAAGCAAATTTACAGAAAATCTAGTCAAAAGATTTGATGCGGCCATAGAAAGACTTGAGGTTCTAGCAGACAGGATAGATTCTAGAATTTCCAAAATGGAGGCCGAAAATCTTGACGTAACTGATGCTAAAGAGTTAATGGTTGTGGCCAGGATAAAACTTGAGACAGCCAAAACAAGTGCGGCAGGAATTGACCTAGAATCAGTGCTTGTGGCTTCGAGCACAGCCACAACCACGGCAACAATAAAAGCTGACTTCGATAGCCTAAGAACTCAGATAGAAAAGGCTAAATCAGACATCAAAGCAGCTCATGCTGCCTTGGTAGATGTAATAAAAAACTTGAAGCCGGGCCAAAGGAAGCAACCGACCGCCACATCAACCGCCACAACAACTGATAGCAATTAATTTAACAATTAACTAAAAATAGATGGATACAATCAACCCAAACCAGATGCCAGCATTCCAAGGACAGGTAGAAAAAAAATCTTCGGGCCCTCTTATAGCTGTCATCATAATACTTGCCCTCATAGTAGTCGGTGGCCTATATTTCCTAAAGGAAAGATCGGAACAAAACTCTTACGTACCCCAAAATGTAGAGGAAGATACGATCACTGAATCATTGATGCAACAGAGCGCTTCTGATGATTTAGATTCAATCGAGGCTGACCTCAATGCCACCAACCTCGACAACCTCGACCAAGGCGCCACTGCTATACAAGCTGAAATACAAGCTTCAAGTCAGTAAAACTCACATACTACAAACAAAAAACATCGCAAACAGAGCGATGTTTTTTGTTCCCCCCTACATCTAGTAGAGGGCCTAGGGTAGTATTTCCCTCTTTTGTTGTAAGAGAGGGATAGGGTGAGTTATTATGTGGTCATGAAAATCATTTCTTGGAACGTAAACGGCATAAGAGCGGTACATAAAAAGGGTCTTTTTGTGCCATTTATAGAGAAATATAAGCCAGATATTATTTGCCTCCAAGAAACAAAAGCGG
>CAZRKB010000001.1:49771-88542 GCA_964601125.1 uncultured Candidatus Saccharibacteria bacterium
AAGCTCAGGGTAAAAGAACATTTCTTCCCAGCCCCACCTCTAAACACAACAAACTGTTATGCACACAAGTGGAGCCGGGATTAAAGATAAATCGAGTTGAGACGCGTATCATTTCAGAACCGATACAATATCCCAAAATAAAATTTGAGTGAGAATAAATATATCTATATGTTCTGATTATCAACCAGATTTTCTTTAAAAGTCTATAAACTTTGCAAGGAACTAATTGGCGACTTTATTATGTTTGTCCTTTAAAAAATTGTTGCCGTCTGATATAAGGTTATGTCTTTTACAAAAAATTGTAAAGGACATACTGTGGACAACTTCCATGTCTTTTATTCTACGTGATGCCTCCCCCGTATTTCATTAACCTTTTTTTCTTCTTCCTTTTCTTTCTTTTCTTTGCCCTTATTAGCAAGTTCTTCAAGTATTGATTCATCTAAAACAGCCAATTCTTTTGTCCTTTTATCCAGATACTCTTCTGTGTTTAACTTCGGGTCCTCCAAGACTTCTTCAAGAAGAGCATTCAGTATTTTGCCAATTTTAGGTCCAGGAGACATATTGAGCAATTCCATTATCCTCTTACCGTTGATCTTGAGCATCCCCACCGAAACCGGATCCATCATCACCTCCTCTATCATAGCCTGATATTTTCTTAATCTATAAGGGTTTTCTTTTGGTCTGCCGGTACCAATCCGGTCACAAAGCCTGACATTAATTAGGTCCCAAATCATGTCCTTTCCCACATTGGCGACCAATCTCCTTACGGCTGATGGAGTTATCGTTTCAGTGTCAGAAAAAAACATATGCCAACGAACCAATTTGGAGACCTTTTCTATAGTTTCACGTGAAACTTTAAGATTTTCTAGTATTTTTTTAGTTACACGTGAACCCACCACCTCATGTCCATAAAAGGTCCATTGCTTAGTTTGATTATTCCAACGGCGAGTCGACGGCTTAGACACGTCATGCAAAAGCGCTGCGAGCCTCACATGAAGAGGGTATTTTTTATCAGCCGAATGCTGTAAGGTTTTGAGTAGGTGGGTCCAGACATCATACGCATGAGCTTGATTTTGTTCAACACCAAAGCTTTCAGCAAGCTCTGGTATGACATATTGGAGCAGTTCGAGCTCTTTTAATAAGCTCATGCCAATCATTGGGCTAGGGGACATAATAATCCTTATAAACTCATCTCTTATTCTTTCACGTGAAACTTGTCCTAAAATATCCTTGTTTTTCAGCAAAGCATGCTTGGTTTTTTCTTCAAAATCAAGGTCCAGTTCCACGTGTAACCTAACAGCTCTCAGTATACGTAAACCATCCTCAAAAAACCTTTCATCAGGGTTACCAACAGCCCTTATCTTTTTATTTACCAAATCTTGCATGCCACCAAATGCATCTATCACTTCTCCAGTTTCAGTATCATATGCAATGGCATTTATAGTAAAATCACGCCTTTTCAAGTCATCTAGAATATTTTGACTAAACTTAACGTTATCAGGCCTTCTATGATCTGCGTAACCACTTTCTAATCGATATGGGGTTATTTCTATTGTTTTAAGCGTTTCATCTGAAACATCTTCATTTACAATAGCCACTGTCCCATACTCATTTTCATAGAAAGTTTTTGGGAAAAGGGGGATTATTTCTTCCGGTTTAGCATTTGTTGTAACATCCCAATCTTTAGGAGTACGGCCCATAAACATGTCTCTTACACAACCGCCCACTAAATACGCTTCAAAACCAGCTTCTTTTAGCCTGTTTGTTACACGAGAAACATTTATCGGTATATTGAATTTTTCAATTTTAGCCTTATTTTGCATAAATTTTTAGTAAATTGGCTTGCTCGGTCGCTGTGCTCCCGGAGGGACTCGAACCCCCAACAACGGTTCCGAAGACCGTTGTGATATCCATTTCACCACGGGAGCGCTAGGAAAAATCATAGCATGAAAATAGTAAATTTGTGTGCGACCAGGGAGAATCGAACTCCCGTCTCATCCTTGGCAAGGACGTGTTCTACCACTAAACCATGATCGCTTCGTCATAAATTTATCACAAAGAATATAAAAGCACAAAAACACTTGAAATGGACTTTTTTCTTTTACAAGAACATGATTTTGGGGTTACAATGTCTTTATTGTCTAGTTAGCCTTGGTTATCAATGAAGTTGGGGATAACTATGGGGATACTGTGTAAAAGTCAAAGACAGTTTTATGGCAAAACACAACGAAATCGGCGCTACAGGGGAGAGGTTAGCTGCAAAATACCTTGAAAACAAAGGATTTTCCATAATAGACAAAAATTATAGTAGAAAGTGGGGAGAATTGGACATTATCGCCCAAAAAGACGACTGCGTTCATTTTGTAGAAGTAAAGACTGTTAGTAGAAGGAGTTTTGGTGGCAAATTTGAACAAGAAATAAATAATTACCGGCCGGAGGATAATATGCATCCTTGGAAACTTAAAAGACTTTCAAGGGCTATACAGACATACCTTTTGGAAAAATTTAGAAACAAAGACCCAAAATGGCAGTTTGATTTGGTGTGCGTCTTTTTAGATCAGGAAAAACGCATAGGCAAAGTTAGATTTATGGAAAATCTGATTTTGTGATTTCGGGCTGCCGGGAGTCGAACCCGGGTCTTACCCACCCCATGGGCAAATACTACCGTTATACTACAGCCCGCCTTCGGTCCGCCATAGCGAACCTTCAGCGAGGCAAAGCTCGCTCAAGTCCGCGGAAAAAACTTACTGTCGGAGTGCCGGGAATCGAACCCGGATCTCACGCTCCCAAAGCGTGTATACTACCACTGTACTACACTCCGTCTTAATCAAGAAAATACTACACCAAAACCTATATTTCTCCAATGTGTTATCATCTTCTTTATGTCAAAAAAGTATGAGGTGAGGGATAAAATCGGAAGGAAAGCGGAGAAAGAGCTTGGTGAATATGACGATTTGACTGCCCAACTTTTGTTTAACCGAGGCATAGCAACAAAAAAAGAGGCCGATGAGTTTTTGAATCCAAACTTCGTAAAACATCTGCATGACCCGTTTCTATTGCCAGACATGGAAAAAGCGGTAGATAGGATTTTGGAGGCGATGACGAGAGGGGAGAGGATAGCTTTTTGGACAGACTATGACGCAGATGGTATACCGGGAGGGGCATTAATGCATGATTTTTTTAAAAGGATTGGTTACACAAATTTTACAAACTACATTCCTGACAGGCACCTTGAGGGTTACGGATTGAACAAGGAGGGGATAGAGAAGTTGGCTGAAGAAAAAGTAAATTTGATTATTACCGTTGATTGCGGCATTCGCGATCATAAAAATATTGACCATATAAATAAATTAGGGATGGATGTGATCGTAACAGACCACCACGAACCCGCCTCCAGCGAGGCAAAGCTCGCTCAAGATTTACCAAACGCTTATGCCGTAGTTAATCCAAAAAGAAGCGACTCGAAATATCCAGAGAGTATACTTTGCGGCACAGGTGTAGCATGGAAACTAATCGAAGCTCTGCTTTCAAAAAAAAGAAGTCTCTTAAGTGATGGGCAGGAAAAGTGGTTACTTGATCTTGTTGGGCTCGCAACTCTATCTGACATGGTGCCACTCATAGGAGAGAACAGAGCGTTAAGCCACTTCGGACTTTCGGTTTTGAGGAAAACAAGAAGGCCTGGACTTAACAGACTTTTTTATAATTTAAGAATAAATAAAAAAAACTTGAACGAAGATGATGTAGGTTTTTCAATCACCCCACGCATCAACGCAGCTTCAAGGATGGGTAAGCCACTGGATGCATTCAAACTTCTAGTCGCCAAGACGGAAGAAGAGTCTGACTCTCTGGCGCGACACCTTGACTCGATAAACAACGAGAGAAAAGGTGTGGTCGCAAGCATAGTCAAAGAAGCAAAGAAAAAAATAAAAGAAAAATTTGAGATGTCTGGAGAGAGGAAGGTTATCGTACTTGGTAATCCGGACTGGCGACCAAGCCTATTGGGACTTGCCGCAAACTCGATCGCCGAAGAATACTCGCGCCCAGTTTTTCTTTGGGGACGAGCCCACACTGATGATTCTGCCGGCGAATTAGAATACATTTACAAAGGTTCATGCAGATCGGACGGCTCGACCAATCTTGTTTTGCTTATGGAGCGAGCAAGTTCACATTTTGTAGAATTTGGCGGGCATAAATTTTCTGGAGGTTTCTCTTTGACTCACGAAAAAATTCACACTCTCGAAGAAATACTTTTGGAAGCCTCGACTCACACAGTAAGCACTGAGGAAGAAATATGCGCGGATGCGGAAATATCACTCGAAGATGTAAATGAAAATACGATACAAAAAATTTCACGCTTGGCGCCGTTTGGGGTAGGGAATGAAAAACCAACATTTATCATAAGAGGTGCACTACCCGAAAAAATTTCACGCTTCGGAAAGAACAAAGAACATTTGTCGATGACGCTACGAGACGGCAGTCACAGCGCAAAAGCGATTTCATTTTTTACTTCCCCAGATCAATTTGGCGACAAACTCAAAGAGGGAATTAAGACAAACTTAGTCGCTAATTTAGAAAAATCTTACTTCAATGGTTCTTCTGAAATCCGCCTCCGCATCGTCGACTTTTTCTGATCGTTAATATCACCCCCTTGCCCCCTCTTACTCTAAGAGAGGGTTCAGAAAAGTCTCCGCTTAATTTAAGAGGAGATTTAGAGGTGATACTTATGTTATATTAATTTTATGGAAAAATTTTTGATTTACACTGATGGATCTTCTCGGGGCAACCCAGGACCTGGGGGTTGGGGAGCGGTAATCGAAATACGAGATACGAGTAGTGAAATACGAGTAAAAGAAATTGGCGATAGAGAAGAAGAGACGACCAACAACAAAATGGAAATGAGAGCGGCAATCGAGGCGCTAAAAAATACTCCAGAAAATTCAGAAGTGGAAATTCACACTGACTCAGAATACCTGATGAAGGGTGCAACAATTTGGATAAAAAATTGGCAAAAAAATAATTGGCGAACAAAAGATAAAAAGAGTGTACTTAACCAAGATTTATGGCGAGAGCTTTTAATTGAAATGGGAAAAAGAAAAGTTGCATGGACAAAAGTCTTGGGGCATTCGGGGCACTCACTCAACGAGCGGTGCGACCAAATAGCCACAAGCTTCGCCGATAATAAGCCAATTTCGCTATATAAAGGCTTAAAAAAAGGCTATAAAATTGTTTCATCAGACACTTAGAATGGTTTATTTAACAGCCGTTTCATTTGCAATCGGAATACTTTTAGGAAATTTTTTTGATTTTGGTTCGACAGTTTCTCTTTTTTTAATTTTGGTTTCTCTCTCTTTGTTTTTTGTATTGAGAAATAAAAAAGAAGCTAATAAAATTTTATTTTGTATCATTTTCATCGCTGTTGGAATTTTAAAATTCAATTTTTCTGATATCGCCCCTGATTCTGAGCTTGTAAAATTAGTAGGGCGAACTGTTTCCCTTTCTGGGGAAATTAGCGAGGAGCGGGACGAGAGAGACATCAGCTCTCGTTATATTTTAAAAATTGACAACTCCGAGAGCCGCACACTTGTAGTCGCAGACCGTTTCCCCAAATTTGAATATGGAGACAGGGTTTCAGTTTCTGGCCGACTTGAGCTTCCTAAAAATTTTAGCAATGAGAATGGTATGGAGTTTGATTATATTTCTTACCTGGCCAAAGATAGAGTACATTTTGTAATCTATCGTCCAGAAATTGAGAAAGTTGGCACAGGCGGAAATTTTATTTTTAAAAATTTATACAAAACAAAAAACTACTTCATCGAAAAAGTAGAACAGGTGGTACCCGAGCCAAACTCCTCCCTGGTTAACGGACTGATCTTTGGAGCTCGCGCTTCTTTAGGACAAAAAATTTTAGACACTATGAAAAATGTTGGGCTGATACACATCGTCGCTATCTCCGGTTACAACGTGACCATTATCGCTGTAGCCATACTCTACTTTGCAGCTCACACAGGTCGACAAAACTTGGGGCTTCTGCTTAGCGCGTTTATTATTTTTTTATTTTCTCTCATGGTGGGATTCGGATCAACGGTGATAAGAGCTTCTGTCATGGCAGGCATCGCGATACTGGCAAAATATTTAGGCCGACCAAACGATGCTCTGAGAGCGCTTTTTGTAGCAGGTTTTTTAATGCTCTTCTTTAACCCTCTTGTACTTACGAGTGACCCGTCTTTCCAACTTTCTTTTATGGCTACACTAGGACTCTTGCTTTTCTCTCCAATAGTAGAAAATTTTATGTTTGATTCGCGGTTTAAAAAATTTTTTTCACTCATACCAAACAAGCTTGGTTTGCGCGAAATCGCTTCATCAACCTTTGCGGTACAAATATTTCTTTTGCCTATGCTTATAAAAATGTCCGGCATAATCTCTCCGATATCTTTTGTTTTAAATCTTTTGGTTTTGCCTCTCATCCCATGGGCGATGCTTCTTGGGTTTCTGACCGGAATAACTGGCCTCATTTCAAACTTTGCGTCTTGGCCTTTCGGCGCACTCACCTATGTGCTTACCGAAATAATACTCCGCCTCGCAGGATTGGCCGAAAAAATCCCACTCGGGTTTATCGAGGTGGGATCTTTGTCAAACTTTTCTATTGTATTAATTTATATTTTTTATGCTTGGGCTTTTTGGAAGTTCTCTTCAACTGCTTCCCAATTAAGATTGGAGAAGAAATCTTCGATGTAATTTTTCTTGCCACTTGGTTGGTAATCAGCGACATATGAATGTTCCCACATGTCGAGAGCGAGGATTGGAGTACAACCCTGCAGTTGGCCTAAGTGTTGTTCGTCTATCCAATTCGCCAGAAATTTATCTTCAGCTTTATCGTACCAAAGCATAGCCCAACCAATTCCCCTGGTAAGCGCCAAGTTTGTAAATTCTGTTTTGAACCTATCGAAGGAACCGAAGAGATCGATAAGTCTCTTTCCTAACTCCGATTCTGCATTAAAAGATTTTGCTCCGCCGGACAGAGAAGCGAAATAAATTTCGTGATTGCGCATGCCGTTGTATTCGAAGCTGAAGCGACGGAAAAGTTCCCCACAAATATACGGCTCCTTCGCAGTGTCTAATTCTGCCATTTTTTCTCCTATCAAGTTTGCATTTTTCACGTACCCTTCGTAGAGTTTCAGATGTTCGTCGATTGTTTTTTCTGAAATACCTTTGAGTTTTGGAATGTTAAATTGTTTTGCTTCAAATTTTTTCATAATATACGAGATAACGAATAAATTAGCGAATGGTTACGAAGTAAAAAAATTGTATCATATTAAAGTGAATAAAAAATTAAAGATTAAATTTGGAATACTTATATTTCTGTTCATTGTTGCTGTTTTTTCCATTTATGTGGCTTTGAAGGAAAGCGAGCGCAAGCTTACTGTAGCATTTTTAGACATAGGCCAAGGGGACGGCATTTTTATCGAAGCTCCCAGCGGCAACCAAATGCTGATTGACACAGGGCCCGGCATGGAAATTTTGAGAGAGCTCGGCAAAGTTATGCCTTTTTATGATCGATCTATTGATATTCTGCTTGCCACTCACCCAGACACTGACCACATAGGTGGCATAATAGACGTGCTAGAGAAATACAAGGTCGATCTTTTCATAGAACCAGGTGTAGAAGGAGAAACGGAGCTCTATAAAGAGCTTGGGTCAAAAGTAGAAAGTTTGAAAGTTAAAAATATAGAAGCAAGGAGGGGAATGGTGGTTGATTTGGGCGCGGGTACTCTACTGTATATACTTTTTCCAGCTATTGATCCACGTGGCATGGAAACAAACACCGCTTCCATAGTGGCTCGTTTGGTTTATGGAGAAAACGAATTCATGCTCACAGGGGACTCTCCTAAAAATATCGAGGAGTATTTAGTTAGTATCCATACAATCCAAGGACTAACCTTGGAATTAGAAAGTGATGTGCTTAAAGCGGGGCACCATGGTTCAAAAACTTCAACCTCTGATTTATTTGTTAAAACAGTTGCGCCAAAATACGCCGTAATTTCAGCCGGAAAAGATAATAGATACGGCCACCCAAACCCCGAGGTTCTGGATATTCTAGAAAAAGCTGGAGTTAAAATATTACGCACCGACACAGACGGCCGGACCATTTTCAAAAGTGATGGAGTGAATTTGGAGGTAAAACAGTGAGGCTCCACCCCTAACCCCCCAAAGAGGAGGGGAATCAAACCAGAACAACTAAGATTTGAAATTCAAAAAAATTTAGGGGTAGCAACGGTTCGCGTTACCACCCCAATATTTCTATCCCTCCTGTCGAACCAAACAAGCCGACAGAATTTTTGACACGAGGAGAAAAAACACCCCAAACACCGCTCCACAGAGCAACCCAAAAATAGTGTTACTCTGGGCAAAAAAGAACCCGCATAAAGCACCAGCACCAGCCGACACCGATACCGTAAACCTCTCGTGAGTCGCGGAGTATTTGATCGTCTCCATTACAATCTCTGGAATTTTTGACAAGATCCAGACAACACACAACACCCCAAAACCAACCCCGACAACAACCCACACGCAAAATGCTATCGGATTAAAGTACCGCCAGAGCCGCCTCCGATTTGTTGCCACCAACTCCGGAAGAGCTTCTTCGTAGACCATGTCCTTTTCAAACAGTTGCATAAAAAAGAGCATGATCCCGATCATAGCGCTGATAAAAATCACACCCCACGCGACACCCCACGTCAGAACTTGATGGAATTTAATCACATGAAACAACAAAAAAAATGACAAAAATGTGAGGGTGGCTCCGAATCCACTGAGGCCAACCCACATCGCTCTATGTTTCCAGAGCTTACGATATTTTGCCGAGTAACCAGGTAAATACCACTGGTCGACCATTACGACGCGCCAAGCCTTTTTCAAGGCGACAAGAACTTCAGCTGGTTTGAAGGTTAGGAAGCCCACGACAGCCCCCACCAGCCCAGAGAAAGACCAAGCTCCGATTCCAAGATGGAAGCGGATCTGAAGATCGAGACCAACCAAGGCGCCAATAAAAGCGCCAAAAATGGTAGCGAGGATCGCTTTTAGCATTTTCTTCTCCTAAATTTTGAAATTACAACTAAACCTAAAATACCACTATTTTTTACTTAACACAATAGCTAGATAACCCCCGCGTCTTTGAGAGCAGAGTAGGCGCCCTTTTTTTGGATTGTTTTGATGCCCTTAGCGGAGAGGTCGAGAACCAAAGTCTTGTTGATTTCAGGCACGAAAATACGCTTACGCTGAATATTTGCATAGCGCCTTCTAAGCCCAGTTGGGTTAAACTGAGTTGCACGGGTGCGGTTTGAATAGCCACCTCCGACGAGTGTTGATTTGCCTGTTATTGCGCATACTTTAGCCATAGTGCCCAGTATGCTAACATGTAGGTATCTCAAAAGTCAAATCTAAAAAATCAAATTTTGGAAGATTTAATATATGAGATTTAAGATTTGAATTAGTATCATGGACTTTATTTTTATAATCATCGTTCTGATAATGTCAGTAGTCGTGCACGAAGTGAGCCATGGCTACGCCGCACTTTATTTAGGCGATCCGACAGCAAAGTACGAAGGCAGGCTCACCTTAAACCCACTCAATCACCTCGATCCAGTAGGCTCTTTGTTGGTGCCGATGCTTGGCTATTTGTTTGGCGGTTTCATCATCGGGTGGGCTAAACCAGTACCTTTTAACCCCTACAACCTAAGAAACCAAAAGTGGGGCGAGGGGTTCGTGGCAGCGGCTGGCCCTGCCTCCAATATCATCATCGCGACAGTATTCGGTCTGATTTTAAGACAGATCGGTTTTGATTCACCCCTCTCTAGCCCCATAAGTTTCGTCGTTTTGATAAACATAACTTTGGCTATGTTTAATTTGGTCCCAATACCGCCACTCGACGGTTCCAAAATACTTTTTACATTCCTGCCGAAAGCGGCCATGCAACTGCGTTATACACTGGAAAGATACGGGCTGCTTTTAGTTCTATTTTTTATCGCTTTCTTTTGGCAATTTTTAAGTCCAATAATACTGGGGCTCTTTTCGTTAATTACTGGCGTGAATAATTTTGTTACAATATAAAGAATTCTATTAGTCTAAAGCTAAAAGCGTGAAGGATAAAGATACAAACATAAAACACGCATTCATCTCATTATTCTCTCTTGTCGCGCTTTTCTTGATTGTTTATTTTTCTTCCTCTTGGGTAAACAAGGTGACGACTGATGGTATCCGCATACTCTTTATAGTAGTCAGCGTATTGATTTCCTATATTATTTACCTATTGCTATCTTCCTCGACCAGAGCCACCCTGATCGCAGAGAGGATGACAAAATCGCTATACGTTTCGCTCGAACAATTAAATAATATTTACGAAGAATCTCCTGTACCGTACATGACCCTAAACGAAAGTGGCATAATCAAAGATCCAAACAAAGCAACATTGCGTTTTTTTGAAGTAACCCCAAAAGAGATCGAGGGTGTAAACTTATTTTCCCTTGCTTTCAAAGAAGATAAGGAAAAAGCAGAAAAGTTGTTTCTATACTACGGCTCAACCGTTCCAATAAACATGGAGGAAATAAGAATGACCACAAAGAACGGGAAGGTTAGGTCGGTTTTGTTGTCGGTCTTTAGGATGGAAGACCGCGGCAGAGGAAACAAGGTCGGATTGGCCAGCATTTTTGACATAACAGAAAGAAAAGAGCTTGATAAAGCCAAGACGGAATTTGTTTCCCTGGCTAGTCACCAACTTCGCACCCCTGCCGCAACCATCAAGTGGTACATTGATTCAATAGTAGCTGGCAACACTGGATCCATCACAGATAGACAGAAAGAATATCTAGAGAGAGTCCAAAAAGTAAACGAGAACATGATAGAGCTAGTAGAAACCTTGCTCAATATATCGCGCATAGAAATAGGCTCAATAAATATCGACAAAAAAGAAGTGAGTGTACCCCAAATCATAGACAACATACTGCTTGAGCTTTCGACGATAATCGAAACGAAAAAATTGAATGTGATAACAGACTACGATGGTAGCCTGGAACACCTAGAAACTGACCCCAAACTGCTGAGGATCGTGATCCAAAACGTAGTGTCAAATGCCATCAAATATACCCCGCCTATGGGCATAATAAAAATAAGTTTGAAAGATTCTTTTGGAGAAAAGGCCATTGTAGTTTCTGACACCGGTATTGGAATACCAGAGGAAGACAAAGGAAAAATATTTACCAAACTGTTTAGAGCCGGTAATGC
Organism: uncultured Candidatus Saccharibacteria bacterium; assembly: GCA_964601125.1. Lineage (GTDB taxonomy): Bacteria > Patescibacteriota > Minisyncoccia > Phycocordibacterales > WO2-35-19 > DATDVC01. The sequence continues at coordinate 61,049 of CAZRKB010000001.1, forward strand.
TCAAAAAGAGAGCGAGAGCCAGGGTACTGGTTTAGGCCTTTATCTGGTAAAATCGATAGTAGAAGCGATGGGTGGGAGCATAGAATTTGTTTCGGAAGTGGGCAAAGGAAGTACTTTCACCATAAAAATTTAAAAATAACCTTTTAATAACATGCAAGAAAATCCAAAAAAGAAAGTAATAATTATAGACGATGATGAAAATTTAAGGTTTGTGTTGGCTGACAAACTTAAAATGTCGGGTTTTGAGGTACTTGAAGCCAAAGATGGGGAAGAGGGCTTGGACCAATGCCTTAAACACCACCCGGACATAGTACTTCTCGACATAATGATGCCAATGATGAACGGCATTGATATGCTAAAAAGGCTGCGAGAAGATAGTTGGGGTAAAACAGCGGAGGTTATAATGCTCACCGTTCTTGAAAATGCCGAGCCGATAGCAGACGCAATGGAGGGAGGTAGCTTCACCTACATGATTAAGACCAAGGTTAACGCTGACGAAATCGCTGCTAAGGTCAAAGAGATACTTAGCAAGTAATTTGCATTTTAAATCCATCTGTATTAGGATTTAGCAGCTCTCTAAGGGAGATTTTTAATTAGCCAAATTTCAGTCAAATGGCAGCCCCTCAATCAGATTCGGGGTTACCATGAGCTTATTATCTTAGTCGAATGGCAACAATAAATCAGTTAGTAAAAAAGAAAAGAAAGATAGTCCGATCTAAATCAAAAGCGGCTGCTTTGGCGCGCGGTTTTAATACCCTTAAAAATCGACCTGTTTACTATGCATCGCCTTTTAAAAGAGGAGTTTGCACAAAGGTAACAACCAAAACACCGAGAAAACCTAACTCTGCCATAAGAAAGATTGCTAGAGTCAGACTTACAAATGGCATGGAAGTAACTGCCTACATTCCCGGTGTTGGTCACAATTTACAGGAACACTCAGTCGTGGTACTCCGAGGAGGAAGAGTGAAAGACATCGGTGTGAGATACACCATAGTCAGGGGCCGCCTAGATGCAGCAGGAGTGGACAAGAGAATGACTTCAAGGTCAAGCTACGGCGTTAAGAGACCTAAGAAATAATTCGTAGCAATTCGTTAATAAATTCGTTATTTCGTATATGAGAAGAAAAGTAAAAAACAGGAATAAAGTAAAGCCAGACGTAGTATTTAATTCTCAAAAAGTTGAGAAGTTTATAAACTACGTGATGGAAAGAGGCAAGAAAAACACAGCAAGGAAAGTTGTTTACGGCGCCTTTGATTTAATAAAAGAAAAAGCAAAAGTTGAAGATCCGATAGAAGTTTTCGATACAGCTCTTAAAAATACAGGCCCTACAATGGAAGTAAGGTCTAGAAGGGTCGGTGGAGCAAACTACCAAGTACCAAGAGAAGTGAGGCCAGAAAGGCGCTCTTACCTTTCAATGAAATGGATCATAGACGCTGCAAGAGCCAAGAAGGGCAAGCCTATGGCTGAAAAACTTTCAGAAGAAATTATACTCGCTTCCAAAAACGAAGGTGAGGCAATAAAGAAGCGTGAGAACGTGCACAAAATGGCCGAATCCAACAAAGCCTTCGCTCATTTTGCGTGGTAAAAAATCACCTAAAATGATTTTTATACACAATAGACGGACGACCGTCTAAAAATAGTGTATAGTTTGAGTCTAGCAAACGAAAAAACATTCAAAGAACGAGGCTGGTAAAAAAAGCCTTCGCTCACTTTACGTGTCAATTTTTAACATAAGTTAAGAGCGGCCTCGCTGTTCGCAAGACCGCTCAATGTTAGGATTTACGCCTTTTCATCTCATCGGTTAAAATCCTGACTGCTTCTTCTGCCCCCGGAGGAGGAAACGGGCCTTGAAGTCGCGCCAAATAGACCTGTACCTCCTTGTCGGAGAAAGATCTAGGTTTCATTCGAAGAACCCTGTCCATCAAATCGGCTGGATTTTCAGGATCAAACGGTCCTTGTTTTTTAACTAACTTCATTTGATTTCTCCCGCCAGAAATCTATCACAAAACTTGTATTTTGCAATTTAAGAAGGAGTAGTGTATATTTTGCTTGTTCCTTTTTGGAATTTTTATTTATCTGAATTTATTTTATGCAACGGGACTACCCTTTAGAGAGAGTTAGAAACTTCGGCATCATCGCCCATATTGACGCAGGCAAAACGACCACAAGCGAGCGTATTTTGTATTACACCGGAAGTCAGCACAAAATCGGAGAAGTGCATGAAGGAGAAACAACGACTGACTGGATGGAGCAGGAAAGAGAGCGCGGTATCACAATCACCGCCGCTGCCATCACATGTTTTTGGGCACCAACCTACCTTTCTCCGGAAGAACGAAAGAAGGTGGAGAATAAATGCCGATTTAATATTATCGATACCCCGGGACACATCGACTTTACAGTCGAGGTAAAGAGATCAATGAGAGTTCTCGACGGGGCTGTTTGCGTTTTCGACGGAGTAGCGGGTGTCGAACCTCAAAGCGAAACAAACTGGCGATATGCCGAAGAAGCAAACGTGCCAAGACTCTGTTTCATCAACAAACTTGACAGAACAGGTGCAAGTTTTGAAAAATCATATAAATCAATCCTAGAAAGACTTTCCAAAAAAGCTATCCGCACACAAATCCCAATAGGCGAGGAGGATAAGCACGAAGGAGTTATCGACCTACTCGAAATGAAAGCTTACGGCTTTGAGGGCAAGCTCGGTGACAATGTTATCGAAATACCTTTCCCAGAAAATTTGCGAGCCGATGCAGAAAAATATAGAGGTGAGCTTGTTGAAAAAATCGTTGAGAACAACGAGGAAATGATGAATAAGTATCTTGGTGGCGAGGAAATACCAGTTTCTGAATTAAAGAAAATTCTAAGAAAGGCCGTTGTGGCAAACCAAATATTCCCAGTTTTCTGCGGTTCAGCTCTTAAAAATAAGGGAGTTCAGCTCGTGCTTGACGGCGTAGTTGATTATCTTCCTTCTCCTCTTGATATTCCAGCGATCAAAGGAACAGACCCAAAAACAGGCGAGGAAATCGAAAGACACCCGAGCGACACCGAACCTTTCTCAGCCCTTGCTTTCAAACTCCAGGCCGATCCGTTCGTAGGCCAACTTACTTTCTTCCGGGTTTATTCTGGCACCATTGAATCTGGTTCTTACATTTATAATGCAACTACAGGTGAAAAAGAGAGGTTAGGCCGCATAGTCCGACTTCAGGCAGACCAGCGAGAAGAAGTAAAGAAGGTTTTCGCTGGAGAAATCGCTGCGGCAGTAGGGCTCAAGAACGCTAAAACTTCTCACACATTTTCTGATGAAAACAACCCGATAGTCCTCGAAGAAATAGTGTTCCCGGAGCCGGTTATATCTCTACGCATCGAACCAAAAACTAAAGCTGATCAAGAAAAAATGGGTATGGCTCTAAGACGCCTTTCTGACGAAGATCCAACTTTCCGCATCAAATCTGACCAAGAAACAGGAGAGACTGTCATCATGGGTATGGGTGAACTCCACCTTGAGATCATCGTTGACCGTATGAAGCGAGAATTTGGAGTAGAAGCAAATGTCGGCGCTCCGCAAGTAGCTTACAAAGAAACCATACAAGGCGAAGCTGAAGCTGAGACTAAATACATCAAACAAACAGGAGGCAAAGGTCAATACGGTCACGTCAAACTCAAACTGAAGCCCCTCGAACCAGAACAAGAAGGTGCCAAAAAACAGAAAAATGTTCACCGAGAAGAGGGTTTTGAATTTATCGACTCTATCAAGGGCGGTGTTATCCCTCAGGAATTTATTCCGGCCGTTGAAAAGGGTGTTAAGGAAGCCATGGATCGAGGTATTGTGGCTGGATATAAGATGACTGACGTCTCTTGCGAGCTAATCTTCGGTTCTTACCACGATGTTGACTCTTCTGAAATCGCCTACAAAATAGCCGCTTCCCAAGCATTCCAAGAAGCCGCCAAAAAGGCTAGGCCCGTTATCCTCGAGCCGATCATGAAAGTTGAAGTAGTAGTGCCAGAAAAATTCATGGGTGATGTGACTGGTTACCTTTCATCAAAACGAGGTCTTATCGAGGGTATGGACGATAGAGCAGGCAACAAGGTAGTTCGTGCTAAGGTACCCCTCTCCGAACTCTTCGGATATATCACGACCCTCCGCTCAATGACCGAAGGTCGCGGCTCTGCCAACATTGAATTCGACCACTATGCAATAGTCCCTCCAAACGTCGAGAAAATGATCACGGAGGCGAGAAAGTAACCGGTATTTGTGATACAATCAAAATAGAGGAGGTTTGACTATGAACGCAGCTGATCTGGGTTTGTACCTCGCGCAAACCGATATAGATTTCCCCACTCGTTTTAACGAATGGGCAAAATGCGGGTTGCCTTTGGCGCAGAGAATCGAGTTGGGAGAAATCCTTCTTGACTCTGTTCCAAAAGAAAAAAGGCAGGCTCACCACAAGCTTGTGGCTCAAATAGAGACCAGGCTAAAAACCTGGCGTCAGTGCCTTCCATTCTCCACCGAGCGCTCTGCTTCATAAGAAATGAAGCAGAGCCCACTTTTTGGTAGAGTTTTTAATTTTAAAATTTAGTGCTATATTGAGCGGGATGAAAACTAAAAAATACGAACTCGAAATAAATGGCGAAAAGGTGGTCGCAGAATTTAACGACTTAGCGGAGAATGCGCACGGGTCGGTCATGCTACGGATGGGGGACACAGTAGTGTTTGCCACAGCAGTCATGTCAAAAGGAGAAAAAGATTTGGAATACTTTCCGCTTAGCGTTGAATACGAAGAGAGGTTCTATGCATCAGGGCAAATTTTAGGTTCAAGGTTTGTAAGAAGAGAGGGTAGGCCGTCGGACGAAGCTATACTTTCAGGAAGAATCGTTGACAGGACGATACGCCCGCTTTTTGATCATGATCTGCGAAACGAAGTCCAGGTAGTTATCACCATACTCTCTTTAGACAAATACGATCCAGATATTTTAGGAGTTACCGCAGCTTCTCTGGCTCTCGCCACTTCTAAAATACCTTGGAGCGGACCAGTTGGAGCGATAAGGATCGGGAAGAAAAAAGATAGCGAAGAATTTTTAATAAATCCTTCTTATGAAGTGCGCGAAAAAGAAGACTATGAGCTTGACCTCATAGCTTGCGGCAGAGATGGAACTATAAACATGATAGAGGTTGGGGCAAATGAAGTATCTGAGGAAATTTTGATGAAAGCGCTTGAAAAAGCCCGAGAAGAGCTCAATAAAATTCAAAAATTCCAGGAAGACATTATAAAAGATATCGGCAAACAAAAAGTAGAGTACAAGAAAACCGAAATCCCAGAGACACTGCAAGCCATTTTCAATGACAAAATATATCCTCGACTCAAAGAAACCGCAGGAGAAGCTGGCAAAGATAGGATTTATTCTCTAGAAGAAGAGTGGTTCAAGCTTCTAGAAACAGAAGTTCCGGAGTTTGACCATAGAGCAGCGACAAAACTTTTTCATGAAGCAATTAACGACTTTATACACAAAAAAGCCGTTGAAGGGAACGAGAGGTTTGATGGTAGAAACTTTGATGAACTTCGGCCTCTTTTCGCAAAAGCAGGCGGTGTATCACCAGTGCTTCACGGTTCTGGCATTTTTTATCGTGGCGGCACTCATATTTTCTCCGCTTTAACTCTAGGTGCTCCAGGAGATTCACAGGTAATCGATGGGATGGAAACACACACAGACAAAAGGTTTATGCATCATTACAACTTTCCACCATTTTCTTCAGGAGAAGTAGGGAGAATCGGTACGACCAACAGAAGAATGGTCGGTCATGGAGCATTAGCCGAAAAAGCTCTAGTGCCTGTATTGCCAAAAAAAGATCAGTTTCCTTATACAATTCGCATTGTATCCGAAGCTCTGTCTTCAAACGGATCGACCTCTATGGGTTCAGTCTGCGCTTCTACTTTGGCACTAATGGATGCCGGAGTACCTATAACTAAACCAGTTGCTGGTATTGCTTCGGGCTTGATGTTGACCAAAGAAAAATCCGGATCCAAAGGAGAGGAACTAAAGTATAAAGTCCTTACTGACATCCAAGGACCAGAAGACGAGCACGGGGACATGGATTTTAAAGTAGCAGGAACAAGAGACGGGGTAACAGCAGTGCAAATGGATGTAAAAGTTGACGGCATAAGTCTTCAGATTCTAAAAGAAGCTTTTGAAAAAGCTCGGGACGCTAGACTTAAAATTATTGACGTAATAGAAGCAGAGATAGATAAACCAAGGCCAGAGCTTTCTCCTAGAGCGCCGAGAATATTCACAATGAAAATCAGACCTGACCAAATCGGCATGGTTATCGGAACTGGCGGAAAAGTGATAAATGAAATCAAAGACGAAACTGGAGTAGAAATAGACATCGAAGATGATGGTACAGTTTTTGTAACAGGCGAAAAGGAGGGCGCAGAAATGGCACTAAGCTTAATCGAGGGTATAGTCAAAGAATTTAAGCCCGGAGAAAAATATGAAGGAGAAGTGATCAGGGTGGCAGATTTTGGAGCTATAGTAAAACTAGCTAAAAACGGCGACGGCCTTGTACATGTTTCAGAAATTGCAAACTTTAGGATAGATAGGGTGGAAAATTATCTTAAAGTTGGAATGAGAGTGCCTGTGGTTATAAAAGAGGTAGACCCGAAAGGCAGGCTCAAACTTTCAATAAAAGACGCTGATCCAAATTTTATTCAGAAAAAATAGTTTGTAGTTTATAATGTAGAGATGGAACCAGAAACCAAAGAGGAAGGTGCTTCTAAAGGCTTTGGGAAGGTTGTAGAGGAACTCCACAACAAGCAGAGACTCTCTGCTTTACGCACATATCAAGGCGATATGGCCGAGTTTATAAAAGAAAAAAATCAATCAGTAATCTCGGTAAAACTAAAAGAAAAGGAGAGAAAAGAAAAAAGAGAAGAGGAATTGATAAATAGCGGGGTCCAATCAAAAAAAGCGGGGTCAAAAAGCAATTTCCAAGTAAATTTAACCATGCTGGCTTTAAGTATCACCTTGCTAGCAGCGGGGGCCAGCGCCTTTTTCTATGTTTTTTCATTTATAACCAACAGGCCAAGCACACAGATAAAAATCGAAACAGACCTCATACCTTACAATTCAGTCACTACTTTGGCCAATGTAAGCAAGGAAACCCTAAGAGAAGAGATGGCTAAGCTCCCCCCTCCTAACGGCATAGAAATTATCAAGATTTCTGACCAAAATGGAAAACTATTGAGTGACACTGTGGAATTTTTTGACTTTCTAGAAGTAGGGAACAGCCTTTCTTTAAGAAGAACTCTAGGTAAAAACTTTGTTTTAGGTCTAGCAGAACAAAAAGGCGAGAGTAGCCGTTTCCTTATTTTTACCATAAACGATTTCGGTATTGCCTTCTCCTCCATGCTTGCATGGGAAAATAGTTTGGCCCAAGATCTCGCTTTTTTAAGAAACAGCACTGACACAGATAACCCAGAACAGTACTCATGGCAAGATGTGATAACCGGAAACAAAGACGTAAGATCTCTAACAAACAAAGCTGGAATTTCTGATATTTCCTATACATTTCTTGATCGTAAAACCATCCTCATAGCCGAAGATATTTCGATCATAGCAAATTTGGCCGCAGCCTACGCTTCGCGTTCGGTTGCCAGGTAACCTAATTATGCTAAAATGCTTGTAATATGAACAAAAGAGACGATATCGACATAAATTACTTCAAAAATAAGCTAGGGGAAGAACTTTCTCTTGTTGAGAAAGAGCTTGAAAATGTAGGCAGAAAAAACCCAGACAATAAAAAAGACTGGGAGGCTGAACCAGCAGACTTTGACACCAGCGCCGCAGACGACAGCGAAACAGCGGACAAGATCGAAGAATTTGAAGAAAACACAGCCATACTTAAAGAGCTCGAGATACGTTATAACGACATCAAGGATGCTCTTAAAAAAATAGAGAACGGCACTTACGGTTTCTGTGAAGTAAGCGGTGAGCCGATAGAAAAAGACCGTCTCGAAGCCAACCAAGCCGCTCGCACTTGCAAAAAGCATATGGAGTAGTCATGAGTTACGCAAAAGTACACAGCGCTCAAGCATCACTTTTGAAACCCTACATAGTCGACGTGGAAGCAGACCTCTCTCGGGGTCTGAATTCGTTTTCAATAGTTGGCCTAGGAGACAAGGCGGTCGACGAAGCCAAAGATCGCATTTCAGCGGCAGTCAAAAATACCGGCTTTGAATCTCCAAAATCTAAAAACCACAAAGTAGTGATCTCCCTCGCCCCAGCCGAAGTCAAGAAAGAGGGCAGTGGGCTGGATGTAGCCATAGCTCTTTCATACCTTTTAGCCAGTGGTGACATCATTTTTGATCCAAAAGATAAAATGTTCTTGGGCGAACTCTCTCTCGATGGTAGTCTAAGGCCAGTTAAAGGCATCCTTGCTTTCGCTCGCAAAGCCAAAGAAAAAGGATTTAGAGAAATTTATCTGCCAATTGAAAATGCAGAAGAAGCGGCTCTCATAGATGGGATCGCGGTTTTTGGAGCCAGCACTCTTTCAGAAATAATAAACCACATTAATCGTGACGGTGATTTGAAACAGAAATTAAAACCAGCAGGGAAAAAGGTGATTAAAAATGTTTATGAAATCAATCTCGATCTCTCTGACATCAAAGGCCAAGAGGCCGCTAAACGAGCCCTCGAGATAGCGGCGGCCGGCGGGCACAACATCGCCCTCTATGGACCGCCGGGTACTGGCAAAACAATGCTTGCAAGAGCGCTGGCCAGCATTTTGCCTCCTCTTTCTTTTGACGAAGTTTTGGAAGTGACTGAGATCCATTCGATGACTGGCGCGCTCGAAGGGGTATTGATCGCCGAGCGCCCCTTTCGCTCACCACATCACAGTGCTTCGCATGTCGCCCTGATCGGTGGCGGCAGTAACCCCCGCCCTGGAGAAGTGACTTTGGCACACAAGGGAGTTTTATTCCTCGATGAATTTCCAGAATTTGAAACCAAGGCCATAGAGTCTCTTCGCGAACCACTCGAAGAAAGAGTAGTTTCAGTTTCGCGAGCTAAGGGTACTGTCAAATTTCCAGCTCATTTTATATTAGTTGCCGCTATGAACCCATGCCCTTGCGGTAACTTCGGCATCAAAGGCAAACCTTGTACTTGCTCTCCGATCCAAATCGAGAGATATAAAAAGAAAATTTCCGGACCGATCATCGACCGCATCGACATTTGGACCGAAGTTTCTAAAATCGACCATGACAGGCTTACCGAAAAATCCGAAAAAAGCGAGAGCCTGCCAGCAAGAGAGAGGATAATGCAGGCAAGGGATATCCAGCACAAAAGATTTGAGGGGGCGGGGCGGAAAATAAGCACCAACGCCGAGATGAACGCCCGCGACATCACCACCATCATAAAAATCTCTGACGAGGTCAAAGATATCTTAAATCGATCAGCCCGGACCCTAGACCTTTCGGCCCGCTCGTATCACAAGATAGTAAAGCTCTCCCGCACCATCGCCGACCTCGACTCTAGCGCCGAAATCGCCCCCTCCCACCTCCTAGAAGCCATCTCCTACCGCCCAAAACAGACTCAATATTAAGACCCTAAATGGCAAGTACTTGCTAAAATAGCTTTATTTTAAGCCATTTTTGGGCAATCTCGGCAACAAAAGGCATAAAAAAGCTTGACAGGAAGTACAGACTATGCTATACTTAAGACATAAAGTTAAAAATCTCCATCAAATGTTAGTCTGCCGGCAAGTGGAGATATTGTTGGGAGTCATCTCCAATGGTTCTCAAAAATATCTTCGCTGGGAGGAAAGTATGCCTCTGACGAGCGAGGAAGTTGTTTGAAAAACAAATAGCGAGGAAGGAAAGAGATGTGAAAAATCTTGGTATTTACCAAGGCACTATCGTAATTCCTCTTCGTCGTATCGAGCCTAGCTCGATGTGACAAGAGGGACTATGAGATTGCCGAGTGGTTTGTCGAAATGACTTGCCATGAGCTTGTCGAATGGTTCCTAAAGTTCAAATCCGCCTTGGCCAGAGGCAAAAAATCATCTGGCTGACCGACCCTCGGGGATAAACGGGGGAGAATAGAGGATTGCTTGGAGGCAAAGATTGTTTTTGTTATTTTTTCGCTGGTAGCGTTGGTACCAGCGGTGTTCTGTCTGGTCAAACTGACCAGACAGGTGGTGCGAGGAAAGGATAGGTTTTTTAACCTATTCTGGCTGCTCGTGGTTGCCCTAGCCTCCACGGGCGAGCTGTACATTTTACGCTACTTCGCGGATGGAATTTTCCGCATCTAGGTAGCGTTATCACCCCCGCCCTCAGTTGCGAAAGCGACGGAGGCGGGGTCTATCTCCCGCAAAGCGGGACTGATGAGTCTTCCTTTCGATATCTCGGGTTTACCCTGAGCTAATTGAAGGGCAAGACGAAATAGAAAAATGTGGAGTTAAGTTTTAACTGTTTATAGGAGATCTTTTCTTTCAATACCAGCTTGCTTGAGTATTGAGAGCAACGTTCCTATAGCTAGGTCTCTGGTATGAAGAGGAACAGTAACCCTCCTTTTGTCAGAGGATCTGAAGAATATACAGTGGCTTCCGGTTGTATGATCCAAAACGAAGTCTCTTTTTTGCAACAGACTTATGACTTTCCGAGGTGTTAGTCTAGGAATTTTGGGGCTCATGCATACTCTACGCTTACATTTGAGATTAGAGGATTTGCAATTTCTTTTGGTATTGCTTCTCCGTGCTTACGCAAGCTTTCTACGTAACCTAAGATTGCGTCTTCTATCATGTCTCTAGCCTTCTCGACTGTCTTGCCGTAAGAAATGCACCCAGGCAAAGAAGGAACGATGGCAGTGTAACCACCCTCTGGTTCAGCCCTAAATATAACGCTGTAGTTCAAATACTTCATGAGTGAACAATAACATAAAATAGGTTTTCTTCCAAGTTCTTGATTTGATTTTGCTTGTTGTGAGCATAGTTGAATGGAGATTTTGGAAGACGGCGTGATCTGTCGTCTTAAAGACAGATCATTCTGTCTAAATATCTTCGCCATTGTACCTGATGGCGATTCATAAATTGAAGCAGGTACGACCCACCCTCGGGGATAAGCGAGGGAGAAGGAGAGGTTATGAACGTTATGCTCATGAGGGAGTTTGAGAGAATGCAATTACGGCATTTGCTGCCACATTCAATGGGTGTCGAAAGATGGCAATGGCACCTCATGCACCCAGCCAATCGACTAGGGTTGGCCATCGTCATGGAAAATGGCGATGGGAGGAAAGCCATTGAGACAACCCTCGGCTTTGCAGCTGAGGGCGCAGACGCGAGAGAAGAAGCCGCACTGGATGCGGCGTCGAGATACCTGGATGAGAAGATCTCACTAGGAGCAGCCTGGAAGATCGTCTCGGGCATCGACACCGAGCCGATGTCACTCACGCGCATGATTGCGTTCGAGGCGGCGCGCGCCGCCATATGCTGGCGGAAGTTTGAAATCACCCAGGACGACGGTGATCTAAAAGAGGGTGCCTACTGGGCGTCCAAGGCGATGAAGTCGTGGGTGGGTGAAAGCAAAAAGCGATGGCTTGCATTGGCCGCCGCATCTCCAGCATCGCTAGGACCTGCTTATCCGCGCTGGGTACGGCGCGAATGGCAAAACATCGTGAGCTATCTCCGCATGCACCCCAAAGATGATGTGGAGGTGCATCTCACGCGCACCCACCCGGATATGACACTGAAAGAGATGGGAGAGATCAAAAAAATGCTCCAATCTTAGTCCTTCCGCAAGATCGCCTCACAAAGTGACCTTGCTCCCCCGCCGAAGTTGCGAAAGCGACGGAGGCGGGGTCTATCTCCGCTTTGAGAGCGGACTGATGAGTCCCGGGGTTTAGAACCCAAAGGACGAAATAGATAAAAAAAGTAAATCTCCTTTTCGGAATTTTGGTAATTAAATTTGGTTACTAAAATCCCGAGAGGGAGAAAGGGTTGTGTGGCCAAATTTTTTATAGTGGGGTTGGTCCTAGCACTAGCGGGGCTGGCGGTCATTCTGGGGGGAGGTCCCCCCGTTGTTTCTGCCTCACTCATGATCATGGGTGGGGTCAGTATAGGCTTCGGTATCATACTGATACGATGATACCGCCAAACCCCCGCCCACGTTGCGAAAGCAACGGAGGCGGGGTATCTTCCAAGATTTTAAATCAATTGAAATTTTGGAAGACGGCGTGATCTGTCGTCTTAAAGACAGATCATTCTGTCTAGATTTCGTCGTGCTCCCGGACAGATACGGGGGAGAGGGAGGGATGAAATGCGCACTATTTTGTGGGCATTTTTATGGGTTTTGTTGATTTTTGGCGGGGGAATCTCCGCCGTAGGGCTGTCCGGATGGATAGCCTCCAATTTTTTACCCAACCCACCATGGGTTCGGGTAGTTGCTTTTTTGGTTTCAATAGCGGCAATGTACGCCGCACTGTTCAAAATTGGCCGGCGGTTGGACCGCTGGCTCATAGAATAAAAACCGCCGAAGTTGCGTTTAACGTGACGGAGGCGGGGTCTATCTCAAGCGCGGGGTTGGTCGTTGTAAACGGCTGGCTCGCGCTTTTTTGTTTGCCGAAATATATTCTTTAAATTTACTTTTTGCTTAAAAACGTTAGTATTTAGAGAATGAAAAGATTGAGAGGAATTAAAAAATTTTTGCCGTTTGTTTTTATTGCCATCGGTTTGTTAATGCTTTTGGCTGTTTATCGAACACAAGAAACCAAAATTTTATTTGTCGGAGATATGTTTTTTGACAGGCACATAAGAAAGGCGATGTATGCAAATGGGGAGGATCATGTCTTTTCTTGCATTGGTGATTTCCTAAAACAGTACGATTTGGTAGTCGGCAATCTTGAGGGCCCAGTAACAGAAAGTGCTTCGGTGAGTTTGGTTTCGGTGCCAGGAAGCCCTGAGAATTTCCGCTTCACCTTCCCAACCAACGTGCCGAGACTTTTATACAAAAACAATATCCGGCTCGTCAATCTAGGCAATAATCATATAAGCAATTTTGGCAGAAGTGGATTTGAATCAACCAAAAAACTTTTGACAGAGGCGGGGGTAAGTTACTTCGGTGGGTTTTACAGCGACTCGTCTAAAGCCGAGACTGGTGAACCAATTTTTAGAAAGGAAAACCTCAGTTTTGTTTCCTACAACGAATTTGGAGGTGAGGGGAAAGAAAAGGTTGCAGAAAAAATTAAAAAAGAAAAAGAAGATGGGCAAACGGTGATCGTTTACACACATTGGGGAGACGAATATGTCGCCCCGCCACAGAGAGTTAAAAACACAGCTAAACTTTTTGCTGAAAGCGGGGCCTCTCTTGTCATAGGTTCGCATCCACACGTGATACAAGAGAGCGAGATTTTGAAAATAAAAGATGGCGAGAAAGACAGGGAAGTACCCATTTATTATTCTCTCGGTAATTTCATTTTTGACCAATACTGGAACAAAGAGGTTTCAACAGGCCTTGCACTTGAAGTAAAAATAAGAGGAAGCGGTTTAGATATTATCGGACACAAAGTTTCTATAGAAAAAGACGGCAGAACTTGTATTGCCAATTAAACTTTCAAACATACACCAATTTTATACGATCGTGAGAAAGTGATGTATGTCAGCTTTGAGAATATTCAAGAGCTTTTTTGGCCATCATTATTGCCGATTCTTTTGATTTGGCGACAGCAAAGAAGCCATTCCTGTGACAGAAAATAGCGTCTTGAATACCTGAAACTAGAGCGAGTTCCGCATTTCTAATACCCCACCATTCTTTTGGAAAGCTGGCACGGTTTGAATCAAAGTTTGCGACATCATCTCGAGCAGTTTCAGCACTCCATGCATTAATATCATTTTCAAGAACAACAACTACTTTTATATTTTTAAATTTTGAAACAACCTCATCCCAAAAAATGTTTTGTTCTAGAATCAAAATTTCAGGTTCGTTTTGTTTCTGTATTTCTTCTAAAACTTTTTTATTTCCGTTTACTTGCGCTACAGAAATTCTGATTTCATTTTGCAAAATTTGCTTAAATATATTTACAAGCTCAAAAAATTTATCATCACTTTTTTCTAGCCCATCTTCCCATGTCGGACGAAAAGCATAAACCAATTCTTTAGTTATAGAGTAATCCTGAACCCCTTCAATAAGATTTTTAAATATGTTTATTCCGTTGTCTCTAGCATCGACGGGTATCACAAGCTTTTTTTCTATCCTCTCTGTCACCCCTTTATCATCGCAAAGCATTTCCCCAAAATGTTTCCACACAAGCCCAAAAGAAGCGTAGGGGAGAGATGGGTTTTCAAAATGGAATCCGGCACCACCTTTTTGGTGATGATCAAACCGGTAATTTTCTGGCTCGTACCTCATGCCAACATCTACCAAAATATCAGCTTTTTCAAACTCGGCTTCGTCTCTCGTCCTCACCACCTCAAGTTCTTTGCCTTCCTTTTCAGCAAGGAGGGAAAGCACCGCCACAGCAAACACCTCATCGGCATGAAAGTTGCCGCTATGTGTCACCACTCTTATTTTTTCTTTTCCATCAAAAAACGCCATTTATCAAAAATAGCATAAATGCCAGCCAGTGCGAAGTGGTGGAGAAGGGGGCATTGAAGCCCCGTGCAGATAAGTTTTAAAAATTTTTCTACGCGGTGTAGTTTGTTTTTCTCGAGTTAAACTCGAGTCTCAGCGTAAGTTCTTTAAAACAAACAAAACAAACTTACCCCTAGATCCTTAGTTTCAAAAAGTGAAGCGGAACATTTTTCACTTTTCTAGTCCGAAGTTATTACAACCCATTTTCCCGAACAGACTTGAGGAAGAGGCCGTCGCAAAGACTTGCGCTTAATTAAGCACGAGCGAATGCGAATTGAAAATCGTTAGCCGTAAAGTACGGAGAAACGATTTTCGCAAGAGTGTTTTTGGCACTTATGCTTTTTTGGACTTTTTAAGAGTTTCCAAAGCTCTACCGCGCAAATTTTCAAAGTTCTTACCTGTCTAAACCTTTCATCCCCTCAAAATTTGTTTTAAGCGAGCAATATCCAAAAACAAACTTTGAGCGAATGATGTTATTTTAATTCTCTTCTTATCTCTCTTTCCGTATCGCGTTTTTTGATGGTTTCGCGCTTGTCGTATTTCTTTTTGCCGCGAACTACAGCGATATCCATCTTTAACTTCCTACCCTTATTATACACCGAAAGAGGCACAATTGTCAACCCTTTCTGTTTCTCTATTTCCTCAAGTTTTTCAATCTCTTTTTTGGTCAAAAGAAGCTTGCGTGGTCGCACTGGATCATATTCTTTTGGTGTATTTTTGGGTTGATAGGGTGAAATTTGCATACCGGTCACAAAAGCTTCATTGCCTCGAATAGTAACGTGCGCACCATCGAGTGATGCTTTGCCGTTTTTTATTGACTTAACCTCAAAACCAAGCAGTTCAATACCAGCCTCGATTTTTTCGAGAATTTCATAATTGAAGTATGCTTTTTTGTTTTGCGCCAAACTCATATAATATTGTGATTTTAGCATTTTCGTGATATATTTGCACTTATGGCAACTAACACTAAAAACAGTGGTGGCAAAAAAACACCTCCTCAAGAGACGGGCAGTGGGGGATTCAAAAATTCCTTTTTTGGCAATCTGATAATAGGTATTTTGATAATTTTCTTCGTCATTTCCATATACTCCCTAATTTCTGGAAAGCAAGAAAAAGAAAAGATTGGCATTTCGGAGTTGGCAAATGCAGTTAAAGCAGGCCAAATAAAGGAAATCTCTATTAAAAACACTTCCATTGAGGCTATTTTCAAAGATGAGGCGGTCAAAACTTCAGTCAAAGAGAGTTCGGCTAGTCTGGAAGAAACTTTACTGTTTTATGGAGTAACAGAAGAAGAGCTTGGAGCAGTTAAAGTTAGCGTAAATCAAGACGGGGGCTTCTTCTATTGGCTAGTAAACTTATCTCCTATACTTTTCCCGATACTTTTCATAGCCGTTTTCATTTGGCTCATGACAAGACAAATAAAAGGAGCGGGGATGCAGGCTTTTTCTTTCGGTCAATCACGCGCTCGCATCACAAGCCCAGATGATCAAAAACAAAAAGTTACCTTTAAAGATGTAGCGGGATGTAAGGAGGCAAAGGAAGAACTTTCTGAAATAGTAGATTTCCTTAAAAATCCAAAAAAATTTTTTGAAATAGGGGCTAGAATCCCAAAGGGTATATTGCTTATGGGGGCACCGGGCACAGGCAAAACGCTTCTCGCAAGGGCGGTAGCCGGTGAGGCCAAAGTGGCTTTCTTTTCAATTTCCGGTTCAGAGTTTGTAGAAATGTTTGTTGGCATAGGCGCTTCGAGAGTGAGAGATTTGTTTCAAATGGCAAAAAAGGTGGCTCCTGCAATCATTTTTATAGACGAACTTGATGCTGTGGGTAGAATAAGAGGCAGTGGTTTGGGTGGTGGAAATGACGAGAGAGAACAAACTTTAAATCAAATCCTGGTAGAGATGGACGGATTTGAGCCAACAGAAAAGGTTGTGGTTATGGCCGCTACAAACAGGCCTGACGTGTTAGATCCAGCGATCTTGCGACCAGGACGTTTCGACAGAAGGGTAGCCATCGACTTGCCAGACAGGGGTGACAGGGAAGACATTTTGAAAATTCATGCCAAGGCAAAGCCTTTAGCCGAAGATGTTAATCTAGCCATCATAGCAGAGAGGACTCCGGGCTTTTCTGGAGCAGATTTGTATTCGCTAATGAATGAAGCGGCCATACTTGCCGCAAGAGAAAATAGAACCAAAGTTTCCCAGTTTGACCTCATACGCTCGATAGAAAAAGTCATGCTAGGACCAGAGAGAAGAAGCCATATTCTCTCTCAAAAAGAAAAAGAAATAACAGCTTACCACGAAGCCGGACATGCGCTCGTCGCCAGCATACTGCCATTTGCCGATCCGGTACACAAAATATCAATTATTAGCCGAGGTAGAGCTGCTGGATACACACTAAAACTCCCAATAGAAGACAGGAAACTACAGTCCCGTAATGAATTTTTGGACGATATTGCCGTTTCTCTTGGAGGTTACGTAACAGAAAAGTTGGTTTTCAACGATCTAACTACCGGCCCATCAAATGATTTGCAGGTATCTACAGCAATGGCGCGCGATATGGTAACAAAGTACGGAATGTCTGATAATTTGGGACCTATAGCGCTTGAAAGCGGTGGTGGTAAACCTATTTTTGGCAGAGGGGTGGACGATAAGGAATATTCCGAGTCGGTGGGTAGCATGATCGACAGCGAGGTTTCGAAGATAATGAAAGAGGCTTACACAAGAGCTGAAAAAATAATAAAAGAGAGGAGAGATCTTTTAGATGTAATAGCAAAAAGACTCATAGAGACGGAAACCATAGAAAGAGAAGAGTTTGAGAATATTTTGATAGCAAACGGTGTAACTCCAAAAAAGAAAGATGTTGCCGCCTAAACTTATTAACAAAAAAATTTTACTGAAAACATTGAAAATAATAGAATGAGTGCATATGAAAAAAAATAAGAGGCAAAATGGGTTTACATTAATTGAGCTTTTAGTGGTGATCGCTATTATTGGCATACTTTCTTCGGTTGTGCTGGCAAGTTTAAACGTGGCAAGGAGTAGGGGAGCTGACGCTAAAGTTAAGGCTCAATTATCAAACGCCAAAGATTCAGCCGAGTTGTTTTTTGATCAAAACGGTAGTTACAACGGCCCCGCTGGCGACATAGACGGAACGCTATTGGGCTGCACAGAGGTAGATTCGATGTTTCAAGACATAGACTCAGGTATGGCTCAATACACTGACCCAAACAACTATCCAAACCCAGCGGCTATAGATTTGAGGTGTTCTTCAACTGACGACACATACGTCATAAGCGCCGCTTTGGCTGATGTTGGTGAATTTTGGTGCGTAGATTCTTCTGGAGCAGCAGAAATACTCTCACCAGTTGATGACCTCCATACCACCGCTCACCCAGATGACGCCACCGAGTGTTCTCCATAAATTTATTTACGTATTTAAAAATTGAAATTTGGCTTAAAAAAAGCTAGTATGTTTTGTGTTATGGTTCAAACCATACCCGCCCTTAGCTCAGCTGGTTAGAGCACGGAGCTTATACCTCCGGGGTCCTAGGTTCGAGTCCTAGAGGGCGGACCCCCGTAAAACTCGTTCACTCGCCACGGGGCAAGTAGCCGCCGTAGTTAAATGGATTATAACAGTCCCGTCCTAAGGGATAGTTGGGGGTTCGATTCCCTCCGGTGGCACAAAACTTTATATACTGATATATTTGGGATAGAGGTGCTTATGAAAGTTTTGGTGTTCGTGTTTTGTTTTGTCACGGCTGGTTACACCGAAAATCAGCCAATTATTTCAATCCATGGCAAAATCATCCAGAAATCTTGGCGAACCAAGATTTCCAAGACCGGCGATGTTATGCGAGATATCCAAGTTCAGAACTTTTGTTTCAGCCAAGAAGAAAGAGGGTGCGACACTATTTGGTATAGAGTTCCAGAAAAAGTTGCCCAGCAGCTATCGATTGGAGATCTTTGCTTATTCGACAAAAAAGGAAAATATTCTCCCATTTGTACGAATATGAAGCTTAGACTTTTTTCTCCTTTGAGTCTGAAGCCACATCTGGAAAAATTGTTTATCAGCGACAAGACCCAGCAATGAGCTGGGTCGTTTGTTTTTTATACAATCAAAAACTCCCAATCAAGGGAGTTTTTGATAAGTGGGAACAAGAATATTATTTCACTGCATCTTTCAAAGCTTTTGATGCTCTGAATTTTGGAACTTTCATGGCTGGGACGTTTACAGTCTCGCCAGTTCTTGGGTTCCTAGCTGTTCTAGCGGCGCGAGTCTTAGCGGAAAATATACCCAAACCTGCAATGGAAACCTCCTGGCCCTTCTTAAGAGAGCCTACGATTTCGCTTATAATAGTTTCTACTACTTCTTCTGCTTGCACTTTGGTGCCACCAAGCTTCTCATGAACTGCGTTTGCTAAATCTGCTTTATTCATCTTTGTATTTATTAGAATTAAGATCTGATAAATTTCTCGACCCAGGTCACCGACCCGCTTCGCTGAGGTGAGCGAGGCGAGCCCTCCACTTTTGAAACAGGTGGTCTCGAGCGCCATCTGTTTTATCCTCCCGAGATAAGTATATATTTAAAGCTCTTTTTGAGCAATACCCTTGACTATATACTTGTGGACAGGCCAAATAAGCAAAATTTAAGATATTTTTGATAAAATTTTCTTGAAAGAGTCTGGACTAAAGTGCGCAACTTCCGACAACATCTTCCTATTAAGATTTACGTTGTTCTTTTTGAGAGCGCCCATAAATTTGCTATATGAAAGGCCACTTTTCTGAAGTGCCGCACCAAGTCTTACGTTCCAAAGCCTTCTAAAATCGCCCTTTTTATCCTTTCTGTGTGCGAAAGAGTATGTCCCAGCATGAGCAATTGCTTCATATGCCTGCTTCTCTTTTTTTGATCTGCCAAAACGGTAGCCTTTTACTTGGCTTAAAATATTTCTTCTTGTTTTTAGAGCATTAACTCCTTTTTTAACTCTTGCCATGTTTTTAAATTAAATTTCAAATCTCAAAAATTAACTCCTAAGATTTGAGATGTTAAATTTTATATATTATTTAAGTATCTGCCGCGATCCTTGTTTTTCATTTCAATCAAAACAGTAGCCCTCTTTCTAAGAGTTGTTCTGGTCCTGTTTCGAGCATTAAAGTGATTTTGGCCGATCTTTCGAGTAACCAACTTGCCATTTTTGGTAACCTTAATGCGTTTTAAATATGATTTATTTGTTTTCATATGATTTAGCGGGCATCTTTCGTGCGATACATCCTTTAGAGCACGAACTGTTATTTTGCACGTTCTATCATGGTTGTCAAGCCTTTAGTGCTTTTTTTGATCCCTTCTGCAACTTTAAAATCCTCTGAGATCAGTTTAAAAACTCGATCCAACCGCTCTTTTAAGAAACTTTCATTCATATATTTGGTCCTTCCAGGTAGGAATAGGTCTATTTTTACCCTATGACCTTCCTTGAGCCACTCTGAGATCTTCTTTGCCTTCAATCCCAAATCATGTTCCCCAGTGCCAACCTTGATCTGCAAACTCTTCACTTCCACAGTTTGGGCCTTAGCTTTGGCTGATTTTTGCTTTTTATTTTCTGAATACAAGAACTTTCCGTAATCAACAATTTTAGCAATAGGCGGATTGGCATTTGGAGAAATTTCCACCAAATCAAGACCGGTCTCTTGAGCCTTAACAATAGCTTCCTTTGTTGCCATTACGCCAAAATTCTCCCCTTGAGGACCTATAACCCTAACTTCTGCGGCATAAATCCCGCTATTTATTCTGTGTTTATTTGCAGCCAATGCTTTTAATGAAAGCTATTATAGCACACTTTATATTAAAATGGGTTTTTGGCCCCGCGGATTTCAAAGTGAAGGTGTGGACCGGTAGCTTTGCCCGTAGCGCCCACCAGACCTATAACCTGACCTTTTTCAACCACCTCTCCAACTGAAGCACTATTCTGACTATTGTGAGCATATAACGTCTGAGTTCCATTGGAGTGTTTTATAACAATGTAGTTTCCGTACCCACCATTCCAACCACCGGTCCTACTTATTATCACTTCTCCATCAGCAGAAGCCAGCACAGGAGTGCCGACGGGAGCACCTATATCCACAGCATTGTAACCATGTATTCCTTGAGTTCTCTTACCTCCCGAGATCGGCCTCATGTAAAACCCGCTATATTCTTTGAGACCAGAAGAGCTACCGGAACCCGAAGATGATCCAGAAGTATAAGTACTCGAGGATGGCGCAGTAACAATTTCACCATCAGGAATAATAACAACGCTTCCCACAGAAAGGGCTTCTCCCTCTCGGAGAGAGTTGTAAGCCAGTATTTCTTCTGCATCACCTTTATATTTTTTAGCCAGAGAAGCCAGAGTATCTCCCTTCACCACAGTATGACGTATACCAGAAATAGGCAGGATAACTAAAACTTGGCCCTCTTTTAAAGTATTAGAATCCAAATCGTTACCCCATTTTATGGTGTTAACAGTAACATCAAACATCTCTGCTATTTGCGACAAAGTGTCGCCACTACGTACAACATATACACTTATTTGATCACTTGTAGGTTTGTGGATCAAAGATTCATGACTACTACCAAATGGGCTCCCAGAAGCAACCAGAGCGTCATCATCAACTGCCAAAGAAGTATACGATGAAGGCCCAGAACCCACGGGCCCCTCACTTGATGCAAGCAGAGCCATGTTTTGAACGCTCGTTTCTCTTGAAAAAACATCTGCCTCGGCCGCTTTAAATATGTTGCTTAAAAAGCCTACTGCACCAGCATAAACAGATATTGGCAATAGCAAAGTCAGAAGAAAGAGAGAAACTCTCTTCCATCCCAAAAGACTCAAAATTATATTCTTGAACCCGATTTTCTTTGAAAAATAGTCGTTTTTTGGGTCGAGATTATTTATTATGGGTAAAATAGCCTTTGTTTTAATGATAATTCCGAATTTTCTGGAAAAATGGCTTAATCAAGCCATTTTTAGGTAAACGGGAAAAACCAAACACAGAGAAAATTTTAGCAAAAAAATAGACCTGGTCAATGCTTCATGTTTATTACATGTAATTAAAATATTTATCGCAAGTCTGGTAAGATAGGTGGGTGAAAGATTTCCTAAACGAACTAAATAGCGCTCAGAGACAAGCGGTTGAAACGACTGAAGGGCCTGTTTTGGTATTGGCAGGTGCCGGAGCCGGAAAAACCAAAACCATCACCTATAGAATTTTAAATCTGATTAAAAAAGGTGTAGCTCCAGAAAAAATATTGGCCGTAACCTTCACCAACAAAGCAGCCAGAGAAATGCAGGGTAGAGTAATTTCTTTACTCGAAAAAGAGAGCGGTTACTTCTTTGATGGTGGGAAGCCCCTCGACCTTGCTCAGGATAAACCTTTTGTGTCAACATTTCATAGCTTGGGTGCTTTTATAATAAAAGAAAATTCTAATTCTCTCGGTCTTAAAAGGCATTTTGGCATTTTTGACAGAGGAGAATCAAAGAGGGCGGTTAAGGAATCCTTGGAGAAAAGCGGTTATGACCCTAAATCTTTCGACCCGGCTAAAATTTTGTCTGTCATTTCAAGAGAGAAGGGCAACTTTGTAACAGCAGATGAATATGTGGCTAACGCAAGCGCTGATTATTACGGGAATATCGTGGGCAAAGTTTGGCAAAACTATGAGCAAATTTTAAAAAAAGAAAATGCTTTAGATTTTGACGACCTACTTTTAGTAACAGCAAAACTTTTGCAAAAAGACGACCTGCGAAAAATTTATGCTAATCGCTGGTCATACATACACATAGACGAATACCAAGACACAAACAAAGTCCAGTACTCTTTGGCCGAAAGCATAGCGCGAGAACACAGAAACATATGCGCAGTTGGCGACATAGATCAAAATATTTATAGCTGGAGAGGTGCGAGCATTAAAAATATGCTTAATTTCGAAAAAGATTACCCTGGGGCAAAAATTATAGTGCTTGAAGAAAATTATAGATCAACCCAAACAATACTGGCCGTAGCAAACAAAATAATAGAAAAAAACAAATTCAGAAGAGACAAGATTTTGGTTACTAAAAACGGGATGGGGGAAAGAGTTGGTATTTTTGAAGCCCTGACCGAAAACCACGAAGCTCAGTTCGTAGCTCAAAAAATAAAAGAGTTAGAAAAAACTGGCGCCGACCTTTCGGAGATGGCTGTACTTTACCGGGCAAATTTTCAATCGAGAGTTTTAGAGGAAGAGTTTTTAGCAAAAGAAATTCCTTATCAAGTGCTGGGTACCAAATTTTATGAAAGAAAAGAAATAAAAGATATCTTGGCTTTTTTGCGTTTAGCTTTTAACCCAGACAGCGTTTCCGATTTAAAAAGGGTCATAAATATGCCGCCGCGCGGCATTGGCAAAATAACTTTACTTAAAATAGTCGAGGGGAAGGAAGAGGCTCTGCCGGCCGCCACAAGGATAAAAATCTCTGCTTTTAAAAACTTGCTATCTCGAATTAAAAATTTCTCTCTTGAGAACCCTCTTTCAAAAACAATTATGTTTATAGCCGAAGAATCTGGATTAACCAAGTCTTTCTCTAAAACAGAGGAGGATAAAGAGAGGCTAGAGAACATAAAAGAGTTGGCCGCTTTAGCTGTGCGGTATGACTCCTCTCAAAATAAAGACTTTGAGGGCATGGTGGAAAAATTTTTAGAAGACACTTCGCTTGTTTCAGATCAAGATGAAGACAAGGAGGAGAGAGTGGGTGTGCGACTAATGACAGTGCATGCGAGCAAAGGGCTTGAGTTTTCCTACGTATTTGTGACCGGACTTGAAGAGGGTTTATTCCCGCACGAGAGAGACGAGAACTTAAGCGAAGAGGATGCGGAGGAAGAGAGGAGATTGTTTTATGTGGCAGTAACCAGAGCTAAAAAAAAGCTTTTTCTCTCTTATGCTCAAACAAGAACAATGTTTGGTAATCGCAATGTCAATATACCTTCAGAATTTATTTTGGAAATACCCGATTACTACGCGGAAAGGGAATTTTTGGAATACACACCGAAGAGAAAACCTCTTTTGCACATAGAATTTTAAAATTATGAAAACCAAACCAAAGAAATCACTAGGGCAGAATTTTTTGAGAGATCCTAAAATTTTGAAAAAAATTGCTGATTTTGCACACATAGAAAAAAATGACACCGTAGTAGAGGTGGGGCCAGGGGAGGGAGGATTGACAAAAATCTTATTGGGGAAAGCTAAAAGAGTGATAGCGGTAGAAAAGGACGAGAGGTTAGTAGATAACCTTAGAATTAAATTTGCAGACGAGATAAGTAGTGGAAAATTAGAGATCATTTGCGAGGATATTTTGAATTATGAATCAAGAATTATGAATTATGCATTGGTGGGGAATATTCCATACTATATTACCGGGGCTATTTTAAAAAAATTTTTAGAATCGGAAAATCTACCCTTCGACTCTGCTCAGGGTAAACCAAAAACAATTTGTTTTGTAATTCAAAAAGAGGTGGCGGAAAGGATAATTGCGCGCGATGGCAAGGAATCAATTTTAAGCATTTCAATAAAAGTTTTTGGCACGCCAGAATATGGTGGAACAATAAAGGCAGGGAGTTTTTACCCAAAACCAAAAGTTGATTCGGGAATTATTGCGGTGAGAAATGTAAGCAAAAAAAGATTCAAAGAAATAATCCCCCCAACCCCCCTTTACTTTAAAGGGGGGCAGAACACAAAAACAACAGAACAAAAATTTTTTGAAATATTGAAAAAAGGTTTTACGCACAAAAGAAAATTGCTTATAAAAAATCTGGGCGTTTCAGAAGAAGTCTTCAGAAAATGTGGTATACCGGAAAAGGCAAGAGCTGAGGATTTGAAAGTAGAAGACTGGATTTGCTTAACAAAGGAGTTGATGTAAAATGACTAAATGAAAAACGGACCAAAAAAATCAAAGGAAACAGAAACGAGAGACCAATATACAGTCGTGTTGGAAGATATAAGGTCTCAAGTCAAGGGGGTGGCTGAAGGTGTTTCGATGCTAAATGAAAAGCTTGACAGGCATATAGAGGAAAACAAAGAAAGTTTCGATTTGGTAAATAAAAATATGCAGTTAATAAGGACGGAAATATCTTTGATCAGACACAATCAGGTAACGCGGGATGAATTTAAAGCCCTTGAAGACAGGGTTTTCACCATAGAAGAAAAAATCTCCAGATAATTTTGCTATACTTGAGGCATGAGGATGCCTAGTAAAAAAGTCTTGAGTTTGCTTGTTTTATCCATTGCGGCTGTATTTTCTATAATTATAGTTTTTGGAGGAAAACAACCACCTAAAGTAAATTTGGCCAACACTTTGCTTCCAGGAGAAAATCTTTCATTGCCTGAAAATCCTAATTGGCAAGAAGATTTTAATCAAATATCTTTTTATTCATCCCAAACATCTCAAGAATTATCAGGCGAAGAACACACGGACCAAACAACCACCGACGCGGTAGCCACCTCTCTTTTTTCTAATTACTTAGTCCTTAAACAAAATGGGCTTTTGAATCAGAGCTCTGCAGAAAAATTGGTGGATCAAGCAATAAATTACACAGATACCACTTCACTAAAAAAAATTGGTGCCTCCGATTTAAAGATAGTTCCAGATAATGGCAAGTTAACCATTTTAGATTATGGAGAAAATTTGGGTTTAATTTTAAAAAATAATCAATCTGACCCAGAAAAAAATGAGATTTATATACTGCAAACGGCCCTAGAAACAAATCATCCAGAAAAAATAGAAGAGCTTGATGAAGCCATAGTTCTATATAAAAAAATGGCTATGGAAATACAGCAAATGCCCGCACCGAAAACTTTCGTAAAAGCACACATCGACACAATCAATGGCCTAATAGGAATGGCGGCAAGCCTCGAACAGATAAAGAGAGTTTTTTCTGATCCACTACTAGCGCTTAGCGGGGTACAAGCGTTTCAGACAAATGGAAATCTGTTTGTACAGGCAGTTCAAGCTAGCTCTCTTTTCATAAAACAAAATGGTATTGAATATGAACAGGGTTCTGGTGGATACTACTTAATGTACGGGATATAATTTGTATATGAAGTTGTGCGGGTAAATATTAATGGTTACGAAAATTTATAGATATAAAAAAATTTTTGCCACACTACTAGTGTTGTGTGTCTTTATGACATCATTTTCTCCTATGTTTGCAAGAAGGGCAGACGCGTTCTTCGTGGACTGGGTAAACTTTGCTGTTAATTCCATAACTTCTCTCGGCTCACACGCCATTTGGCTAAAAGAATACGCATTAGACGCCGTTGCTTATAAAATGCTCGATTTAATTATCCAACGAATGACAGCGAGTACCGTAAATTGGATAAACTCTGGATTCAGAGGTAGTCCAGCGTATGTTACCGACCCAAGTGGATATTTTAAAGATGTAGGAGACAGAGTGGCCGGAAACTTTATAGCGAATAATCCTAACCTAAATTTTCTTTGCGGACCAATAAGCGCAAGGGTAAAAATAGCCTTATCCCAAAGCTATACTGGATATAATGAAAGCTGGCAATGTACATTAACTGACGCTTATGGAAACATGGAGGATTTTATTAACGATTTCGAGCGCGGAGGTTGGGATAAATTTTTCCGCCTAACCCAAGAGCCTCAGAACAATCCGCTCGGAGCCTATCTTCAAGCCGAAGGTTCTTTGGCTAGAGTGCTAGCTCAAGAATTAGGGGAAAAGGAACAGGAGCTGAACTGGGGAAAAGGTTTTATGTCTTTTCAAACATGTGAGAGATACCCACTAGCCTTACCAGGGGAAACTGAGCCCTCTTGCATACCCGGAACAGAGAAAACGAGTACACCAGGGTCTGTTATCCAGGGAAAACTTGATAGTGTACTGACCATAGGAGATAAAAAATTGGCAGTAGCAGATGAAATAAATGAGATTATTAGTGCTTTGTTGAATCAACTTGTTGGTAGA
This sequence comes from uncultured Candidatus Saccharibacteria bacterium, assembly GCA_964601125.1. GTDB lineage: Bacteria > Patescibacteriota > Minisyncoccia > Phycocordibacterales > WO2-35-19 > DATDVC01. The sequence goes on from CAZRKB010000001.1 coordinate 87,639, forward strand.
CTTATAGGTGGTATAGGTAACGGACTTAGAGGCTTGAGTAGTCCAGACCCATCGAATAACAACCAATCATTTACAAGCGCACTCTCTCCTACAAGTAATGATGCGTTGATAAACAATTATTTCAATACATCCAATCAAAGCGTAACAAACACATTAAATACGCCCACACCAAACCCAAATGCTTGTCGAGAAAATCCAAGTTTACCGGAATGTCTGCCTCCAACCGGAGTAGTAGATTGTGATTTAGCTGACCCAAATTGTTCACCAGAAATTAATCGAGCAACCAACACAAGCGGAAATGCTCAAGAAACCCCAGGCGGCGGGAGATCAAGATAAAAAATGACCAAAAAACTTTTAACATTTTTAATACTGACGGTTGTTTTAGGAGGAGTATTACTTCCAGCTAGTAGTGTTTTGGCACAAACTCCAAATTGTAAAATGTCTTCTGCTTCAACTCAAAATGATGGTATACTAATCGGCGAAGGCGGAGCACTATATTGCGCTCCAATAAACGACACAACAACCAGAGCGGCAACTGGCGGTTCCTGGACTTTTGATGACATCATATTTGGCCCAATAGGCTTTGCTGTAAAAGCAATTGGTTATGTATTAACGAGCATTTCTGCTGCATTTTTATGGTTGGCCGGAAAGCTTTTTGACACCATAGTTACATATTCAGTGATTGATATGGCTAAACACATCGGTAGTGGCGAGGGAACTTTGGGTGAGAGTATAAGCCAAGCGTGGGCTGATTTGCGTGATGTTGCAAATATGTTCTTTATATTCGTGCTTCTGTTTGTCGCCTTCAAGGCAATGTTCTCTTTGAGTTTTGGTGATGTAAGCAAAAATATTTTAAATATTATTATTGTCGCGCTTCTTATAAATTTTAGTCTCTTCTTTTCCA
>CAZRKB010000002.1:0-52470 GCA_964601125.1 uncultured Candidatus Saccharibacteria bacterium
CAGTTGGTAGAGCACCCCCATGGTAAGGGGGAGGTCATCGGTTCAATCCCGATCAACGGCTCCAAAATCAAACTTAGCGGTTTTTCAGAGGCGGAAATTCGCGCGGCGCGGAGCGCCGCGTATGGAGAAATGGCGTTTCCGCGCGCTTCGCGCGCGTGGAGCGAGAGGTTCAATCCGAAAATTTTTTGGAGGAAGGATTTTTTTAAAAGGAGGTCTTCCGATTCCGCGATTTTTCCGAGTGTCAAAGCGTCTGCAATCCAGTTGCGGACAGGTTCAACCCAAGCGGCAGGGGCTCGTTCAAGACGGACGATATTTTCTTCAATCGTCCGGCGCTCGCTTGCAAGAGCGCGACGGCGTGACAAGTAATCCTCACGCTCCAAATCTTCAGCGACATATAAATCTGTCAGGCGCGATATTTTGCGAGAAATATCTTCGCACTTGTCACGCAGTTCTTGGACGGCTCCTGCCGCTGTTTGAGAGGCGCTGGCCGCCTCTTTTTCAAGCAATGCGGAAAATGGAGAAATCCATTCTTGCGGCATAAAATATTCTGAAAGAAGCGTCGAGAGTTGCGAGTCCAAAAACTCGCTTCGCACCGGCGCTTCTTTGCATTTGGCCGCTTTGTTTTTGCGAGTACAACGATAATATGTGTAGTGGTGAACGTTGCCATTTTTCTGATGTTTCTCTTTTACTTCAGCTGTAATACCCATACCGCAAAAACCACAGCGCAAAAGTCCGCAATACGGCGCCGGATCGGTTTTGATGGAAACTGGCCGGCCGCGTCCGCGCAAAACCGCATTGGCTTTATCAAAAAGAGATTTTGAAATTAGAGGAGTGTGCGTACCTTCGTAAATTTCTCCGGCATATCGGAATTGACCGTAGTAAAATGGATTTTGCAAAATGAAAGAGATGCGCGAAATATGAACTCGATGATTTCTTTTGGACATCACACCCGAATTTTCAAGAAAAAGTGTGAGCTGATCCAGCGTAAATTTTCCGCTCGAATATTTTTCAAATATTTCGCGCACAAGCGCGGCGTTTTTCTTGTGAACTTTTATAGTTTTTGTACTCGGATCATTTATATATCCAATTGGCGCAAGTGCTGGATAAATTCCTTGCCGCGCTTTTTGTCTTAAACCGCGAGCAGTATTTGCAGAAAGTTGGCGGATATATTCATTTGCCATGCCGAGCTCAACGGACATCATGAGAACATTGTCATTGGGATAATGCGAGCGGTCGTGCGTTTGAATATGTCTGATTACATTTTGCTGGAGAAGCCATTGTATTTGTCCGCCGTCTACCGGATTTCTCGCCAAGCGATCAATTTTCCAACAGATAATTCCTTGTGCTTCGCCGCGCTGAATACGAGAAACCATTTCATTAAATATGGGACGGCCAGGCTGCTTGGCACTTTTCTTTTCAACGAACTCCTCAACAATTTCCAACTCGTTTCTGTGTGCGAGCACGCGAAGTTCGGCAAGCTGAGCTTCAATACTCAAAACTTGCTTGTCTTCAACATCAGTGCTTTTGCGAGCGTATAAAAAATATTTCATATAACTTAAATGGCCATCCTTGGTGCACTCAACCCAACAAGTTGGATTGTCCAAAGACGGCCATTAAAAAACTTGTTGGAAAGTTGAGTGCGCATCCATTATACATCAAAAGAAAATTTTGTTGCAAATATTTTTAGGGAGTTTTTGTGTGTGCGCACGGGTGGGCGGGGCAAACACACATAAATTTGCAGACCTCCTAAAAATCCTTCCTCCAAAAATTTCGGATCTGTATTTTCCTGAACCTCGCTCCACGCGCGCGAAGCGCGCGGAAACGCCATTTCTCCATACGCGGCGCTCCGCGCCGCGCGAATTTCCGCCTCTGAAAAACCGCTAAGTTTGATTTTGGAGTCTCTATTGTACTCCGCTCGAACCTATTTTTCCACTGAAATCTAGCGCACGCTCCGCGCGCGTGGTGGCTTTGTATTCTTGCGTACGCTCGACGCAAAGTGCTAACTCTGAAAGAAGAATTCCGCTTAGCTCGCTCCGCTCGCTCTGCCCCTCGCTTCCGTCCGCCCGAATTCCTCTCTTTCTTTTTGGCGGGGTGTTATGAAATGGATGAGGAGGCGGATGGAAGCGAGGGTGATTTTTTGGGTGTTTGACAAATAAAAACGTGGTACAATAATTGTACAAACAAATGAATAGAGAATTGAAGAGTAAATTTGGAGAGAGAGAGAGAGAGAGAGTAGAAGAGACCCTCCGAATTTTTGTATTAGACAAAGAAGCAAAAAGCACTGTTTTTGACAGTGCTTTTTGCGATTAAATTTTAATACCATGGATACATTTTATATATCAATAATACTTGCAGGGTTTGGTGGAGGGGCAGTTAGAAATTTAGTCGGATTTGCCAAACAATTTTCATTCACTAAACCAGTCTTTGATCTCAAATATTTTCTTATGACTATGCTCATTTCCGGAGCAGTCGGACTCATTGCTGCTATTGTCACCAAAGAGTTGGACATCAGTATTTTAGGAATTTCAGGCTTCACTCCAGCCATCGCCTTTTTGGTTGGTTACGCTGGAGGAGATTTGCTGGATAATCTTTACAAAATTATTTTGAGAAAACCAGCTACTACCTAACTTTATGCCTTACTTTTTTAACAAAAAATTATTTCTGATTGCGATTGTAATTTGGGTTGGATTTGGGTTTTCAATAAAAGCAAATGCAGCGACGGGGGATATCACTGCTGTTCGTATTGTATCTGGTGCGGAAGCTAGCCCGTGCAGTGCGGGTACTAATTGTAACGGTTGGGTAGCGGAAATTGATATTACCGGATTAAATACTGGAGGGACATATAATCTTGGTCTGGGTGCAAACAATAATCCATCAACTGCAAAAATTGTTTTTACTGTTACGTCCCCAGGATATGACACAAGTGGCAATGCGACGACAATAGCACGGACAATTTATGGTACGAAACAACTTCGTAAACCATATCCAAACCAGGCGACAATGGACGAGGTTGAATCCGGTGGAACTCTTACCGTCCGTGTAGCACTTTCTGATTTTGTTTATTCTGGAGACTCGAGTATTACAGTAAATATCGGCTCTGGATTTTATACAAACGGAACAGCAAACAATGCTGTGACAGGATTGGCTGTTACAAATAATTCAACTTTAGGATACCCAAAAACCATAGGCCGCTGGGCGTGGCCCGGATATGAGAGGGTAACCGGTGACTTCTTACTCGAATCCACTGTATTTAACCACTTTGCCCGCAATGGCAAACCTGTGGCCGCAGTAAAATACACTTGCTCTGATCAACACTCAAATACCGTCACCCAAACCGTTAACAATATGACGGTTTCCACGAGAACTGGCGATGCTAACAAAGTTTTGGTTTACGCGGCAACTATGCCTGTTTCAACTTTAACGCAAGGTGACATTATCACCTGCAACTTTACTGCTTATCCTTGGGTTGGTGACTCAACAGCTCTTGTTAATTCCGATTTAGTTGCTAATGGAGGTGATGGTATAGCTCAACCTAGCGAAGCGCTCGGACCTATTTATGAAGTCTTGGACAAATCAGGAACATACCCCAAAGGCTTTGCGGTCGTGGATGCAACGAACGGACAAGCGTCGGCGGCAGCCACCTGGGTGTACTCCTCACAGTCTGCTGCGGAATCGGCTTATGCGGGAGGTAACACGAACTCCTACAGGACCATCGGCTATGCCCTGCAGGCTCTCAAGGCATACAACAATGCTGATGCTACTTTTTCACATAATGATCCCGGAGGAGGAACTGTTCTTTTACCGGAAGGATCTTATACATGGTCAAGTACCGGGCGATATGCCGACTCGGGCACGCAAAATATGTGGGTGACAGTCACAAAACTATCAACAGCATCTCGTGCAAATACAATCTTAGCTGCGGGTGGAGCGAGTAACTGGAATACGCAGAAAATTAAATTTACTGATTTAAATCTCGCTGGTTCTGCATCGGGCGTTCTTTCCAGCCGCACAGCATCAGACGTCTTGTGGCTACACAACAATACAATTAATTACACTGCTGACGGTGCTGTATATTCTTGGTTATTGGCATATGCAACTCAAAATGCGGTTACAAAGATAGGCCAAGGTTTTGATGTTTATGGAGGAGTTAAGGGCGCATATGCGTTAATACGTGGAAATACTGCGACAGCGCTTATTCCATCTAGTGTCTATGCTATCTTGGGTAACACAAAAATTAAGCCTTCTCGGTTTTGTAATGATGCAACGTGTTACGGAGGAATGCAAACGTCAGAAAATTCAATTATCGCATTCAATACCGTATATGGGCTAAGCTCAAGCATGTTGACAGGTCAACCAGCTAATACACAAACGCTTACGTGGGGAATAGCTATAGTACAAAATGTATTTGAAAAAATAACCACGACTGACAACATTATGGGTATAGCCGCTGATAGTAGCACATCCAATCCAGCGAATAATGTAATTTTGTGGTACAACGATTTTGTAGGTGAACGATTGAATATGGCGTATAACGATTTCACTGGACCAGGCACTCCGTTGATTCGAACCAATTGGTCATTCAAGTATAATTTGCTTGATAGATATTCCAATGTTTCTGATGTTGATAGCCATAATGGTAATCTTCCTGATGGAACTAGGATTGGTAATTGGCCGGTTAGGTATGGGGCAGGAACGGCCGGAAACATAATTGGAAGTTCACCGTTTTATGGAGAATTCCTTGGACTTTACACTTTAAATACGACGTTACCTGGCACGCTCGGAGGCTATGATTTTCATTACACAAATAATGCATCTTATACTGGCACAGCAGCGGGTAACGGAGATTATCATCCTACAGACTTATCACCATCTTTGAATCTTGTTTCGTCCGGATCTGCCTTGCTTCCATATGATATTGAAGGAACTGCCCGCAAAAACGACGGCACGGGCGCAGCCGGCGCATATGAATATGTCGCTGCTGGCGATACAACTTCTCCAACAGTTTCCGATGGTACTATCACCACTTCATCTGTAACTTCAACTTCTCTCACCCTCTCTTGGACCAAAGCGACCGACGACACTTCCGCTCAAAACGCTCTAGTCTATCGAGTTTATAGATCATCTTCAAACAACATTGATTCCGTTGCTAATATTTATGCCAACGGCACTGCAGTTAACGCTTCCACAACCGATATAGCAACTCTGGATGTTTCTTCTCTAGATCCTGCTACCACATATTACTTCAACATTGTCGTTGCTGACGAAGCTGGAAATTCTGCAGTATATACCACCAAATCACAAGTTACTCTCCAATCAGATTTAAGCGCTCCAACAGTGAACACATACAGCCCGACTGACGGTGCTTCTGATGTGGCTATAAGTTCAAACCTTGTTTTAACTTTCAACGAAAATGTGGCCAAAAGTACAGGCAACATTTATATCAAATTAACTAGCAATGATTCTACCGCTCAAACTATTGACGTTACTGACGCCACAGTCTCTGTGAGTAACGATACAGTCACTATCAATCCGCCTTCCAATTTGGATTACAGTACCGGATATTATGTCACTATAGACAACGGCGCTCTGGTAGATACCGCAACACCGACCCCCAACGCTTATGTTGGAATTTCAAACAGCACAACCTGGAATTTCACAACAGCATCCGCTCCATCATCCGTTAAAGCTATAACTTCTTTTGCTCTCAACGGCTTAACTCCAGCGGTTACAGGCACAATTAACGAAGGAGCTAAAACCGTCACCTTAACTGTTCCATACGGCACTTCTCTAACCAATCTCGTCCCCACTATTGTCTACACAGGCTCTTCCATTGATCCAGCTTCAGGTGCAGCTCACACGTTCACAGACGGAGTAGCCGAAACTTATACTGTCACTGCCGAAGATGCGACAACTCAAGCGTATCAAGTTACGGTTAATGTGACTCCTGCAAGCTCGGCAACAACCATCACTTCTTTTGATTTCGCATCCCCGGCTGTTACTGGCACAGTGGACAATACCGCTCACACCGTAGCTCTAACCGTCCCATACGGCACTGATGTTACTTATCTTACTCCGACCATTGTTTTGGCAACAGGAGCAACTATTTCTCCAGATACTGGAGTAGCAACAGATTTCACTTCACCGGTTACTTACACAGTTACCGCCCAAGACGGAACAACGGAGCAAATATATACCGTGACTGTCACTTCCGAAGCTGCTCCAGTCACTCCGTCAAACGGCCCCGTTTCTTCGGGTGGGGGCGGAGGGGGTCGCCGAAATATAATTACAACATCTATTCCAACCGAAACTACTAATTACAGATTCCTAAACAATCTCTCATACGGATCGGAAGGAAATGATGTAACCGAACTTCAAAAGTTTTTGGTGTCGCAAGGATTTTTGACCTCAGACAACATCACCGGAGCATTCCGTGGAGAAACTCAAAAAGCTCTGCAAGCTTTCCAAAAAGCAAATGGTATTGTCACTTCCGGAACTCCGCAAACTACAGGATTTGGCAACTTCGGGCCGACAACTCGAGCAAAAGTTAATGCGATACTTGCCGGCTCAATCCCTTCGACAAGCTCAGGGCAAGCGGTCGCAGATCTGCAAGCTACTCTTCTTTCTTTGCAAAAACAACTGGTGACTCTGTTGACTCAACTGATACAGAAATTACAAGCTAACTAGAAAATATGGAAATATTGCAACAAATCCTTTCTACTTTAACTGCTCTGGTTATGGCTCTTTCCGCCCAGATTGTTTCTCTGCCTCCAATCACACAATTGGCTCAAGTCTCCGCTCCGAGTTCGGGACTTGTCGGCTACTGGAATTTTGATGAAGGATCGGGAACAGTCGCAAACGATTCAAGTGGAAATGGAAATACCGGAACAATTAACGGAGCAACTTGGACAACAGGAAAGGTGGGGAGTGGGGCTTTGAGTTTTGATGGAACAAGCAGTTATGTTTCTCTCGGCTCGTCGGCATCTCTCTCAGGTATAACTTATCCGTATTCAATTTCTTTGTGGTTTAAGAGTTCCACCAACCAGTCTAAAATTTTATTTAGCTTTGACACAAATGATGCGAGCAGTGATCAGGCGATTCTTCTAGCCAATTCTTCCGGGGGCAATAATCAGTGGATTATTGCTGGCAACAAATATGCAAACGTTTATCCAACTATAAATAATCTTTCTGATGGACAATGGCATAATGTCGTCGTTGAAAGAGATTCATCGAATAATGCTTTAATTTATGTTGATGGGAATAATTTTTCTACCAATAATACTTCTGCTTACTCTGTAAGCAATATGGTAATCGGCGGGAGAGGTGCTGGAACATATCCGTTTAACGGATCAATTGATGAAATTCGTATTTATAACCGTACTCTTTCTGCATCTGAAGTCTCAAATATTTATAACGAGGGTGGAAGTTCAGTAATGCCTCCGGCACCAGAACCTGAGCCAACTCCGGCCCCTACCCCAACCCCGACACCCATAAACGGATCTTGCGGTTCTTCTGTTAACACTTGTACAACAGGAACTTTATCCGACACTGCCGATACTTCCACTAATTATCTCTGGATTTGCCAAGGTAGCAATGGGGGCACAAATGTTTCTTGTTCTCTCCCGATTTCTATCACGCCGCCTCCTTCAAACGGAACTTATACGGTAAAAAAGGACGGTACTGGCAATTTCACTACTATCCAAGCTTGCGCCGATGCTGTAACCGCGGGAGGAACCTGTCTAGTCTATGCTGGTACTTACAATGAACGCGTATCTACTAAATCTGGCGGCACAAGTGACAGTAATCGTATATTTTTCAAAACCCAAGGCACGGTGACTATGCAAGGTTTTGATATAAAAAATCCTTACATAACAATAGAAGGTTTTGATATGACCGGATACTCGGTAAATTACACGGGTTATGTTGATGTCTGGCAAAATGGAGATTACGTCAATGTTTTAAACAACACAATTCGTGATGTTGATGGGGGAGCAAAGGTAAATGGAGTTAAATTTGAGCGTGTCAGTGGCGACTCCGCAAATAACGGTATTGTCCGCGGAAACACCATGACTCACTTAAACTCTCAATATTTTTCTCTTCATGGTTCAAACCACCTGATTGAACAAAACAGAATGACCGAAGCTCGTCAGTGGGATCCGTTTATGGTTTTTGGCACCAATCATATTATCCGTCATAACATTTTTTTGAATGCTGGCACTGCCGGCGGCGGTAATCATCCAGATTATTTCCAGACTTGGGGTGCCAGTGGAGAGCCCGCTCAGAATATTTTATTTGAAGACAACTGGATGCAAGATCTGCCGGAACAGCTCTGCCAGCTCAATTCTTCTGTTGATGGAGTGGGGGCTTTGGTTACCAACGTCAGAGATTTTACCTTCCGCCGGAATGTGGTCGTAAACGTACCGGCAAATTGTAACGTAGATATTCCGGGCACCAGGTGGGAGAATAATACTTTTTCCCGGATGTCCTATAACATGACCGGCTTTATAATGGGAGGTTCGTTAACCAGAGGCGATGGCTCTTCGGCAGTATTTCGCAATAATGTGTTTTTGGAAGGCGGAAGCAATCCAACTGCCAGCAATAGTTCCTCTGGTTTTTATAGCGTAGACGGCTTCTTATTCACTCGCGAAGTCATTGCCCAATATGTCACAGGGGAAGGCTTTGCCTCCTGCGCCAGTCCCGGTTGCCCCATAGCCAATGGTATCACAAACGATATGATTGCTAGCGGATATATTGACGGTGCCTATAACGGGCACATTCTTCCCGCAGCACGGGCGCTTACGAGCGGAGATGCCATGAATTTAAATGCTTCATACGCAGCATACAAACCGGCGCTTTGGACAAAGCTTCAAGAATCTATTACTTACGATAATACTTTAAAGTCTACTTTCTCCGCTGATTACAATTATGTAGCCGGAGCAACGTCCTCAGGTTATCCGGCTAAGAAAAGCAGCGGCTGCGTAGCCGGAGCCACATACACCAGCGGGAATTTCTGCGAACCGCATGGTATTAATGGCGGTGATCCAAAATTGCAAAATGTAAGCAACCCTATCGGACCAGATGGTATACCCTTTACTTCAGATGATGGATTGAGGCCTTTATCTGGGTCACCCCTATGTGGCACTGGAGAAGGAGGGGCTAGTATAGGAGCCTATTCTTGCTCGTCTTCTTCGCTGGGAGCTCCAACCATTTCCAATTTTTATGCAACCCCGTCATCAATCACTTCGGGCAATTCTACTATATTGTCTTGGTCAGTGTCAGGTGCAAGTTCGATTTCTATAGATAACAATGTTGGTAGTGTCACCAATCTAACATCAAAAACAGTTTCTCCGAACGTAACTACTACATACACTATTACAGCGACAAATAGTGCTGGATCGGTTACGAGATCGATTACTGTATCAGTTTCTTCTGCTTCAATAAGTGATTTAGTTTTGAGACTAAATTTCGAAGGATACACTCCTTCTTCCGGCATAGTTTCTGATAAGTCGGGTACTGGCAATGATGGCGCTTGCAATTATAGTTTAGGACAGTGCCCTGTAATTGGTACTGGTCCAGATAATAGTACTGCTGCCAGATTTTTTGGTGCTTATCCAGACGCGGCAAATGATGGTAACTATGTCTCTGTAAGCAAAACCAGCAGTCTCTCCAACTTGACGAGCGGAACCGTTTCAGTTTGGGCACGCTATGCCAACATATCTCCAGACAGAGTAGAATTTATTTTAGACAGCTACCAAAAGACTGGAGAAAATCCTGACCATAGCGATATTGGCACTCCTGGTACTTGGTATATCGGCAGAAATTATTATCAAAACAACAGCTTGTGGGCTTTCAACAATTCAGGTAGCCGCGTCCAACTCATCTCTTTTCCGGACTCTTCGGTATATACCCAACAACAGTCAGGCACTGCCGGCTGGCATCAGTATGCCTTTACGTGGGACGGCACCAACGTAAAAGGATACTATGATGGCGCTTTAATTAGTACAACTCCGCAAACAAATTTCTCGTATTTCACTCTAGGAAATTATCTGGCCCTTGGCGCAAGTGGTCACAACTCGCTACCAGAAACCGGTACTCAAAAATATCCAAATCATGGATTTATAAATGGTTATCTAGACGAAATCCGTATTTACAATCGAGCTCTTTCGTCAGCTGAAATTTCTTCCCTATACTCTGCTCCAGCAAATAATACTGCGCCAACAACTCAACCGATTACTCCTGAACCAACTCTGCCTGTAATCTCCAACCTCGTCGGCTCTAACACCACATCTAACTCAACCAAAATTTCTTGGGATACTAATATTGCAACAAACGGCCAGGTCTTTTACGGCAAAACTTCAAGTTACGGACTCTCTTCTGTTTTAGTAGACAATTCGCCCAAGACAACTTCACATTCTGTCACTCTCTCCAATCTTTCTGCGGCAACAGCATATCATTTCAAAGTCACTTCTATCGATGCTTCAAGCAATAGCATTTCTTCATCAGATTTTACTTTCACTACTCAAGCCAGTGCTCCACAATCCGTATCATCAAATACTACCGCTTCTGGCGCTGGGAGTAGTGGCTCTTCTTCAAATTCAATAACCACCCCTACCGCTACCACCCCTGCTCCAATTGTCTACATTCCTCCTGCACTTCCAGCCGCTGTTTCCACACAAATCTCCGGACCAACTCTTACCCGCAACCTCCTGCCTTCAAATAAAGGCGAAGAAGTCAAAATCCTACAGAATTTCTTAATTTCTCAAGGACTACTCTCAGCTGATTCTAACACCGGATACTTTGGTCCAGCTACCCAAAAAGCGGTGCAAGATTTCCAAAAAGCTCGAGGTTTAGTCTCTTCAGGAGATTTTTGGACAACCGGTTATGGAATGGTTGGTCCAGCTACCAGAGCAATGATCAACAGTATAACTGGATCTGCAACCGTTAATACTTCAACAACCAATACGACTGCAACTGTTCCCCTCGTTCGCAATCTTTCCCGTGGTTCCGAAGGATCCGATGTAACTATTTTGCAAAATTTCTTGATCTCACAGGGTTACTTAGCTCCAGGCAATGCTATCGGTTATTTCGGCCCTTTAACCGAAACGGCAATCAAAAAATTCCAAGCTAGCCAGAACATTGTTTCCGCAGGTACTCCTCAAACCACTGGCTACGGAAATGTTGGGTCAATGACTAGAGCTAAAATCAATGCTTTTCTTGGTGCAAACAATCTCCCAATCGGGACAAGTAATACTACTCTTCAAGCTCAAATACAGGCTTTACAGCAGCAAGTGCAAGAACTGATGCTTAAGTTGCAGAAAGCGCAATAACAAGCAGCATCTAAAAATATGCCAGACGAAAATACACAACCCGCTCCTGAACCAGTCCAAACCGAATCAACCCCGACACAACCGGAAACTCCAATTTCCGAACCGAACCCCGTAAAGCTCGATTCTCTCGCCACGGGGCAAGACCCTGCTTCAGTGAGCTCGCAAGGGCCCATGGAACCTGCCCCTGTTCAGCCAGCACCCTCTGACACTTCCGAAATGCCCCCTGGTCCAGTAGAAGCCCCATCAAGCCCCGAAGAAGCCACTCCAGTCAAAGATGCTAATTCCGCAAATGAGCCGTTCCCCGTAAAAGACGAGGTGCCCTCGTCTCACGGGGCAAGCGAACCAGCTCCTGCCCCTGAGCCGTTAGAAAAGCCTGGGATTACGATTGAAAGACACGGAACAGACACGACAATAACAGAAGATATGCAGCCAAAATCCGAAACGGCTCAGTTGCCACCAAATGAGCCGATCGATCTAGCGGAAGAAATAAAGACAAAACAAAGAGAAGAAAATCTAAAACTTGCCAACGAAACCAGACAAGAAAAGAAACGAGAGAAGATAGATAAAATTTTGGAAATGTTTTCTGAGCAAACAGAAATTACAAACGACGAAGTAGAAAAACTCCTTCATGTCTCTGACGCAACCGCGACAAGATATTTGGAACAGCTAGAAAAAGAAAACAAAATCAGACAAGTTGGTAAAACTGGTAAAGGCGTAAAATACGAAAGAATCTAATTTTGAATTTGATTTTTTGTTTTTCTTTTTTGGGAGCTCTCCGTACACGCGAATGGGTCGGGTGGGTCAAGTGTACATGTCTGAGTCCTCGGGCATTTCCGCTATGGCAGGATCGGATATGAGCGCCGTCGCCAGCCGAAGCGATGCGGGAAAAAAGCGAAAGCGACACTGTGAACACAAGAATGAAATGGAGGAGTGGGGTTGTGCGAGGGTGGACTCCGAAGGCACAAACAATGTGTCGCAAAACTCTACAAAAAGATGAATAAAACAAAGCACTACAAAATCTAAACCATCTCTGCGAGGAGGAGCCCGAAGCTGGGGAGAGGAACCTTCCTCTCCCCAAAAGGAGCGGTGCCCGAGCCAGCGCCGAGCACGGCGCGGTGGCGAGGAAAAGCACCGCACGAAGCAATCTAGGCGCGAGTAGCCATAGCGGAAATGCCCGAGGACGGATGTCCGAGGGTGGAGCTTCCAGCCTGCCAAAAATATGAGTATGCCAGAGGCACCATTTCTTTTTTCTTCTGTCTTTTCCCAAACGGCTCATTTCCTGCCATTTGAGCCGTTTGGAATTCCGCTTGCTTCTTCCTTAGAAGAATCCTGCCCCTCGCTTCCATCCGCCTCCTCATCCATTTCATAACACCCCGCCAAAAAGAAAGAGAGGAATTCGGGCGGACGGAAGCGAGGGGCAGAGCGAGCGGAGCGAGCTAAGCGGAATTCTTCTTTCAGAGTTAGCACTTTGCGTCGAGCGTACGCAAGAATACAAAGCCACCACGCGCGCGGAGCGTGCGCTAGATTTCAGTGGAAAAATAGGTTCGAGCGGAGTACAATAGAGACTCAAGAAAGAAATTGTGCCGATGTAGCTCAATTGGTAGAGCAATGGTATCGTAAACCATAGGTTGTCGGTTCAATCCCGACCATCGGCTCATGAATAAAAAGAGAACAGAGAATAAAATAAAAAAAGTGATTATACCTGTGGCGGGCTTGGGCACCAGGTTTTTGCCTGCGACTAAAGCTCAGCCCAAAGAAATGTTGCCAATCATCGATAAACCGGTGATCCAATTTCTAGTGGAAGAAGCGGCTGCGGCAGGGTTTACTGATGTTATTTTTGTGACCGGTCGAGGCAAGAGAGCGATCGAAGATCATTTTGACTTTGCACCTGAGATCGAGAGCGCCCTTCTTTCAAACAACAAATCAGAAACTTTCGAAAAAGTGCGGGCTATATCAAAACTTGCCAGATTTTCTTATGTTAGGCAAAACGAGCCCAAGGGTGATGGAGATGCAATACTTTGTGCTAGACATTTGGTGGCTAAAGATGAGGCTGTGGGTGTTTTGTTTGGAGATGATATTGTGGAGGGAAGCATTTCTCCTCTAGAGCAAATAGCGAGTGTTTTTCGTAAGGTTAATGCTCCTGTTATCGCTCTAGATCGAGTATCAAAAGAAGAGGTTTCTAAATTTGGAGTAGTGAAAGTAAAAAAGGTTGGGGAAAATTTGTACGAAATAGTAGATTTAGTTGAAAAACCAAATGTCCAAGATGCACCTTCGGATATTGTTGTGGCCGGCAAGTACATACTTACCCCCGAAGTTTTTGACGAGCTTGAAAATTTAAAGGAAAAATCTAGAGGTGGCGAGCTTAGGCTTTCAGAAGCTCTCAAAAATATTCTAAAAGAAAAGAAAATTTATGGCACTCTGATAGACGGGGTCAGGTATGATTGTGGTAGCAAACTAGGATTTCTCAAAGCTACAGTGGACTTTGCTCTCAAGCACGATGAAGTCAAAGAAGACTTTAAACAATACCTGTTAGACGTGGCAAAAAAAATAAATGGAGAATAAAGAAAATGTAAAACAAAAATTGGCCGAACTTGAGGCGGAGATGATGGCGGCTGATTTTTGGAGTGATAAAGAGAGGGCGCAAGCGACTATCAAGGAAATCCAGAAGCTTAAAGATGAGCTCGAAGGTTTTGGAAAATATGATCGTGGGAGCGCGGTCATGACTATTTTCTCTGGCGCCGGAGGGGATGATAGCGAAGATTTTAGCGCTATGCTTTTGAAAATGTACTTTAAGTTTTTTGAAAAGAGGGGTTTTGGTTTTAGTATTTTGCATGAAAATCAAAATGATCATGGTGGGTTTAGGAATGTGACAGTGGAGGTGGTGGGCAAAAATGCTTATGGAACACTCAAAAATGAATCGGGTGTACATCGACTGGTGCGGGTCTCACCTTTCAATGCCAATGCCAAAAGGCACACCAGCTTTTCCATGGTAGAAGTGATCCCGAAGTTTGAAAAACAGAACGAAGCGGATATCGAGCTGGATGAAAAGGATTTAAAATTTGAATTTTCACGTTCCTCCGGGCCTGGTGGGCAAAATGTAAATAAAAGGGAGACAGCGGTAAGAATCGTTCATTTGCCGACCAATCTTTCGGCTCAGTCGGATAGCGAGCGAACTCAAGAAGCTAACAAAGAAAAAGCACTCTCTATTTTGCGGGGCAAAATTTTTAAAGCGCTCGAAGAAGAAAGGGTGTCCAAAGAAAAGGGGATGTATATAAGTAAAACGACCGAAGTAGCTTGGGGCAACCAAATCCGCTCTTACGTCTTGCACCCATACAAAATGGTCAAAGATCATCGCACCAACGTCGAAACCTCTGATGTTGAAGCCGTGCTCGAAGAGGGCGAAATCGAAAAATTCGTTGAAGCGGAGAGATTGTTGTGATAGTGTTGAAATTAGAGGTAAAACTGTGAACATAAAGACTATTCTAGAGGCCATTCTAGGGGTCCTCCTTTGGGTGCTTAGGGCGGTGTTGTCAATGTTTGGTGGTCTGTCAACTGGTCTCATTATCAAAGTGGGACCATCTCTAAACATTGGTCATCCGGTGACAGTTGCGGCCAAAAGTGAAATATTACTTTTTGCCCTGGTCGGCTCTCTCGTACCGTTGATCAGATTACTGCGTCACAATGACCTATGGTGTGCAACTTTCTATCTTGTGGGGATTGTCGTTGCCCTTCTTTTTTTTGGGTAGGATGGTGGTTTGATGGCTCGCGATTCTTAGCACTCGCGAGCTGTTTTTTAATTATTGCAATCTTTGAAAAACTGCTATAATACTTTCATGTCGATTGTCTTTGATAATGTTTCTAAAAAATATGGCGACGATTATGTGGCTTTAGACCAGGTTTCTTTCCAGGTTACACCCAATGAATTTATATCAATAGTAGGTCCTTCGGGTGCAGGCAAGACCACCCTACTTAAGATGCTTTTGGCTGAAGATAGGCCAACTGGAGGCAGAGTGATATTCCAAGATGCAGATATCCACACCCTCTCTGGAGAAGAGATAAATTTGCTTCGCAGGAAGATAGGCACAGTTTTTCAAGATTTTAGGCTTTTGCCGCAGAAAAATGTTTATGAAAACATTGCTTTTGCTATGGAAGCCGCTGGCAGGCCGGATGAGGAAATAGAGTCAGATGTGCCACATGTACTCGATTTGGTGGATTTGGGGCATAAAATTTGGAATTTTCCGCACGAGCTTTCGGGTGGCGAAAAGCAGAGAGTGGCTATCGCCCGCGCCATAGTTAATCAACCTGATATAATAATAGCCGATGAACCTACAGGAAACTTAGATCCAGCCAACACTTACGATATTGTGCAGATTTTTAAAAAAATAAACGATCTCGGAACGACAGTCATACTTACTACGCACAATAAAGGGGTGATCGACTCTATAGGCAGAAGGGTTATAACCATGCAAGACGGTAAAATAGTCCGCGATGACCCTAGAGGGGGGTATATTTTATAAAATTTCAAATCTAAAAAATATGGAAAGTTCATCTTTTAAGACAAAACTGAAGAGGGTGGCCAAGGCTGGCTTGTTTAACTTTTGGCGTAGTGGCTATGTTTCTTTGGCTTCCATACTGGTTATGGTGGTAACCCTCTGTACCATAGGCTCCGTGATTTTTGTGGGGGCTATTTTGAATACGACGATGGAAGAACTTCGTAATAAGGTAGATGTAAACGTTTATTTTGTAACGAGCGCAGCTGAGACAGATATCCTTTCTCTAAAAACTAGGATTGAGGCTTTACCTGAAGTGGAGAAGGTTGAATATGTAAGCAGGGAGCAAGCACTGGAAAATTTTAGGATCCGACATGAAAATGATCAGATTACTCTCCAAGCTCTCGAGGAGCTCGGGGACAATCCGCTCGGCGCGGCCTTAAACATAAAAGCCCTAGAACCTTCCCAATATGAGGGCATCGCTAACTTTTTGAATGAAGAAAATATTTTAGACAACGCAGGGGAGAGGATAATTGAAAAAATAAACTATTTTGAAAATCGTACAACCATAGACAGACTCTCGAGGATAATAGGCGCTATTGATCGTATGGGTACCATACTGTCTCTTTTCTTGGTTTTTGTCTCCATTGTCATCACCTTTAATACCATAAGGCTTGCCATATACATATCACGCGAAGAGATAAGTGTGATGCAGCTTGTCGGTGCTTCTAAAAATTATGTGCGAGGACCGTTTGTCGTCACGGGTATCTTGGTTGGTCTGCTGTCCGGTGTCATTACCATAGCTCTATTTTTCCCTGCAATGTATTTCCTTAGTGGTATTACAGAAAACTTTTTTATCGGTCTAAATGTTTTTGACTATTTCAAATCAAACATTTTTGAGATCTCCTACATTATTATTGGTTCTGGTGTTGGTATCGGCGCTCTTTCGAGTTTTCTTGCTGTGCGCAGGTATCTTAAGTTGTGATATTTCGAGTTGTAATAGTTTTCCACATTGACTAAGTCTCTTATTTAGGTCATCCTGTAAAAACAGAAGCACAAGAAAGGAGCTTTATATGCCAAGAGACCCGATTGCTACGGGCAGGAAAAGACTCAATGTGGTCATTGAAGTTACATTTAACGGCCACAGCGGAGATTTGCCACAACGTCTGGAAGAATTTCTTGCCACGAAACATTCTCGTGGTGCGCGTATTGTCAAAGACGGTACCATGCACTATTTCAGGGGGGAATACACCCCCAAGGGAGCTCAAGAAATCATAAAATGGTTCCGCTCAAACGGGGTTGTGTTTCCAAGAAAGCGAGCTGATGAATGATAGGCGGACCGCATTGGTCCGCCTCAACTTTTTATACGCAAAATTACTTCATCAATTTTTTTCTCCAGTTCTTCAAATGTGCCGTTGTTTTGTACTTTAAAATCGGCCAAAGCGATACAGGCAGAAAGGTTTTGTTTGTTTGGATCGTCTGAACGCATTTCTCGATTTTCATCTTCCAAAAATTTTTCAAAAGAAACTTTGTCGGTCTCACTTTTTCTGCTGATAACTCTTTCGTATCTCAACTTTGGGTCGGCGTCTATAGCAATAAGGCAGAAGTCTTTTTTTGATTTCAAAAACTCCACTTCACCAATGGTTCTGACTGATTCTATGACAGCATTTCCACTCACTCTAGCTGCTTCTTTGTAGAGTTCTTCGATTACGTATGCGCTGCCATATTTGGCTCGCAGGTCGTTTGCGGTTTGAGTTAAGTTGTCGCGGTTTCTTTCTAGCCCCATTTTCTCCACTTCTTTACCTAAAAATTCTCGGGCAGAAAAATGCTTAAAGCCATATTTCTTTATTAAAAAACCTACTACTGCTCCTTTGCCAGCACCAAGTGTTCCTGTTATTCCTATTACCATGTGTAATGATTGTAACAAAATATCCACATAAATCTATTTCAAAAATTGTAGGTTGGTATTTTATTTTCACTATTTTTGATAGTATTTTTATGCTTGGTAGGGTATTAAATACTCCTGAGAGTTTGGTCTGTGGGCTTCAGGAAACACCAGGTTCTGCCCAGCGCAGAGACACAGATAGGACCCTCCCAGCGAGGGTCCACTTTAATTTGATAAAATTTGATTGTTTTTAAACGACTAATATAATTAGATTATTCAAAAATCCTGAAAAAAAATTTAGCACAGATAATTTTTCTGTATCTTTCTTCTTCAAATGGTGCTATTGTCTGAAAACCCTTTATCTTGTCTTTACGTATGTTTAATACTCTAAGAGTTAACCCACTTTCTCCAATTGTTCCGATAATTATTAGATCTCTATTGCTATAAATTTCACAAACAGGAGATGTCTGTACAGAAGACTTGCCATCCGCATTTCTGGCAGCAGGAATATTAAAGTTTGACAAAAATTCTATTTCACTGGACTCAGCAATTATTGATTTTAGTAGTGGCCTCGCCCCACCAAAAGGCTGTGGAATCCATGGAAAAATAATTTTGACAAACAAAAAACCAGTTACAATTAATAAAATTCCACAGATTACAATCTTAATAAAATTAGATCTTCTAGATAAAAATTGGGTACCTAATAGACGATGAATAAGAATGGAAAATGGTATAACGAATAATAATATAGTTACAATACCGCTTAAAATAAAACGAGTTTGTAATAAATCATATTCAAAATAACCGTAATCATTCAAATGAATGTTCCATAGTAAAAACCCTAATCCATAGCTAAGTGCCAAAAATAAGGCTACTATTCTAGAGAGCGTCTCTAAATTTTCTTTGGAATCCTTCCAATTCATAGCTGCCGGACCTGGATTCGAACCAAGATAAACGGATTCAGAGTCCGTTGTCCTACCATTAGACGATCCGGCAAAAGTCATTTAACTTCCATAAAATAACAGAAAAATAAGGTTTAGTAAATGAAGAGATGGCCCTTTACTGGTTTTTGCAAATTTTTATGGTACAATCACTACTATGCATTCAATTTCAAAAAAGACTCCGTTTATAATTATAGGCATAACGTCCGCTATATTTTCGCGGACCATGTTTTTCTTTTTCGACGATCCCGAAGGGCCAAACTTGCTTGTGGTTTTCGTGATGGCGGCGGTTTTGTACCTTCCATCACTCATAACTTATCGGCTTAATTGCGGAGTTTCAACTGCAAAGAGGGTATTGCTAGCGATCTGTACTCAAGCCGTATTAGCTACTGGCATTTACTTTTTGTTGTAAACTTCTGAAGTTGTATCAGTCCAATACAAACTGCCCACATAGATAGACTTTGTGGTAAGTTGAAGGAGTAAAAGAAAAAAATAAAAATAAAATGAAAAAGATTTTTTGGGTTGTTATTGTGGGGGTTTTAGTTGTGGCCACATTTGTTTTTGCCCCAAAGGACGCCGATGTTGAAGAAAAAATAGTTTTAGATGCACGCAGTGCCACTTTTTTGATTGTTGGTAAGGAAGTGATTTTGGGAGAAGTGGCACCCGGTTCGAATACAATAACCCGTTATTTTGGCAATGAATTGAAAACTGATCTAAATGATGACGGCAGGGAGGATGCAGTCTTCCTAGTTACTCAAGAGACGGGTGGCTCGGGAGTTTTTTTCTATGTAGTCGCTGCACTTAATACCGAAAAAGGATATGTAGGTTCAGACGGGTTTTTCCTTGGAGACAGGGTGGCTCCCCAAACTACTGAGCTAAGTAAAAACCCGCGGCATAAAAATGTCATCGTTGTCAATTACGCAGACCGCTCTCCTCAGGAACCTTTCACAACAAAGCCGTCAGTTGGCAAAAGTGCTTATCTAAAACTCGATCTAGAAAGAATGCAGTGGGGTATTGTGGTGCCCGACTTCGAAGGCGAAAGTGATTTTTAAATGTAAATATGAAAATACAAGCATTTATTTTTGTTTTAATAGCCACCATTTCTCCATTTTTTGCTTTTGGGCAAGAGGCGGAGATAGTGCAAGATAAATATGAGAACGTTCTTGCGCGAGTAGTAGAAGTGGTGGTTCAAGAAAACAAAATTATCCCAGGCACTGATACGTCTGCTTTGCACCAAACCATAAGGGCAGAGATTCTCGAGGGGCAATTAAAGGGTCAAGTGGTGCAAATTGAAAACGACTATTTAAAACTAAAAGAAGGGGAAAAGTTTTATCTGTTGCACACTACTGATTGGGAAAGTGGCAAAGACTATTTTTCTGTGCATGAAAAATATAGGCTACCAAGCATGCTTGTATTGATTGCAATTTTTATTTTTATCTCATTATTTTTTGGTCGCGGGCAGGGGCTCAGAGGACTCGCGAGTTTAATCGGCAGCATCGTACTCATAGTTTTTGTTTTGATACCCGGTATTTTAAAAGGTATTTCGCCGGTGTTCATGACCATAGCTGTGTCGTCGGTCATTATTGTTCTGGGTTCTTATGTGACGCATGGGTTTAATAAAGTTACTTCTGCGGCTGTGATAGGCATGATACTGACAGTTTTGATAACCGGCACATTCGCTTATTTTTCTGTTCAATTTACTTCTCTGTCTGGTTATGATTCAGAGGAATCGGTTTATCTTACGTTTAATTCGAGGGGCAGCCTCGATATTGTCGGGCTTCTTTTTGGCGGTATCATGATAGGACTTTTGGGTGTGCTTTATGACGCGGCTATTTCGCAAGCTATATCAGTCGAAGAATTATGGAAAATCGCTCCGCATGTTTCTCCAAATAAAATATACGCAAGAGCTATTCGCATAGGCAGGGAACATATCGGAGCTTTGGTTGATACGTTGGCTATCGCTTATGTCGGGGCGTCCTTGCCGCTCCTCCTCTTATTTTTTCAAACTTCTATGGAGAATCCGCTTATTACATTAAACAGAGAAATTTTTGCTACAGAAATAGTGAGGATCATAATTGGCTCGATAGGGCTAATACTGGCCGTACCGATCACTACACTAGTTGCGGTCAAAATGTTGAAAGGTGGTCATGCTCACGAAATAGGCGAATCTGAAATTAATAAAGAAATAAATAAATTGGAAGGAACAAGCGGACATTCTCATAGCCATTAACAAAGATGGGGCCGACCTGGCGTCAGCCCCAAAATTTTTTCAACTCTACCTCCACATTTTTCCAGATCTCTTCCCATTTCCAAAGAGAAGAATCTGGATCACCAGCCAAACATGGCCGATTTATCACCACTCGGTAGCTTGTTATCTCAGTGGATATAATTCCACTGATCCCCGAGAGGTTTTCGTGTAGCTTTTCCTGGTTTTCTATTTTGTACTTCACGTCGATGACCAGGAATTTATCGCACCCTCCTTGAGGTACAAGCTTTCGATCTCTTACCCCACGTAAGATTTCCGCCGAATATTGCTGTTTCCCCCAAGTGCCCTTTTTGGTTTGGAACATGTCTGTATCTGTTAAAGAAACGACCATATTCCTTGTTTCTCTGAAGAAGCTCCATCCAAGAGCTGTCAATATAACCATGGTAGCCACGGTTCCCAGGGCTGCTCCGACAACAAGCATTTTTTCTTTTTTGTTCCACGGTGGCTGTTCGTTTGATTTACCCGCTTTTCTAATCTTAGTTGTGCTCATAATCTCCTTTCTAGCCTAGTTAAATCGCGAGTCCAAGTGGACCCGCGATAGTCATCTGATGGCTAGCCACGGATTAGAAGATCCGCAAGCTCCCACAGAATAAATATTGCTGAAGAAAGCAACAAAGCTGCTTTCTTCGAGCGTTTAGAAAATCCGGAAAGAAACATTGTTTCTCTGCCTCCGTTTTTTATCCTACTATACTACGATTGATTTGTAAAGCGCGACTATTCTTCCCAATGAGTTTTGATGTATTCCTCAGCCTCACTCATTGATAGAGGGTGGGTGGAGTTGCCTACTCTAACGAAAAATTCTTCATCCGCGCCGTTTTTCAAGTAGGCTGGTTTATGACTCTCGCTTACTGAAATAACGCAGATATCCTTGCTTTCTATTCTTTCAAACTTAATGTCAATATATCTCAAAAAATGAACACCAATTTGGGTTTTTATCAGCTGAGTCAAGTGATTTTCAAAACCATCTCTATTTTTTTTCGGCAAAGTTTCAAAATCATCTTTGAGACCCACGGCATCACCTTCGTTATTTGCACCAATAACCAAAATTCCTCCTTCGGTGTTGAGGAATGCAACAAGCGTTTTCGTGGCGGCTTTTTCCAAGTCGCGATTAGTGGTCATTTTACGCTTGTCATATCTTAAAGATTCTTTAAATTCGGTAAACAAGTTTTCGCCACCGCTTAAAATTTCACTTAGTCTTCGAGGATTGTTTTTATTTGGGTTGTGGCGCAAGGCTTGCTTTATAATACTCAAATATTCTTCAGCATTTGAAACATTTCGCATTTTAGTTTTCTTGTTTCCGTTTTGATGCAAGATGATGGTTGAGTGCTTCATTAGTCTGCCTATTGGAGATTCGTAAGTTTCTATAGATGTTATGTCAGCTATCCTTATAAGTTGCTTCCTTCTAAAAAGAAGGCCTGATTTGCGCACTATCTCTTTCTGGCCTATCTCAAAATATGAAAAATACCAATCGAAAAATATAATTGAAATATAGATTAGTTGAAGCGAAGAAAAAGCTGATACCAAAAATATGTCATAACGCAAAAGATCGTCCGCTCCAAATCTCCTGTACAACATCTCGTAGTTTTCAAGGAAGGAAAGTATGTAGAGAGCTACAGCGGCAAGTATTTCCATTATCAACACTCGCTTTATGAACACTAAAGGACCTTCTTTGACTATTGTCCGACGCATCCTCTCATGTTAGCATAAATTATCATATTTATTTATCGGCTTATTTTATATTATGGAAGGAGAATCAAACAATAAATTATCGGTGCCGCTAGCTATCGTTTTTGCTGGACTTTTGATTGCTGGAGCTGTTATGTATGGCAAAGTTAACATAACTACCGTTGCCGCACCTCAGGTGGCCCAAGTTAATCAACCTGCCGGGCAGGTGGTTAATAGTTTGGATCAAATGAGGCCAGTATCAAAAGACGACCATATTCGTGGCGACCTAAATGCGGATGTGATCATTGTTGAATATTCAGATACCGAGTGTCCTTTCTGCAAACAATTTCATTCAACTTTAAAGCAGGTGGTTTCTGAATATGGAAATAGAGTGGCTTGGGTGTATAGGCATCTCCCTCTTGATCAACTTCATCCTAAAGCTAGAAAAGAGGCTGAAGCTCTAGAGTGCGCGGCAGAGCTTGGTGGCAACGAAGTTTTTTGGTCTTACACCGATAGGCTTTATGAAATAACTCCTGCCAATAATGGTCTTGATCTATCTATGCTTCCTCAAATCGCTACTTATATCGGTCTAAATGAAGCAGATTTCAACGAATGTCTTTCAAGTGGCAGACATGCGGATAAAGTAGAAGCAGATGCCCAAAACGCTTTCGCTACTGGCGGCGGTGGTACCCCCTGGAGCATTGTCGTTTCCAAATCAGGTAAAAAATACGAACTTTCTGGCGCTCAACCAATTACATTGGTAAAACAGCTAATTGATACAGCACTGAAAAATTAGCTTTTGGATTGGGGACTACAAAATTGCGCAACAAATGTTCTATTTGATAAGATTATATTATTAAAACTAACTTAGACTTATGGCAAACATGATGATGGGTTATGGTCCGGGTTGGGGCGGTGGATACATGGCAGGGCTTCTACCGTTCTTCTCTTTATTAGTTATTTGGAGTTTAGTTTGGAAAGGTTTGGCTCTTTGGCACTCAGCTAGGAAAGGTCAAAATTGGTGGTTTGTGATCCTGCTAGTTGTAAATACGGCCGGCATTTTAGAGATCATCTACCTCTTTGCGGTGTTAAAAATAAAATTTGGCGATTTACTTAAGAAAGATACTCAACCAACTCCCTCCGTTTAAAAACAAAACACCCCTTGACTAGCTCGGGGTGTTTTGCAAATCATAGTAGCACCACTACTACGGAGAAGTAGTGGTAGCTGTTATTGGGCTCGTGGTGGCCTTGTTGCCTGAAGCGTCAGACGATTCTATAAGAAGATGGAAAAGAGTGCTTGTGGAGAGGTTGTTTATGGTTAAGCTGTGACTTGTAACCAACGCGCCGCTTTGGACAAATTCTGCTAAAGCCGTATTAATTGGGGTTGAGGTGGAGAAGTAAACCTTAGAAGAAGCGGCTTCGTTCGTGTTCCAACTAACCATGATACTTGATGTACTCGCGGATAGGGAGAGGTTGCTTATAGAAGGCGCGACAGTGTCAGGTTCTGGCACAGGGGGAGTCGAGGTGGCACTTGATTTAGTGGTAAAACTTACTTGGTTAGAAGAAGTATTACCAAATCGGTCTTTAGCTTCTACCAAAGCGTAGTAATTTGTGTTTGGAGAGAGACCAAAGATAAAAGCGTAATGATTTTTTCCGTCGAAATGATTAAATGAGCGAACGCTCGGGTGACTTGTATTTGCTGGAGAAGTGGTAGAGTAATAAACTTTACCGGTTGATTTTTCGTCTGTATTCCAAACAATCAAAGCAACAGTTTGCCCAGTTTTGGTCAAAAGACCAGAAATTATTGGAGCGGTGGTGTCAGGGGTGGAAGTTGCTGGTTTAGGAATAGGGAAGGGGCAATTTTGATCTAGGTTGATGTTGTCCCAATTTGTGTTAATCCAACCAAAGGAGAAGGGGAAAAATCTTTGTAAACACACCCTTCGATACTTGTCTTCGTATTGCTCGATTTTTTTATCGAATTTTTCTTTTTGCTTCTCCTCCTTCTCTTTAAGTTTTTTTGCTTGCTTTTCCTGTTTTTCTATCTGCCTCTCTATTTTTTGGGCCACTTTTTCTTTCTGTTTCTCAAATTTGTCTCCACTATCATTATCCGCAAAAACAAAATTTGGGGTAAAAGAAGAAAGAGCAACCATGAAAGAGAGCAGGCCAATATTTAGTTTACTCATCATTTTTAATTCTATTAACTTGTAAAAAGCGTTTGACCGCTACATGAGGGAGACGAAGCACTTACACCACTTCTTTCATCGACAAACAGGACTTCTTGTTGTATTTTAAATTGAAAGAAAAAGAGGTCTTAAACGTCTACCATGGAAGACAAAAAGCGATATTTTGAAAATATTTATAAAAAAGAGGCAGACAACATATTCCGCTTTATTTTGCTTCGAGTTTCAAATCGAGAAGAAGCTGTGGATATCGCGGAAGAAGCTTTTTATAAATTTTGGCAGATGGTCATAGGGGGTGAAAAGATCGAACACCCTAAAGCTCTTCTTTTTAAGATATCCAGGAACAAAATCATAGATTGGTATAGAAAGAAAAAGGCGGAATCGCTCGAAGAAGTGATGTCAGATGAAAACGAAGATAATAAAAATATGCCTGAAATAACTGACAGTGTAGCTCATGAAAAAATTATTTTTAGCGCGGAAACTTTGTGGGTAATGAAAAATTTAAACAAATTGCCATCTGAATACGGAGAAATTATAAGAATGCGTTTCGTGCACGATCTCTCGCTTGATGAAATGGCAAACATATTAAGTGTAAGCAATAACGCTGTGTCTTTACGTCTAAACCGAGCCTTGCAAAAATTAAGAGAACAATTAGGAATTGATATTAAAAACAAACATGAATGAAGAATGGCAAAAAGGAATAAAGGAATTAAAAGAGATTAAACTGACCAAGGAAGAAAAAGAATATATCTTGAAAAGAGTTTTAACTCGATCCCCTTATGTTTTTAGGCGGTCTGTTTTTATGAGACGGTATGCTGGGGTTTTTGTTTTAACCATTTTTATTTTGAGTGGTGCAGTTGCAACTCGGGCAGAAAAATCTTTGCCCGGTGACGCTCTTTACGCGGTCAAAATAAATGTGACAGAACCGGCGCGCGATTTGATTAAAATATTGCCCGAAGAAAAAATGGAATGGGAGGCCGAAAAAGCTTTGCGTCGAGTCGAAGAAGCCGAAATTTTAATTGCCGAACAAAGATTGGATGACAAAAAAGAAAGCAAGCTAAATAATCTTTTTGAAAAACACACCGAAACTATTAAAAAAGAAACAGAAAAAGAGATAAAGAAAATGGAAATAGAGTATGAAGAGCGGCAAAAAGAAGAAAAGAAAACAGAAGAAAGATTGGAGAGAAAAAAAGAAAATGAAGAAGATAAAGTAAAAATAGAAAAGGAAAAACAGACAGAAGAAATTAAAAGGGAAGAAGAGAGGCGAGAGGAAAGAAATAAAGAGCTAGTTGAGAAAATCAAAAAAGTTGATCAAAAAAGAGAAGAGAGACTAAAAGAGCTTGAAGAAAAACGCCAAAAAGCTCTGGAAAAAGCTAAGGAAAGCAAGGAAAAATTCAAAACAAATTTGAGAGAAGACAGAGATTGAGTATGTTAAAATTTAAGTTATGAATGATGAGGAATTTAAGCAAAGATTAACACCCGAGCAATATAAGGTACTCAGAGAAAAAGCTACAGAAGCACCTTTTTCGGGTAAGTATGTAAATGAAAAAAGAGAAGGGATGTATAAATGCTCTGCTTGCGGGCAGGAATTGTTTTCTTCTGGCACAAAATTTGATTCTGGTACCGGTTGGCCGTCTTTTGACGATGCCATTCCTGGGGCTGTTGAATTTATCTCAGATGATTCCCATGGCATGCAAAGAACCGAAGTGGTTTGTTCTAAATGCAAGTCTCACTTAGGACATGTGTTTGATGATGGTCCCCAAGATACAACAGGCAAAAGGTA
Organism: uncultured Candidatus Saccharibacteria bacterium; assembly: GCA_964601125.1. GTDB lineage: Bacteria > Patescibacteriota > Minisyncoccia > Phycocordibacterales > WO2-35-19 > DATDVC01. Next base: position 26,535 of record CAZRKB010000002.1, read on the forward strand.
TTGTATAAATTCTGTATGCTTGAATTTGGATCATAAAAATACTCGAGTCTCTTACGGAAAAAATGATAGAGCAATATGAAAATTCCCAATAAGTATAATTTTAGGTGCTTTTCTTCTACGCTTCGTGGTGTCCGTACTGTAGGTCGGCTGAAAATGACATAAACAAAAATCTATCCCAAATTCCTGATGGGGTGTATATTTTAAAAACCAATTATGATAGCGAAATCGCTCTCAGGCAAAAATACGGTGTCACTTACCAACACACTTTTGTCCAAGTCGACTCTTCTGGTAACCTTATAAAAAAGTGGTCTGGTTCTGAGACATTATCCGACATTCTTGCTAATATTGATAAATGATTTTCTTTATCATTTCTCTTATTGCCGGATTTTTAACAGTTTTAACACCGTGTGTGTTACCAATATTACCGGTTGTTCTGGGGAGTTCAGTTGTTGGGGGCGGACAAACAAATAGGAAGAAAACTTTCGTGGTCATAGGTTCTTTGGTGGCTTCAATTTTTGCTTTCACTTTTCTTCTGCGGGTTTCCACTGCGTTTATCATGGTGCCTCCAGATTTTTGGACATATCTGTCTGGGGCCATAATTTTTATTTTTGGACTCTCTCTCGTTTGGCCGAATTTGTGGAGTAAGCTATCGAGCTCTTTATTTACTAAATCAAACCAGCTTCTAAATGAGAGTTTTCAAAAAAGAGACAGGTGGTGGGGAGATGTTGCTCTCGGTGCTTCCTTGGGCCCAATTTTTACCACTTGTAGCCCAACCTTTTTTGTGATTTTGGCAACCGTTCTTCCGGCTAGCCTTACTCAGGGCGTTATCTATCTTGTTGCATATTGCGCAGGTTTAGCTCTAGCCCTCATCCTGATCGCTTTTCTTGGGCAAAAGATCCTGCTCAAATTTTCTGCAATAGCTGACCCTAATGGCAACTTCAAAAAAGTTTTGGGTTGGGTTTTTCTCGTTCTCGCTGTACTTATAGCCAGTGGAGCAATAAAAAAGATTGAAACAAAAATACTAGATGCGGGTTTCTTTGATTTCACAAAGATAGAGAGGAGCATCACTGATTTTCTAAGCTCATCAAAAAATGATGGATTAAATCAAAATCAGACAGGGGAGGCTGGTAACACAGGCCAGACAAATACCAACACGAATATTACTAAAAACAATACGAGTACAACTAAAAAGAACGATGTACTTTTTAAATACAAAGAAATCATCAATCCTTCGGGATTTGTAAATTCAGGAGAATTCCAACTTAAAGATTTGATAGGTAAAAAAGTGGTGTTGCTAGATTTTATGACGTATTCCTGCATTAACTGTCAACGAACCTTTCCATATCTGAATGCTTGGTACCAGAAATATAAAGATGAAGGTCTTGAAATTGTCGGTATTCATACGCCCGAATTCGCTTTTGAAAAAAATATAGAAAATGTAAAGAAGGCTGCTTTAGAGTTTGAACTCGAGTTTCCGATTGTTTTAGACAATGATTACGGTACGTGGGGTAATTACAGCAATCGTTTTTGGCCAAGAAAATATTTGATCGATATAAATGGAAATGTGGTTTACGATCATATCGGTGAAGGTGGTTATGAAGAAACTGAAGATAAAATCGTACAACTACTAAAAGAAAGAGCGGCCATCATGGGTACTCACGTTTCTGAAGATAGAGTTTCTGTGCCCGAATACTCGATTTACTCCAGGAGCCCTGAGACTTATTTTGGCGCATGGAGAAATGAAAATTTTGGCAACGGCACACCAAAAATAACAGGCGAACAAACTCTTTCTGTGCCGAGCAGTATTTCTGCCAACAAATTCTACTTAGATAAGACATGGAATATCACTGCAGAATATGCTGAAAACGTAAATGCCCCAGCAAGCCTCAAATTCAAATTTGATGCTAAGGAGGTTTACATGGTTGCATCAGGAGACACTGATTTAAATGAAAAGGAGATAGAGGTTTACCTTGATGGTTCTATGGTGTCTCTAAATAATTCTGGTGGAGACGTCAGTATGGGCAAGTTAAAAATAAAAGATTCAAAACTTTACCATCTCATATCTCTGCCCGTAGCCGGCGAGCATGTTCTTGAAATTATTTTCAAAAATCCCACCACTCGCATATACACTTTCACCTTTGGGTAAAATATGCTAAATTTGGAGTCATGAAATCAATATATTGGGCCGTTGGTGTTGTGGTGGTTTTGGGCGGAATTTATTTTTTGTTTAAAAGTGGTGTAGCTAAAGTCGAGCCGCCATTTCAGGTTGGGGTAATCCACCCGCTTGACCAGGTGAAAGGTAATGCAAGCTCAACTGTCATATTGACTGAGTATAGCGACTTTCAGTGTCCTGCATGCCGTACATATTACCCAGTGCTTAGGGAAATTGTAACTGAGTATGGAGACAGGATAGCCCTGGTTTATAGACATTTTCCTCTTTTAAGCATTCATCCAAATGCGGAGTTCGCTGCGAGGGCTGCTGAGGCCGCTGGCAAGCAAGGCAAGTTTTGGGAAATGCACGATCTTCTTTTTGAAAAACAAAATGAATGGTCCGGTGTTTCTGACATAGTATCAACTTTCAGATCATACGCTACTCTTTTAGGTATATCAGTTGATCAATTTGAAGTTGATTTTAGATCAAAAGAAGTGAAAGATTTGGTTACAGCCGAAAGGGTACACGCTCTACGTTTGGGGATTCAGGGCACGCCATCTTTTTTCATAAATGGCTCGCAAATTAAAAATCCAAATTCAGTTGAAGAATTCAGATCAATCATAGAAAGCGCTCTATCTCAATCTGGCAACTAGTTGGGCTGGAAATTAAATCTAATCAACAGTTTTTGTTTGGAAGAATTTTGTTTCTAGGTTTATAATTTAGTGCAATGGATTATTCGGAAATTTATTTTGCTGTCGCTACGATCTCTACTATTGTGGTGGCTGGACTCGTTGCGCTCATTTTATTATACGCTATCTCTATACTTTACGATGTTAAGAGGCTATCGAAGATAGCCAAAAAGGAAGCTGAAATAATCGCCAAAGGTTTTGAAAAAAGCGCTGATATTTTTGGTGTTGAACTATCTAACGAAACTGCAGCTTTTGTAAAAACAGTCTTTGCTTTGCTGCTTTCTTACTTTGCTCCCAAAGGAAGGGCTAGTGTTACAAAGAGGAAACTTAAGGTTTAGCGAGTATCTTTTTTGGGTACAAACAGGGTCCCAAGTAGGGCAAACCCTGCTAAGAAGTAGAAAGAAGTAGAGTAGGAAAACCAAAAAACTATTGGCAACGCTACTACTGGCGCTGCTATGAGTGAAAATGGGCGAGCCATGCGGAATATACTGATAAGTCCCGTGTCGTCCTCCTTTACATGTTTAAAGAAATAACTTTCGCTTGATATTTCAACCAAACTGGCTCCTATGCGAGTGACGAATAATATGCTGGCCCAAACTGCGAACATTGGTAATTTGATTAGTGGAATCAGGGCGGTTGAAACAGCCATTATTATGAAGCCTGTGGTCAAGATTTCTTTCTCTCCAAATTTTTTGTCTCCTAAAAGTCCTGCGGGCAATTCGAAAATAAGGTAGGGAATAAGCATGATGGTAAAAATAATTCCGATTTTGTCCCAATCAAAACCTATCTCGCGATTTAAAAGAAGGGGGAGATAAATAAGCATCCAAGCAAAGTAAAACTGCAAGCTAAACTGTGCTCCGATTGCGCGAGCCTTATCTCCGTGTTTTTTTAATGATTTTAATGTTTCTATAAAGCTTCCGTTGATGGGGCTTGCTCTTTGGGTGTTTTTAAAAAAAATAACTCCTATAATAATCAGCGGCAAGAGCGCCAAAGCTGACAAATAATATACGCTACTAAAATCATTATTTTTTACCAAGAAAGAAAGAGCTATGGGGGAGAGAACCCAAGCAACATTTTGTGTTGTAAGAAATATACCCCGGTTGCTGCCTGTAATATTCTCTTTTTTTGTTTCTGCCTCTAAACTCAGGTCGAGGGAGAGGTATAGTATTGATTCTGCTGATTGATGTAGTAAAAAGGCCAAGAATATAAAATAAGCTAGGGTAAAATTACCCATACTAAATACTGCAAACATTTCAAGTGTGGCAAAGAATGCAAGTACGATCTTATTTCCGAATTTACGCAAAATAAATGGAGCCAAAATCAAACTGCCGATACTTAGAGAAGAACCCAATACATAAAGCAGGCTAATTCCTTTGTCCCCGATGAATTGTTTAAGTAGGGAAGAGTTTACGTAAGCGACAGAGGCGTAATGCACGGCAAGTAAAAACCCTCCAGCATAGACTGCCCAAATTCGTTTACCTAAATTCATAAGTACTAATTGTACTTTAGAATAGCAGAAACTAAAAACCCCATAATTAACCCCACCCTCGCTTCGCTCGCCCTCCCCTTGTCAGGGGAGGGAAAACCGCGATACTCTAGAGTATAATGATCAGACTTCACAACATACAAAGATTGCTTGAACGCAGAAAAGAATTAAGAAAAAATCCGACTCCCCAAGAAGAAAAATTGTGGTGGTATTTGAAAGACAAAAGACTAGGAATTAAGTTTAGAAGGCAACACGGTATAGGAGGATATATCGTTGATTTCTATTGCAAAGAAAAAAACTTAATAATTGAGCTAGATGGGCAGGTACACAGCAAGAAAGAAGCAAAAGAATACGATTTAGTTAGAGACAGATTTCTCAGAGAACTTGGTTTTAAAATTTTGAGATTTAAAAATTCAGAGATTGAAGAAAATGTTGAGGAAGTACTGAAGAAAATAAAAACTTTTTTATAGAGTGTATGCTCGCGCCTTCCCTCCCCTGACAAGGGGAGGGTGCCCGTAATCGGGCGGGTGGGGTTTAAAAACAAATTGGCGCGAACAGAGATGTTCGCGCCAATCACATTGTGTACATCGCTACCCGCTTCTTGTTTTAGAGCTTTGCTCTCGATGACTCGAAAAACTCCGAATCATCATCTAGTGGCGGATCTCCACGAAGTTGGATACCTTGCTTCTGCCGTTGCCGGAGCGCAAGGCGCTCTCGAATTGGCTTTGTGGCAAACTGCCACCGTGTTACAACCATCCCACCCCATTTCCTGATCGTGCCGTTGCCTGCGTAGAATGCAATGTTCAACGCCGCAAGAAAGAAGATTATGGTGCTGAATGTGTATCGGAGGAAGTACTGGGTTGCCTCCGATTCAACCAACGGAATCAATTCGTTGCCGTTTTTTACTGGGCTAGCCCAGGTCAGGTCGGCGAACTGGTCGTTGACCCAATAGATCAATTCGTCATGAAAATCGACGAACTCTCCATTGGTTGGGACCGTTGAGATCCCGAAAACCGCAAGCCAAAGGCTCACGACAAGCAGATTAAACTTTTTCATCGAACCTCCTACCTTAGATTATAGCAAATATAGGATATAAAGTCAATAGTAAAAATATGGCTTAAAATAATGGTCTGTCCTGGTTTTCCCTCCCCTGAACAAGGAGAGGGTCGAGCGGAGCGAGGGGTGGGGTTTTTACACCCCCAAGACGACTGGAATTACAATCGGATGTTTTGCTGTTTTTTGGAAGAGGAAACGGCCAACGGCATCCGAAACATTATTTTTAATGAGATCGAAGTTGATCGGATTCATACCGCGTGTCGTCTCCTCAACATTCTTTTTGATGATAAGGCGAGTCTGGTTTAGAAGATCTTGTGATTCGCGAAGGTAAATAAACCCTCTTGATATAAGATCAGGAGATTTACGGAGCCTGCCTGTCTTTAAGTCTAAAATGGCTACAATTACAAACATGCCATCATCAGCGAGCATTTTCCTGTCTCTGAGTACAACTTCCTGCACGTCGCCGATAGCGAAACCATCAACTGTGACCAAATCGCTCGGAGCTTTTTCCTTAAGTATTTTTATTTTCTGGCCATTGTCATAAATTTCTACGACTGAACCGTTGTCTGGTATTACGACGTTTTCTTTCGGTGTCCCTAAAGATTGAGAAAGTTCAGCGTGTTGGCATAGCATGTAGTGATTGCCGTGGACGGGCATGAAGAATTTATATTTTATGTGTTGATGTATCCACTTTAGCTCGTCTCTGTTACCGTGTCCTGACGCGTGAATATCAGAGTCAAGGTAAGTCACCACTTTGGCTTCAGATCGATAGAGGTTATCTTTTAACTTAACGATTGCCTTATGGTTTGTGGGAATAATCGACGATGATAACAGGATCGTGTCTGTTGGCTTAAGCCGAACATGCTTGTGGGTCTTGTTTGCTATACGCATAAGAGCGGCAAACTCTTCACCCTGAGCGCCAGTTACCAGCATCACTATCCTGTCTGGCGGGTAGTTTTCTATTTCTTCTATCGGGATAACATTTTTGATTTCAGCGAGTTTGAGCTGCTTGATTATCTCAAGGTTGGTTTTCATGCTCCTGCCCTCAACCGCGATTTTTTTGTTGTATTTTTCAGCAGTTTTTATGATTGAAATTATTCTTTCTACCTGAGAAGCAAATGTGCCGATAATAAGGCGTGCCTTCGTTTCTTTTATAAATCGCTCTATGTTTTCGGCGACCACATTTTCTGAAAGCGAGAAGCCTTGTTTCTCTATACTGGTAGAGTCCATAGTAAGCAGAAGCACATTCATGTCTTTAAATCTTTCATACTGCCTCTCTTCTTCCTCAGTTGGCACTCCTTTTACATTGTCCACTCTGACATCCTCAATAAAAACAATATTGCCAAAAGGTGTTTCGATAATGAGCCCCATGGAATCAGGGATGGTGTGAGAAATGGGGAATGTAGATACTTTTATTTTGCCGCAAATAATTTTTTCATCACCCTCTATAACTTTTATGTCGAGCGGCTTTAGATGAGGGAATTCTTCCTGCCTTTTTTTGATCATTATGGCTCCAAATTGTCTGGTGTAGACTGTCGGGTAGCCTATGCGGTCCATGATATAAGGCACGCCGCCTATGTGATCTAGGTGTCCATGAGTTATAAACAGCCCCCGGATTTTATCCTGCCTCTCTTCCAAATATCTTGTATTTGGCAATATATAGTCAATGCCTGGAGAGTCTTCGTCTTTAAATTGAAAACCTGCGTCTACTATTATGATATCGTCACCGATTTCTATGGCTGTCATGTTTCGCCCGATCTCTTCTACTCCACCTAGTGGTACAATGCGTATGTTTTCGCCAACCCCGGGTATTACGGCTGATTCTTTGGTTTTCGTTTGGTTTTCTTTGGTTGGGCCTGTTTTGCGCTGGCCAGCAAATCTGCTACTTCTGTTTACAAAGCGTTTACGCGGAAAACTAGAAACACTTTTTCTTGGCGTTGAAGTTTTTTTATTAACGGTGCTTTCAGTTGCATGAAAGCTTCTTATAACTCGATGTCTATTATTTTCAGGCATTTTTTTATTTTAATAATTTTAAGTTGATTTTTCTGCGAAGATGCTCCAAACTTTGTCAGTTTCTATAAACCAGTTTTGTACTGAACCAAACCTCTCATTGGGAGAAGAAATGTTTTTAAGCGACACATTATTGACTCTGGCCGGTTTAACATAAAGCAGGCTTGGAGAAAAAAGAAACACTGCCGGTAAATCATTTTTTATTTCCTGTACCACTTCTTCTCTTTTTGCAGCCTCCTCGTCTTTGTTTGTCCCTTCGCGTATCTCTTCAAGTAATTTATCCGTGGTTATGTTTGCATAAAGAGAAATATTTAATCCTGGGTCGTTTCTTTCAGAAGAGTGCCAAAAAGGGTACAAATCGCTCCTTTCATTTATAACTTCTCCAAACAAGAGAGCGTCATATTTTCTACCTTTTATGATGTTTTGGCTCAAATCTCCAGCTTCGAATACTTTTATATCTACTCTTGCTCCAAGTTGCTCCCACGCATTTTTTAATATAGAAGCGGCATTTTTTAATTCAGGGGAGTCGGAGGTGGTGATCGCGAAACTGAGTAGTTCGGTGCCAGATTTAGTTTTTTTTGCCAGAACCCCGTCTTCGTTTATTTGCCAACCTTTTTCCTCGAGCATTTTTTTAGCTTCCTCCAAGTCTCCCGCCGCCAATATTGGATTTGTTTCTATGTCGTTTGGTGTCGGACCGTTTAGAGGTTTGCCAAAACCGAATAAAACCTCGTCGACTATTTTTTGCTTGGGTGCAGAAGTATTTAGAGCCTCACGAACTTCCTTGTTTACGAAAACGGCGGCAGCGTTTTGATTAAAAAAGAGTCCAAATACTCGTGGTAATGAAGTTTCTTTGGTCAAACCCACATCGATTTCTTTTGCTAAAGAGGGGCTTATGTTTATCATGCTATCAACAGATTTATCTTTGTATGCTCGGCGGAGCTCGTTTTCATTTTGGAAAAATTTTAAAGTTATAGATTTTATTTTTGGAGAACCCAAAGCGTATTTTTGGAAGGCCGAGAGAGTGATGGATGTTGGTATACCGCCTCCGTTTCTCACCACTTTTTTTATCTGATAAGGCCCAGCGCCCACGGGGTTTATGTTAAACTCGCTGAAAGGAAATTCTTCTGAAGACGCTTTTTCCCAAATATGTTTCGGCAGTATCCCGACTGTTAGGGTTTCGAGAAAAGGGGCATATGGTTTACCTAAGGCAAATCTAACTTCTAAGTCGCTAATTTTTTCAGCTTGTACCCCAGACCAGCTTGCAGCTCTAGGACTTTTGACTACCGGGTCGTTGATTTTGTTTATTGTAAATATGACATCGTCTGCTGTAACTCTCGTGCCATCATGGAAAAGAGCATTTTGTTTTATGGTGAAATGGTATACAGTCCCATTCTCAAGCATTTCATATGATTCTGCTAAATCAGATATCAAAGCTCCAGAATCGTCAAATTTTAAAAGTCCGGCGTACACTAAAGAAGAAATGTCTTTGTCAGTTTCAGAAATGGCCAAGATTGGATTTATGAACCTAGGAGAGCCGACTAAGCCTTCGTTGAAAGAGCCCCCAAATCCCGGAACCTCGATCAGAAAAGTGTTGTTTACTTGGAACAGTAGAATTAAACCACTTATAGAGGAAACGAGTGCAAAAATGAGAAAAAAAACTTTCTCGGCAGGGTTCATTTTTTTAACCACCCTTTCAATCTTTAAAATGATTCCGATGTGTCGAAAATTTACAAACACTGCATTAAAAAGGGATGCTATTTTGTTGTCAGGTGTCATTATGGATTAATTTATGGGGAGGGAGTATCGAAGCTTGTTTTTAGTATAGCAAATTTACTATGGATGCTCCAACGAAAAGACAGGCTATAGCTATGGTGGTTCTAAAAATCCAAAGTTCCGGCCCGCGCCTGGTCCTCGGTGCGCTGTCCATACCGCTACCTCCAAAAGCGCTACCAAGAGCACTTTCTGATTGTTGCATGAGCACAAGGGCGCAAAGCAAAACTCCCAATATTATTTGAATATAAGCTATCATTTACGTATCAATAAGGGTGTCTTATTGCAATAAAACAAAAAGACAACATTACGTTATGGATACAAGTGTAGCATATGTCCAACTTTTTGCAATCATCAGCCTCCAATAGCTCTGACCATTGACTTTTTTTGAACTATATGTAATATGGTCGGGTACCTAAAAGTTGACCAAAATCGACTTACGGGTGCTAATTCTGTTCTTTGTGGAGGATGCATGAATCGCAAAACGATTCTTTCCAGCGCCCTGGCGCTTTTCTTTCTCGTTTTCACCCCGGCAACCATGTCGGCGGCGTACATCACCGGGTCGGTGAACTTTGGTTCTCCGGTCGCCAATGTGATCATTCCTACGCTCGATACAGCCACTTTCGTAGGTGTGCCAAGCTTCACAGTGGTAACTCCTGGATCAGGTGATCTGGGGGCCTCGATTGGTGCCACGGGAGCGGCGCTCGCGATCCCCGGAAACGTTCCCATTGCGGGCTTTCTCACTTTTGATGGGTTTACCATTGATGTGAGCTCTTTCTCAGGTGCCACGGTGTGGACGATCACGTCTTTGCCGAATGGGACCGATATCGTTGGGCTTGGGTTCAACGGTATCGCAAAAAAGATTGGGTTCGATGACACGCCGGTTATCGGTACCATTTCCGCGCAGTATTCGAGTGGATACAACTCCACTCGGACTGTAGCCTGGTCGGGCAACGTCGAGTCGGTGGTACCTGAACCGGCGACGCTGGCGATGGTTGGGTTGGCGCTGATTGGCGCGGGCCTCTACCACCGGCGACGCTGGCAGTTGCAGTAACGCCTCGTCTGCTTTCCGTAAGGGCGGCTCTTCTTGAGCCGCCCTTTCTTTTTCTTGCAATCGTAAGAAAATATACTATAATACGGGCGCATTATTAGCTGAGCTATGTTTAAATTTTATGAAAAAAAAATCAAAATCCAAATCAGCAAAAAAGAGTGGGGGCAAAAGTAAAGCTAGTGCAAAGAATTTTAGTATGAAAAAAGAAAATGTGAAAAGTAACTCAAGAATAATTCCTTTGGGTGACAGAGTTCTTCTTAAGCCTTTATCTGCAGAAGAAACAAGCACGACTGCTTCCGGAATCATAATCCCAGACACTGTAAGCAAGGAAAAGCCGGAACAGGGCAGAGTAATAGCTGTAGGTGAGGGTAAAATGGACAATGGCAAAAGGGTGCCTCTTTCGGTAAAAGTTGGAGATAGGGTGGTATTTTCAAGGTATGGATATGATGAAGTAAAGCTTGAAGGCGAGGAATATTATATTTTAAAGGAGGATAATATATTGGCAGTTATTAATTAATTCAAATCTAAAATCTTATATCTCAAATCTGGAAGATAGAAAATTTTGAGATTTAAATTTTGACTTAAAATTATGGCAAAAACAATACTTTTTAACGAAGACGCAAGGAAGGCTTTAAAACGGGGGGTTGATGCCGTGGCAAATGTGGTAAAGGTGACCATAGGGCCACGTGGTAGGAATGTAGTTTTGGATAAGGGCTATGGAGCACCCACTATCACCAACGACGGAGTTTCTATCGCTAAAGAGATTTCTCTCAAAGACAAGTTTGAGAACATGGGTGCTGAGATAATAAAGGAGGTGGCAAATAAAACTAATGATGTGGCTGGTGACGGCACTACTACCTCGGTTGTACTTACACAGGCTATTATAAATGAAGGCATGAAGCATGCCTCCATGGGCGTTAATGCTATGAGCTTGCGCGCTGGCATCGAGGCTGCAGCGGCAAAGGCTGTTACTGTGCTCGGGTCTATTGCTAAGCCCATAAAAAACAAGGAGGAAATTAGGCAAGTGGCTACTATTTCAGCAGAGTCTGAGGAAATAGGGGCAATAATCGCTGACACCATTGAGAAGGTCGGCAAAGATGGAGTGGTAACAGTCGAGGAGTCACAAACTTTTGGAGTTGATTCTGAGGTGGTTGAAGGCCTGGAGTTCGATAAGGGGTACGTTTCTCCTTACATGATAACCAACACTGAAAGGATGGAAGCAGAGTATAGAGATGTGCCGATCCTTTTGACTGATAAGAAAATCTCAGGAGTCAAAGAAATACTACCCATTCTCGAGTCTCTCGCTCAGAGTGGTAAGAAAGAGCTTGTGATAGTGGCTGATGATGTTGACGGCGAAGCTCTCTCGACTTTTATAGTAAATAAATTGAGAGGAGGATTTTCTGTCTTAGCCGTGAAAGCTCCTGGGTATGGCGATAGAAAAAAAGAAATGCTTGAAGATGTTGCTGTGACTGTGGGAGCGAAAGTCATTTCTGAAGATTTGGGTATTAAGCTAGAGAGCGCTACCATTGAAATGCTTGGAAAGGCTTCAAAAGTTATCTCAAGAAAAGAAAGCACTGTTATTGTTGGGGGCAAGGGCAACAGGGCTTCTATAGACGCGCGCATAAAGGCTTTGAAAAAACAGAAAGAAACTTTGGATTCAAAATATGACAAAGAAAAAATAGACGAGAGAGTTGCCAAGCTCTCTGGCGGAGTTGCTGTTATAAAGGTGGGCGCTGCAACCGAAACGGAGATGAAATATTTGAAGCTTAAAATAGAAGACGCTGTCGCTGCTACCAAAGCCGCTATCGCAGAAGGTATAGTAGCCGGAGGAGGAAGTGCTCTTATAAGGGTTATCAAAAAAATGAAGAGCGAGAAAAGCAAAGATTTTGCTACTCCTGAGATAGCCCTAGGTTTTGACATTATGCTACGAGCTTTTGAGGCACCGATAAGGCAGATAGTCTTGAACACCGGCAACGCTGACGGTTCGGTTGCTGTTGAAAAAATAATGAACTCTGATAAAGAAAATGCCGGCTTTAATGCGGTCACCGAAGAGTTTAGCGAGGATTTGATAAAAGACGGTATTATTGACCCGGTCAAAGTTACTCGTGCCGCTCTTCAAAATGCCGCATCTGCTGCCGCTATTTTCCTCACTACCGAAGCGGCTGTGACAGAAGAGCCGGAGCCAAAGAAAAATACTCCTCCGGATATGGGGATGGATTACTAGACCTCACTCCTAGGACAAAATAATAATTTATCTGTAGAATTAGGGAATGGACATTTTTGCGCATACCCTTTGGACCAATGTGGTTTTCTACAAAAAGATGCGGCTTGAAAAAATCAATAGATTCATAGCCGTATTTTTTGGTGTTTTGCCCGACTTTGTTTCTTTTGTGCCGATTTTTGTTTATCGGTTTTTTTCGGGTGAAGATTTTTTCGACCTAATTGGGAGGAATATTTGGGTTGTTAACTATGCAAGCAACTCTTACAACTATACTCATAGTGTTTTTATTTTTCTCTCTCGCCGTTCTCCTTGTAGCTCTCATTAGATTTTTTGTACATACATCAAAAACTCACGATCGTGAGAAAGTGGTGTATTCGAGGTTAATATATTGGCCGATGTGGGGTTGGCTCTTGCATATCTTGATAGACATACCAACTCATAAAAACTTTTACGAAACACCATTCCTTTTTCCTCTATCCGGCTACCGATTTTCACATGGTATTTCTTGGGGACACCCGACATTTATGATCATAAACTATGGAGCTCTTGCGGCCGTGTATCTATTCTGGTTTTTGGTGTTAAGGAAAAAGTGGGCTACCAAGCCAGAGAAAATTTGACGAAAACTTGCGTTTTTAGGCGCCTCATGCTATAAAGTCCCCGGACTGTCCTTTCGATATCGGAGGATGGTACTAACCAAGTCCAGGAGATTTTGAATGACCAAGAGAACCTTTTTAGGTTTTTTGTTTGCGCTTTTGCTCGCGATTTTGCCGGCGTCGGCGTCGCCGTTCGTGTTCAATACCGGGGATGGTTCCTCGGCCTGGGGAGGGGATGCTCAGGTTCCCATCAGTAACATTCAGGCGCCGCCGTGGGCACCCAATGGCACCACTGGAGCGGGGGCCGTCTGGGTTAACCAGGTGGACTCGGGATTCCAAGGTGGTGGGCCGGCGTTGGGTATGCTTACGATCTATACGTTGAGCATCAATGATGTCATGGCATACCGTGTCCGTGCCCTCGCCGACGACGGCGCCAAAATTGAGTTGAGCCTGAACGGTGGCGCCTTTGCTACCTTAGTGAACAGTAGCGGTGCCCCCCAGGGTACCAACTGCAGTTCGCTTCAGCCGTCTTGTCCAGCGACGATGGTTTGGGACAGTGGGTTGGTGGCTTTGTCCGGAGACGACGTGGTCTTCCGGTTTACAATCAGCCAGGATGTTGCCCGTACGCCCGAGGGGTTCCAGGCGACGATCTCTGGGGAACAGGTTCCCGAGCCGTCGACGTTGGCTCTCGTGACCATCGGCGCGTTTCTGGTTGGTCTCGGCTGGATCAAGAAAAAGGCCTGACCTTCCGGTATTCTCCCTCGTTCCGCGGTGCGTTCGCTTTATGCGACCACCGCGGATTTTTTTATCCAATAGAAATTTTATGCTATAATGTAGTGCAACGTTAGTCATTAATATCAAAAACATGGAAATCTCTACAATTTTTCTGATGGTGGTTGTAGCAGCCGTTTTGTGGTTTATCTTTGCCTACAACAGGTTTGTGTCGCTCTTAAATAGGGCAAAAGAAGCATGGAGCGACATAGAGGTGCAGATGAAAAGAAGGTATGACCTTATTCCAAACCTTGTTAGTACGGTAAAAGGTTATGCTGAACACGAAAAAGAGACTTTAGATCGAGTGATACAGGCCCGCAATATGGCGATGAATGCGACGACCCCCGCAGAGCACGGCGTGGCAGAAAACGCTCTTGCCAGCACTTTGAAATCAATTTTCGCTCTTTCTGAAAGCTATCCTGATTTGAAAGCAAACCAAAATTTTCTAGAGCTGCAGAGGGAGTTGTCTGATACTGAAAATAAAATTCAAGCTGCGCGCAGATTTTACAACACCAACGTTAGAGACCTAAATACATCGATAGAGGTATTTCCAAGCAATTTAGTCGCTAAAATTTTCAGCTTTTCTAAGATGGAATTTTTTGATCTTGAGGGGCAGGAGGTGGCAAGAGAGCCTGTCAAGGTTGAATTTTAAGAGATTATTAATTATTTATTTAACTTTTATACTATGCGAAAAGTTACCATATACTCGACACCTACATGTCACTTCTGTCATTTAGCTAAGGAATTTTTTAACGAAAAGGGAATCAAATACACAGAATACGACGTGCTTGCCGATGTGGCAAAAAGACAGGAGATGATGGATAAAAGCGGTCAGCTCGGTGTGCCAGTCATCGTTATTGATGACAAAGTGGTAGTCGGCTTTAACCAGCCTCAAGTGGAAGAGCTTTTGAAATAACTCACTCCAACCCCTCTCTTAATTTAAGAGAGGGGAATGACGAGCCTCTGAATTTTTTTGTCCGGTTTCCCCCTTAAGGTAAGGGGGATTAAGGGGGTTATGAAAAAGGAATTGTGCTATCATAAATAAATGCAACCTGAAGAAAGAGAAATGCTAAAGAAAGCCCTCGAGCTTTCTCGTGAGAACAACAAGATGCTTCGAGACATAAAACGAAGCATGTTTGTTGGGCGTATTTTCCGAATAGTTTACTGGGTGATAGTTATAGGTGCGGCTATTGGCGCTTACTATTATATACAACCGTACTTAGATAGTGCCATTGGCGCTTACGGCTCTATAAAAGGCGACCTAAAAAACTTTGGAGATTTGTTTAAATAATGCTATAAAATAGGGGCGCTGAAATGAATATTAAGCCGGGGTAGCTCAGTTGGCTAGAGCGCTCCCCTGAAGAGGGATAGGTCGCCAGTTCGATTCTGGCCCCCGGCACACTTAAATGGCCTTAAAGAGACTTCTGTATAAAAATATTTTCAAACCGATATTTTTTAGGTTAGATCCGGAGCTTATACATGATACAGTGGTGGCGTTTGGTGGTTTCTTTTCAAAGTTTACTATTTTTCGTGGTTTTATAAAAACCATTTTTGCGTTTGAAGACAGAGCTCTCTCTCAAAATTTATGGGGTATTGATTTCAAAAATCCAGTCGGTTTAGCCGCCGGTTTTGATAAGGACGGCAAACTTTTTCCTTTGATCGGGAGTGTCGGTTTTGGTTTTGCTACTATCGGCACGGTTACCAAGGGCGCTTATGAAGGTAATCCAAAACCCAGGCTTCATCGTTTACCAAAGTCAAAAAGTCTGGTTGTTAATTATGGGTTAAAAAGTATGGGGGCTCAAAAGGTTGCTGATATTTTAGAGAGCCAGGGAAGGAGAGATGTGCCAAAAGTGATATCGGTTGGCAGGACTAATTCTAAAGAGACAGCTTCTCTTGAAGATGGGGTTTTAGATTACATTAACTGTGCCAAAGAATTTAATTCGAGAAAGTTGGGTGATATTTTCGAAATAAACATATCATGCCCAAATGTTTTTGGTGGCGAGCCGTTTACCCATAGAGAGAGCTTGGAGAGGTTACTCTCAAAGTTTTTAGAATTGAAGATAGAAAAACCTATATTTTTAAAAATGCCAATAAACCTACCTTGGGAAGAATTTAAAAATCTTGTAGATGTTGCTTTGAAATTTGGCGTCAAGGCTCTTGTTATAGGCAATCTAAATAAAGACAGAAGCTTTCTATCTGGGGTTGTATCGGATGATTTGAGAGGCAATATGAGTGGTAAACCGACCGCAAAGTTGGCGAACGAGCTTATATCTAAGACCTATTTGTATTGCGGTGAGAAATTAAAAATAATAGGAGTCGGTGGAATTTTTAGCGCAGAGGATGCATACGAGAAAATTAAAAGAGGGGCTTCACTGGTCGAACTTATAACCGGCATGATTTACGAAGGGCCACAGCTTGCGGGGGAAATAAATAGGGGATTAGCAAAAATGCTAAAACGCGATGGTTTTAAAAATATAAAGGAAGCAATTGGGACATTTAAGAGCTAATTCCCTCTAACTTTTAGTTTGGTGGAGCGGTTTTTGTCGAGTTTGGGTAGCTTTATGATTAGAAGGCCGTGTTTTTCGACAGCTTCAGCCGAATCCACGTCGATTTCTTGTGGTAGAACGATGGTACGAGAAAAAGTGCCCCAATAAAGTTCTTTGTGGAAATAGTCATCATCGGCTATGGTCCTCTCGCTCTCTCTTTTACCTTTGAGTGTGACCATGTCCCTGGAGATGGAAACATCTAAATCTTCAGGTCTGACGCCCGCCACCATTGCTTTTATTACTATTTCGTTTGTGTTTTGATATACATCAACCGATAGCTCACCTTCTTCGGGGAGCGCGTTGTCCATCCAAGTATTTTTCGAAATTTCTTCCTCTATCTCTTCCAATTCTCTTGGTATCGGAAGAGAGCCTGTAAGTCTCTCAAAAAAAGATCTTTTTTCTTTTGACATAATTTTATGCGCGAGGCGCTCGAATGCTTTTAACTTTTTCTATGAGTACAATGAGTACTATTATCAAAACCCAAACTCCTGAGAAAACCAGAAACGTACCACCACTCAGCTTAATTATAAGCAAATTAAAAATGGTGTGCAATACGATACTTGCACATAATCCTGTGAACAAGAATATTTTTTTAACCAAAGATTTTTTATAGAAGGAAAAACCCATTAATACTCCTATTGATGCCGAAGATGCTATGTGTAGTAAGGTCGCTCCTATAAATCTTGAATTTCCAGTGATAAGGCTCTCGCTAAACAGTCCGGTGTTGATCAAGTTTGAAAGGAATAAAGCATTTTCAAGAGCAGAGAAGCCCAAAGCTGCGGTGATCATGTAAATAATCGCGTCTATAGGCTCGTCGGTTTCCTTGCCTCTAAGTGCCCCAAAGAATGCAGCCAAATATTTAAAAATTTCTTCGATTGATGCCCATAAAATAATAGTGGTAATGGAAATCCCGCCGAGCATGATATTGTAAACAAATTTTTCAAGAGGTAAAACCAAAAACACTGATGCCATACCAAGTAGAAATACCAGCATTATTTTTGTTTTTGGTTCCGGGTGTAGACCGTCCTCTTTAAGCCAAAACCAAAGCCATATCAAAGAAGGGATTACCCCGCCCAAGAGAGATAAAAACACTGTATTTGCAACTGGCGACATTAATGATTATTAATTTATTATCTTAGGCCAAGGCTCTACGATCAGCATGTTTTTGCGGTGGGGAAGCAGGGACCAAATTTTTTCTGTTACGAACGGCATAAACGGGTGCAGTATTTTGAGTTGATTTTCGAGTAGGTATCTAAGTAAAAGTTTTGCTGATTGGCTGTCATTGTTTTCTTTAATTCTTTTTTTTACCTCTTCTATTATAACATCAGCAAAGGTGTGCCAGAAATAAGCGTATATTTTTTCTGCAGCCAAGTAAAATTTGTAATTTTCCATATCTTTGGTAATGTCTGACATCAAATTATTAAATTCAGTAATGGTTTCTTGGTCGGTTTGAGAAAGATCTTTTGTTTCAAAATCTTTTTCCCAAACTTCAACTGTATTTTCTAAAACAAATCGCGAAGCGTTCCATATTTTGTTGGCAAAATGCTTATAGGCTTTCAGTTTTTCTTCCGACATCCGGCTATCGTTTCCGGGGGCGGTGCCAATTGTGAGAGACATACGTACGGCATCTGCGCCAAATTTATCAGCCATTTCTACTGGGTCTATGTTATTGCCAAGAGATTTTGAAATCTTTCTACCTTGTGCGTCGCGTACAAGGCCATGTAAATAAACTGTTTTAAATGGTATTTCTCCTAGATGAAATTGACTCATGAGTACCATGCGGGCTACCCAAAAAAACAATATATCGTAGCCAGTCTCTAATATTGTTGTTGGATGAAAAGTTTTTAGATCAGAAGTTTCCTCTGGCCATCCCAAAGTTGAAAACGTCCAAAGCGCGCTTGAAAACCACGTATCCAAAACATCTTCATCTTGCACCCAGCCATATTTTTCTGGTGGTTCAAATCCACAGTGGATCTTTTCTTCAGAATATGTTGGTTGTGGAATTTTATTTTTTTTGATCCAACTATCATCTATAAATCCAAAATCTTTAAGAATGGTTATGAGGGTTGCTCCAATTTGTATATTTTCACTCCCCGTTATCGCATAATCAGGAAGTTCTTGCCAGTCACTGCTTTTTATTCTAAATTTGTCATTAGATAAACCAATTTTTTCAAAAAAGGTCTTTTGTTTGAAGTGTATGGCTTGATGGGGGCCACCTAGTTCTCTCTTGTACCAAATCGGGATACGATGTCCGAACCATATTTGGCGAGAAATGCACCATGGGCGCAGGTTATTTATCCAATTATAGTATACTCGTTCAAATCGCTCCGGTAGGATTTTGATCTCTCCTTTTTCCACTGGCTCACGCATCAGCTCCTTTAGGGTTTTTCCACCTCTATTTTTAACTGGTTTATTAACATCTACAAACCACTGTAATTTTGGTAATGGTTCAATAACCCCATTAGTTCTCTCTGCCACGGAAAGGTTTTGTTTTATTTTTTCTTCTTTGACTAGTAGATTATTGTTTTTTATCCATTCCGCAACTTTATCCCTGGCTTCTGTTGTTTTTAGACCAGAAAGTGTAGGGCCGGCTAAATCTGTCATTCTGGCTTTTTCGTTTATAACCTGGATTTTGGGTAAATTATTTATTTCAGCTATGTCCCAGTCTGTGTGGCTGTGTGCCGGTGTAACACCGAGTGCTCCAGTCCCAAAATCTTTATCTACATTTTTGTCGGCCACTACTTTTATCTTGAGTTTAACCCCAACAAATTCTCCTTCAAATTCTTTACCAACAAAATCCTTATAACGAGAATCTTCTGGGTGCACAGCTACGGCAGTGTCGCCAACCTTTGTTTCGGGGCGGGTGGTTGAAATCTCAATAGGAAAATCCTTCCAGTATTTAAAGGTATACAGTGTCGCCTCTCTTTCCTCGTGAACTATTTCATCATCAGAAATCACAGTCTGACCTTTTGGGTCCCAATTTACAATTCTGTTGGAACGATAAATAAGCCCAGCTTCGTACATTCTTATAAAAGCAGTAAGAACCGCTTTATACCTTTTTTCATCCATAGTGTAGGCATACCTGCTCCAATCAATTGAAGCCCCAAGAACCCTTATTTGGTTTAAAATTGTTGTTTTGCTTTCTTCTACGAAGTTATCAATTCTATTTAATAATTCTTCTCTTCCAAGATTGTATCGGCTTTTACCTTCTTTTTTTTGAATTTCTTTTTCTACTTTCGCTTGGGTAGCGATTGCCGCTGAGTCTGTACCGGGCAACCAAAGAGTTTTTTTGCCTTGCATACGAGCGTAGCGTACCAAGGTATCTTCAACTGCCAGCATGAGTGCACTACCCATATGTAAAGTTCCAGTCACATTTGGAGGGGGGAGTACAATGGTAAAAGTCTCTTCTCTTTTGCCGGGTAAATTGTCAGGGTTGAAAAAACCAGACTCTTCCCATCTTTTGTAAATGGTGGGTTCGGTTGAGTTTGGGTTATAGGGCTTCTTTAGTTCTTCATGCATCATTCTAATAATACATTAAGATGAGATTTATCAAAATTGGCGACAATCTGGTCTAAAGCACCGATTCTATAAAAGACAACATCGGTCAGCCTAGATGTCTTTTATAATTTAAGCTAATTAAAAAAGAGATTTTATGACACCATAAAAGACATTTATTCTAATATAAAAGACATATTTAACAAATGGCTGTAAATAAGGTTTTTTTCAAAATCCCTCTCTCTCCTTTCCATTGACATTTTCTTAAATTGATGTAGTCTCATTTTAAATGCGGTGATGATTTGGATATCGTTTTTATGTATAGCATTAGTGATAAAAAAATAGTTTTCAATCGCAAGTCTGCCTTTTCCGCGGCCCTTGCTTTTGTTGTATTTGCTACTCAGTTTTTGGGTGTCTATGCTGAAGCCTATGCTTCTCCTCTAAATCAGTGTCCAGTTATTGCTGAGACTTTCTTTAGTAGCGGTACTGATACAAAGTTGCAGGACGGGACTTCTGCTGTTGCCACTTACAACGAGCATCCATTTTGGACAGCAAACATCCCAGGCGCTACGTGGGTGTGGTCGTCTTATTATGTGGAAGATCCATTAGTGGTTACCGCTAAAACATTTGTTAAAACTTTTGAGGTTTCGAATACTGCGAGCGTTGAGAGTGCTACGATTACCATGGCCGCCGACAACACCTACAGGGTTTTTGTGAATAATGTTTTAGTTGCTGAAGACCTTACTGAGTTTAACTATTACACCGAAAAAACTTTCGATCTAAAATCGTATGTGTCATCTGGGGTTAATACTGTTCGTTTTGAGATTACAAATATTACTAACCCTCTCGCACAAACAAAAGAATCAAATCCAGCAGGATTACTCTACAGGATAGACCTATCTACTAAAGAAAGTAATTGTGGAGAGAATCCGGCTAATAATCCGCCAATTATCACATTAATTGGCGCAAATCCATTGCGTTTAGATACTGGCACTACGTTTGTAGATCCGGGTGCGACTGCAAATGATGCAGAAGATGGCGACATAACAGCAAACATAGTAAAGACAGGTACAGTCAATACTTCTACTGTTGGCACCTACACAATTAATTATTCAGTCACTGATTCGGGCGGGCTTTCTGCCTCAACTACCAGGCAGGTCATTGTTTCTGATCCGTATGTTCCGCCGGTAGTCAATCAATGCACCATTGATTTTTATAGTGAACCAAGCGATCAGGTTGAGGGTGGCGGTATGGCTTTTGCTACTTATAAAAATCATCCAGACTGGACAGTTTCAATCCCAGGTGCGACTTGGATATGGAGTAGCTACCTTGTTGAAAATTCACTTGTCGATGATACGAAAATTTTTGAAAAGAGATTTAATATAGCTACTACCTCTACTGTAAATTCGGCGATTCTCACCATGGCTGCTGACAACTCCTATACCGTTTCTGTAAATGGTATTCAGGTTGGGGCTGATGCTACTGAGTTTAATTACAAAGAAGAAAGCAAAGACATTTACAATGTTACTTCTTATATAAATAATTCCGCAAACAGGATTTCTTTTACTGTAAAGAATTGGGGTGTAGCCAGTTCTACTCCCCAAACCAATCCAGCCGGTCTTTTGTATAAACTTTCTGTAACTGTTTCTGGAATTGGTGAAAATTGCGATGGGCCTCAGCCAGTAAACACTCCACCTGAAATAACTTTGATTGGAAATAATCCGATTAATATATTTGTTGGCGATAATTTTTCTGATCCTGGGGCTACCGCTCTTGATCGTGAAGACGGCGACATAACAGCAAACATAGTAAAGACAGGTACAGTCAATACTTCTACTGTTGGCACCTACACAATTAATTATTCAGTCACTGATTCGGGCGGGCTTTCTGATTATGAATCAAGGAGTGTTGTTGTTTCTCCCAGAGGCGGTGGTGGCTCACCAAAACCGACTGTCTCCCTTGTTGCTAACCCTGGCAGCATAATTCTCGGAGCCACAAGTACTTTGAGTTGGACTTCAGGCAATGCAAATAGCTGCTCGGCTTCATGGACGGTGTCAACTTCTACATCTGGTTCTCAAGCTGTTTCCCCAGCTACTACCACCGATTATGCTATTACTTGTGTGGGCAATGGCGGATCTGCTACTGCAACTACAACGGTTATTGTCACAGAAGGTTCAAACGGAGGACCTAGATGTACTCTTGAGTTGGTTAGTGACACCAATACAACAGTTGAGGGCGGTGTAAAATCTGTCGCTACTTACAAAGACCATCCTTACTGGACTGCAAATATTCCTGGCGCAACATGGATATGGAAAACTTTCTTTACAAGTACGCCAACTCAGCAGGAGGTATACACATTTGAAAGAATATTTAATATAAACTCTGAAGTTGAAAGTGCTACCTTAGTGGTTGCTGCTGACAATTCCTATGTGCTTTATGTAAATGGTCTTAAAATTGGAGAAGATGCAGGAGAATTTAATTATCGAGATGAACAGAAAGATACTTTTGATTTAAAAAATGTTTTGCAGCCGGGCATAAACAAGATAGAATTTTCTGTAAAGAACTGGGGTGTTGCAGATAGCGATTCACAAACAAATCCAGCTGGTCTTTTGTACAAGCTAACTGTTGTGGAGAAGGGTGAAAACTGCGATGGTTCCACACCTACTCCGTCGGTCACTCTTAATGCAAATCCTTCATCTATAATAAAAGGAGCTACTTCAACTCTATCTTGGGTTGCAAGTAATGTAACTTTCTGCTCAGCTCCTTGGACAAATGCAACATCCACCTCTGGTTCTCAGGAAGTTTCTCCAGCCACCACTACCAATTACCAAATATCTTGTGGCGGAACTTACGGTACTACTACAGCCACTACTACTGTTACCGTTAATGCTGACAATGGCGGCGGAACGCTAACCCCCAGCATAAATCTCAATGCTAACCCGGCTACTATAAACCCAGGTGCCACATCTACTCTTAGCTGGAATTCTTCCAACACGAACTATTGCTCCGCTCCGTGGACTCTATCTACATCCACTTCTGGAACTCAAGAAGTCTCGCCTTCTGCTACTACGGAATATTCTATTGCTTGCGGCGGAATTTACGGTACTACCACAGCCACTACTACTGTTACCGTTAATACCGACAATGGGGGTGGTGGTTCGAATAACCCAACAGTTTCTTTGTCAGCCGATCCGGGCACAATCATCGTTGGTGGATCATCAACATTGACTTGGACATCAAATAATACAAATTCTTGTGCAGCTAGCTGGACCAGTGCTACTTCTACCTCTGGCTCTCAAGTGGTAAACCCTGGTTCCACTACTGAATATTCGATCAGTTGTACTGGTAATAATGGTACTGCCAGCGCTACTACTACTGTTATTGTTAACACCAACAATGGTGGGGGAGGAAATGGCGGCGGCGGCGGTGGGGGTGGAGGGGGTATTGGTGGCAGAAGGAGGGACATAAGCAATTTGCTCGCTCCTCAAGGAGAAGTTTTGGGTGCCACCAGCTGTGCTTACCTTCGAGATTACTTGAGACGTGATTGGAAGAATGACCCTATAGAGGTATTAAAACTCCAATCGTTCTTAAATGTCTTTGAGAAGGAAAGTTTGTCCTATACATCTGTCTTTGATGAACCCACTTATCAGGCTGTTTCAAGGTTCCAAAATAAATATTTCTACGATATTCTTGAACCATGGGGTCATGATGCTCCAACGGGGTTTGTTTATATCCTTACAAAGAAGAAAATAAATGAAATATATTGTAATACGTTGATATCGTTAACACCGGATCAAAAACAAGAAATATTGTCCTTTAGATCTTTCATAGAAAGTCTTAAGTCACGTGGTGGCTTAGGTTCTAGTTCTTTTGATTCGCAAGTTCTTTCTTCAAAAAATGTCCTTGAAAACAACGCTACCAATACAGGTATAGTTGTTGTAAACCTTGGTACACCTAATAAAGGGGGTGGCGAAGAAAACAGAGACTCTTCTGTTGTGAAAAACGCCGCGATCTCTCTATTTGGGGTTGGACAGAGTGTGGCAAATAACAAAAACTATCTCGTTGTAGTAGCCCTCCTGCTCTTAATACTAGGTTTGGGACTTTTGGTAAGAAAATTACTCATGGAATCAGAAGATCCCGACGCTATGAATAAATCTATCTCTAGTGATTTTGAAAATAATTCTGTTTCTGGTAAAAATGAATCTCCGGTGATCGTTTTGCCTGGAGCTGCTTCATCTGAAGATGAATTGCCAGAAGAAGAAATTGTAATTGAGGATGAAGAAGAAAAAAGAGTCTAATTTATATCTAAGTTTCCGTTAGCTTCTAGTTTTAAGTCCATCTTAGTTCCATTTATATAATCGATGTATCCAGCCGCAGCTATCATGGTTGCATTGTCTGTAGACAGAGATTTTTCTGGAAGTAAGATTTCAATATCTTTGTAAATATTTTTTAACTGCAAAATGTTTTTTCTAATCTCTTTGTTTGCGATTACCCCTCCGCCAACAATCAAAGTTTTTGGGCTATAAGTTTCTATCGCTTTTTTTGTTTTTGTAATCAATGTTTCTACTACTGCATCTTCGAATTCCCTGGCTACTTTTAGTTTGTCAATCTGAAAAATACCGTCTTCTCTCTCGCGCGGATATTTTTCTGCTGAAAAATTCCTCGTGCTCACGCCGTCGCGCTCGCAAGGCTCGTTCGAAGAGGTATTTTGCAGATTTCTTATATAATACAACACCGCTGTTTTTAATCCTGAAAAAGAAAAATTTAAATCTCCAGAATGGATCATTGGTCGAGGAAACTTGTGATCTAGGTGTAAATCTTTTTCTCGCGCTTCTTCTGCCAGGCTAGATATTTTGGGGCCACCAGGGTAGGGGAGGCTGAGCATCCTGGCCACTTTGTCAAAAGCTTCTCCCACTGCATCATCTTTAGTTTCTCCAATTTTTTCCCTATCTTTCCAATTCTTCAAATATACCAACTCGGTATGTCCGCCACTTATTAACAGAGCCAGCGCTGGAAATATAATTTTTTCATCTTTCCTTTCAACTTGTATCTTTTTACTTTCAAACTCGTAAGTTTTGAATAAAACTGACGCTATATGTCCGAGCATGTGATTTGCTGGTGTCACTTTGATTCCGAGTTTTTTTCCCAATTCAGTCGCGAAATTTATACCTGTCCAAAGTGCCGGCTCTAGTCCGGGGCCTACAGTTACAGTTATAAGTTCAATTTCCTTTTCTTGAACCCCAGCTTTTTCTATGGCCGCCTTATAAACAAGGGGTAAATTTTTAATATGCTCACGCTTAGCAA
The DNA here is from genome assembly GCA_964601125.1 of uncultured Candidatus Saccharibacteria bacterium. Lineage (GTDB taxonomy): Bacteria > Patescibacteriota > Minisyncoccia > Phycocordibacterales > WO2-35-19 > DATDVC01. The sequence continues at coordinate 51,679 of CAZRKB010000002.1, forward strand.
GCGTAGGGAAGACGCCCCCGTATTTCTCGTGTATATCAACCTGGCTATGGAGTGAGCTTCCGAGTAGTTTAAACTCAAGAGACTTTAAATCTCCTTTTGCCTCCACGACACTCACCGCCGTCTCATCACAACTTGTCTCAATACCTAAAATAATCATTATAGTTGAAGTATAACGATTTTTAACAAAAAATCATCTGGCTGACCAAGGCAAAAGGTTGCTTTTTGTTTTTTTAGTGGTATAAAAGAGTGGGAGGTTTGAATGAAGCTCAGCGGTTGGATTCTTTGGCGCCTTTTCCTAAGGGAATTAAGGCGGAGTCTTTTTCCCAACGACAAAGACTGGAAGATTGAAATCAACAAAGCCAAGGGGAAGGCTAAATTTTTGGATGGTTATGAAATGAGTGTTACCCACTGCATCCCTACGGTAGATGGGTGCTTTCTTAGATTGTTTTGTCATCAAAATCCAGCAGAAGACTATTCAGTGACGGTATTTATGCCTGAAGCAATAAACTGCCAAGGCGGTGCGGTTAAGGTCGCTTTTTCTGATAAACCGCACGCAAAGCTTTTTGCTATATACAAATCTGGATACGTGAAAAAAGTGGGCACGTACCTTGAGGTGACAAAGTATGTGAGGGTGTGAGTAGATACAAGCCTCGCTTGGTTCGTCCGAGCGGGGTTTTGCTTTGATAAAAATATTTTTTAGCTTTCAACTCTACAACCACAATGGCGACCATTGTATGTTTTTACTTGTGGTGTAATTTGTTGGCGGAAGGGGTGAGATTTGAACTCACGGTC
>CAZRKB010000002.1:52570-64121 GCA_964601125.1 uncultured Candidatus Saccharibacteria bacterium
TTTTTACTTGTGGTGTAATTTGTTGGCGGAAGGGGTGAGATTTGAACTCACGGTCGCCTTTCGGCAACGCTGGTTTTCGAAACCAGTGCTTTAAACCACTCAGCCACCCTTCCTTATAAAAGTCAAAACCTGTGACGCTACCGGGATTTGAACCCGGGTACCAAGCTTGAAAAGCTTGTGTCCTGACCAGACTAGACGATAGCGCCCCCTCGACTCGCTTTGCTCGCTCAGGGCAAGCCTACGAGACCAGAATAATAACATTTTTTAATAAAAAAGCAAAAAGAATTTTTAGATATAATGTGTTAATATTGAGGTATGATAATCACATACCAAGGGGTGCAAAATTTCAAAGTGCAGTTTGGTGATACCACGTTGGCTTTTGACCCGATATCTAAAGATTCTAAAAATAAAGCATCAAGTTTTGGTGCTGATATCGCTCTTATGTCTCTAAATCATGCCGATATGAATGGGGCAGATCAAGCAAGTCGTGGCGAAAAGCAAGCTTTCGTCATAAATGGTCCCGGTGAATATGAAGTACAAGGAGTTTTTATAAAGGGGCTTCCGAGTGTATCTCAATATGGAGGTGAAGAGAAAATAAACACAATTTACACGGTTAATCTTGAAAATATGAATCTGTGTTTTCTTGGGGCGCTTGGGGACGCAAAGATACCAGCTGTTACCAAAGAATCAATAGATGGAGTGGATATATTGTTTGTGGCGATAGGTGGCAACGGTACTCTCTCTCCTAGCGATGCTTATAAATTTGCGGTTTCTTTAGAACCTTCTATAATTATACCTATGAATTACTCTCCCGAAGCACTCAAGGCTTTTTTGAAAGAGGGTGGGGGCGAAGGGGTGAAGCCGATCGACAAGCTTACGATCAAAAAGAAAGATCTGGAGGGCAAAGAGGGAGAGATTGTTGTTCTCGCGGAACAATAATTTTCAAATCTGAAAGTGTTTGTAAAAAAATACAAATCAATAATGGAAAAGCCAGACGAACATCGCAACAGATGGGCATTTAGTCTTGCGCTCGTTTCCTCCCTTTTTATATTTGTCGGTTTTGGTTTTTATAAAGGTTATATAAGCGTTGAGATAAATCGCGATCTTGTGCCCAAAAAACAAGTAGCCGCTACTGTGGTCGCAGATGAAGCGCCGTCTCCGATTGACAATTCAAAAAAGATTTTCAAAGCTGCTTTCATTGAAATTGAAAGTCAGTATCAAAATTTTAAAGACTCAGTTTCTTCTGTCATCGTCCCGTTTATCACAGGTATCGAAATTTACGAGAGGGAGTAATTTCTTATTTCGGCACATTCTTCCAAAAGCACTTGTAACCCATCGCGATAATTTTTTGTTTACTGGTCCTAGGCTTTTTCCAGAATATGCCGAAACGAAATTCATCTGTTGATTTAAGACCCATTTTTTGCTATCATTGGAGAATAAATGGCTAAAGAAAAACCTGAAAATAGCTCTGAGAATGAGGGGCGCACTGGCGTTTTGCCACGTTCTATTGTTTCCGAAATGAAAGAGTCTTTTATCGACTACGCCATGTCGGTTATTACTGACAGAGCTCTTCCTGATGTGCGAGACGGTTTGAAACCGGTGCATCGTCGCATACTTTATGCCATGCACAACATAGGTCTGTCTGCGAGTGCTAAGACCAGAAAGTCTGCGACCGTAGTCGGAGAGGTTTTGGGTAATTACCACCCTCATGGTGATGCCGCCGCTTATGACGCTATGGTTAAGATGGCGCAAGATTTCGCCATGCGCTACCCGCTTATCATAGGTCAAGGAAACTTTGGTTCGATCGACGGCGACAACGCTGCCGCCATGCGTTACACCGAGGCCAAAATGTCACGCCTAGCAGGTGAGATGTTGCGCGATATAAATAAAGACACTGTCGATTTTATTCCAAACTACGACGCTACCAAAAAAGAACCGAGAGTTTTGCCTTCAGCTATTCCCAACCTTCTTTTAAACGGCACTCTTGGTATTGCTGTTGGCATGGCGACCAATATCCCGCCACACAATTTGCGTGAAATCGTAGATGCCACCGCTTATCTTATCGATAATAAAGACGCTACCACTGAAGACCTTTTGCAGTTTGTGCAAGGTCCTGATTTCCCGCTTGGAGGTGTTATTTTCAATAGCAAAGACATAAGTCATGCTTATTCGACTGGCAGGGGCGGCATCGTGGCTAGAGGAGTTGCTGAAATTGTAGAAAATAAAAATCTTTCTCAAATAATAATTTCCTCGATCCCCTTTAGGGTCAACAAAGCGACACTTATAGAAAAAATAGCGGAGCTAGTTCGAGAGAAAAAGATAGAAGGCATCAAAGGCCTACGGGATGAATCCACCAAAGACATAAGGGTGGTCATTGATCTAAAAAGTGGAAGTCACCCACAAAAGGTTCTTAATTATCTTTATAAGCACACTCAACTTGAAGAAACTTTCCATGTTAACCTCGTGGCTCTGGTTGATGGAGTGCCACAAACGCTTTCCTTAAAAGGAATTTTGGAAGAGTTTGTTGGACATAGGAAAGTTGTAATCAAGCGCAGGACAGAGTTTGATTTGCGAGAAGCTGAAGCCAGAGAGCATATTTTGCTTGGTCTCAAAAAGGCTCTTGATCACATCGATGAAATCATAAAGCTTATAAAAAAGAGTAAAGATGTGGATACGGCTCGTGCCAATTTGATGAAAACATTTAAGTTTTCTGAAATTCAAGCTAACGCCATACTCGAAATGCGACTGCAGAAGCTTGCTGGTCTTGAGCGCCAGAAAATAGAAGATGAGCTCGATGCGGTCCAGGCTTTGATAAAGGAGCTCAAAGATATTTTGGCTAACCCAAAGAAAATTCTTTCGATTATAAAGAAGGAGCTTTCTGATATAGCAGAAAAATACGGAGACGAAAGGAGAACCAAAGTGGTAAAGGGTGGAGTTAAGGTCCTATCGATAGAAGATTTGATAGCTGATGAAGAAAACACTCTAGTCTTAACTCAAGGAGGCTACGTCAAAAGGACTCACCCCGATGAATACAAAAAACAAAAGCGTGGCGGTGTTGGTGTGATTGATTTAGATACCAAAGAAGAAGATTTCGTAGTCAATTTCCTTACTGCAAGCACGCATTCCGACCTTCTTTTCTTTACTGACAGAGGTAAAGCTTATCAAATAAAAATGCACGAACTTCCTGAGGGTCGCAGGGCTACTCGCGGCAAGTCAATTATGAATTTCATTTCACTTTCAGAAGGGGAGAGGGTTACTTCGATATTGCCTATTTCTAAAGATAAAAAAGATGTTTCCGGACTTTCGCTTATGATGGTGACAGAAGAGGGTACAGGAAAGAAAGTTTCGGCGGAAAGCTTTCGAGATGTGCGATCGAGTGGCATTATCGCTATTAAACTTGGAGAAGGAGACAAGTTGGTTTCTGTTTCTCCTATGATAAAGGGTGATTCATGTATCGTAGTGACTGCAAAAGGTCAGTCGATAAGATTTAAGGAGAGCGATGTAAGAGAAATGGGTAGGACTGCGGGTGGTGTTAGGGTTATCAAGTTAAGTAAGGGAGACAGAGTGATAGGGGCAGACCCAGTATCCAAAGAAAAAGAAAAGACGGCTTTCATTCTCACCATGGGCGCAAATGGTTATGGAAAGAAGACTCCTATTTCAGAATATAAAATCCAAAACCGCGGGGGTTCTGGTATAAAAACAAGCAACGTGACAGCCAAAACGGGTGAAATTATCGCTTCTCAAGTGGTCACAGGCGAAGAGGAAGAGGCGGTGGCAATGTCTAAAAAGAGCCAAGTTATAAGATTGGGGCTTTCTGAAATCCCTTCCCTTGGTCGCTCAACTCAGGGGGTACGCATAATGAAACTTCACGACGGAGACAAGATAGCTTCTTTCATTTGTCTCTAATACTCAATATACAAAGGGGCACCCTCTGCATTTAACCCCTGGGTTTCCTTTGCAAAGTTAATTTTATTACCAAAGATGTTTGGAAATACCTTTCTAGATATAAGAGGCAACTCTGGTTGTCTACTATCCATAAAATCTACAAAACTACTCCATTTGTAATCTATGGGGTTATCTACTAAAGCATCTTTGACGGGGTTCATGTGTATATAAGATGATAACCATCGTAATTGGCGGTCAGACTCTATGGGCACAGCTTTGAATTGATCCTGAAAGATATGTCCGACTCTATTGTATTTTTTGTTAAAAAACATCGCATAGCTTGTACATGCTCGCAACATCAGATTTGATATCGGTATATCGGTAAGTTGCTCGATGAGTAAGTGGAAATGATTTGGCATGAGACAGAAAGCGTGCAGCAAAAATAAATTTTTACTCGTATTAAATGCAACTCTGGACTTAGGAAATGAAAGTAAAGCATGATCCAATTCTTTCTTCTCGTAACCCAAAGACATTCCTAATCGAAACAGGAAACTCCCGTAATCCTTATCCTCAAGGAATATTTTTTCTTTGTTATTACCTCGGTTATATATGTGATAAATGGAGCCTGAACTAAAATTTTTGTAATCTCTATTTCTCATACTCCATATTATATACAAAGGGTGCCCCTTTGCATATCAGTTCACAGTTTTTGATGCAAGTTTAATGCTGGCTTGTTGTATAATATTTGCATGAGTAAATTTCAGCTGATCCTAACCGGAGTATTTGGTTTATTTTTGGTTTTGGGCATTATTGTGTTTTCTACCTATCGTGGCAATTCCGCAGACAAAGTGACTGTGGTAGTTTGGGGCACTTTGCCGCAACTTAGCTTTTCTCAAATACTGCAAAAGACTCCTCTCTATCAGAGCAAGCAATATGATGTACGCTATGTTGAAAAGTCGGAAGCTGATTTCGATACTGATTTTATAGAAGCTCTTGCTTCAGGTGGTGGGCCAGACCTCTTTATATTAAATAGTGACAAAATCTGGAAGCATTATAACAAAATTTTCGTTATTCCTTATAATGTTTTCACTGAGCGCCAGTTTAAGGATTCATTTATAGAAGGTGCAGAAGTTTTCATGGCGCCCTCGGGTGTCATTGCTCTACCTGTTTCTGTCGATCCGCTTGTGATGTATTGGAACCGCTCTATATTTACAGATGTTGGGCTTACCGAGCCGCCTAAATATTGGGATGAGTTTTACTCTTTAGCAAATCTTATTTCCAAAAAAGATGGCGCGCTTAATATACAGAGAAGTGCCGTAGCTTTTGGTGAGTTTGGGAACATTTCTCACGCTAAACAAATCATTATAAATTTGGCTATGCAGGCTGGCACTCCGGTCACTCGCTGGAATGGCAACCAGATTCAAAGTGTTTGGGACGGATCGTTCAATAAACCTACATCTCCGGCAGAAGCTGCAGTAAACTTCTTTACCGAGTTTGGTAACCCAGCCAAGGCTGCCTACTCATGGAACCGCTCTCTTCAAAATTCTACAAATTACTTTCTTACCGGCGATTTGGCGTTGTACTTCGGTTTTGCAAGTGAAGCGAGAGGTTTACAGCTTCGTAATCCAAACTTAAATTTTGATGTAGCCCCAGTACCACTCTCTCGTGATGGGGGTTCTATTGTTTCTTATGCCAATTTCAATGCTTTTGCTATAACCAAGGCTTCCGCTAACAAAAGTGCTGCGCTCGCTGTAGCGGCTGGTCTTTCAGCCAAGGAAGGTTCACAGGCTTGGAGCGAAGTTTCCAAATTGCCTCCAGCAAGGAGGGATTTACTTAGTGTGAGGCAGTCGACTGCTCACGAGAGTGTGTTTTACGCAAGTGCCATAAGATCTAAAACATGGATTGACCCAGAGCCAAATTTAAGTGACGGAGTATTCCGCGCCATGATAGATTCGATAACAAGTGGCAGAAGCAGGACTAATGAGGCGGTAGATCGAGCTCAGGCTCAGCTAACCAATCTTTTTGAAAATAGATAAATGACAAATTTTCATAAGACAAAATCGGCCAAAGTTTTAACAATCCTCTTTTTAGTACTGATTTTGTTGCCCACGCCTATTTTGGCTCAAAACAACAACGAGGGCCTTATTCCTGATTGCAAAGCTGACACAAGCCGTGACCCAAGCCCAGACTGCGGCTACAACGACTTCCTTCAGCTTATAAAAAACGTCATAAATCGTCTTATTTTCCTCTCTTTCCCTATAGCGGCTGGAGTTTTCGCTTGGGCAGGGTTTAAAATGATGACCGCCGCTGGTTCCGAATCAAAAAGGACGGAAGCCAAAAATATGATAGTAAAAGTTTTTATAGGTTTTGTTATAATTCTTGCAGCTTGGCTTATCGTAAATACCATCTTGAGCGCCTTGTTAAAGCAAGAGTTTATCGACGCAGTGCCCGTAGCAAAATAATAAACAAAATTTATGAATAAAAATTTAAAACAAATAACAAGTTTTATAGCCTCAGGGTTACTGCTTGCATTGTTTCTGGTACCTGTTTTATTGAGCGCGCAAGGTCAAGGAGGTGGTCAAAATAGTGGAGAAGGTCAGGGTGGTGGACAGAATTCTACTCAAATTCGGCTGATAGAAATCGGCAACCCATTTAATTGTGACGGGGTATCTCCTTGCACCTTAAAAACTTTGTTAGAAGCGATAATAAACAAAATTCTATTGCCGATAGGTGGTATCGTGGCTGCCATAATGATCATATATGCTGGCTTTCTTTATGTTACGGCGGGAGGCAACGAAACCCAAATCAAAAAAGCTCACGACGCGCTGCTCTATGGAGTCATTGGTGCAGCCATTCTGCTTGGTGCCTGGGTTATATCAAACGCAATAGCCGCGACCATCAGGCAATTAGGAGGCCAAGTATAAAAACATGAATCTTACAGACATAATAAAAATGTTTACCGATATTGGGCTTAGGCTCATCCCTCTTTTTGGGGCGATCGCCTTCTTTATGTTCTTGTGGGGAGTGGCACGCTTTATCAGAGCGGCCGGCAACGAAAAAGAGTTAAAAGAGAGTAAAAACTTGCTCATTTGGGGTCTTGTCGGCATGTTCATACTTATGACTATATGGGGAATTGTGTCGTTCTTGCGTAGTGAGTTCGGTTTTAATTCCGATGTTGGTATTCCTCAATTTAAAATAAGATCTCAATAAAAATGATTGAATTAATAGACGCTGCATTTGATATAGTGACCAAAATTCTCATCCCGCTCGCTTTCGGTTTATGCACCCTTTTCTTCCTTTGGGGTATTGTAAAATACATCAAGTCAGACGCAGGCAACGAAAAGGCGGAGGGTAGGAGGATAATGGTTTGGGGGGTTGTCGGCCTATTTGTTGCTTTTTGTATCTGGGGCATCATTGCCTTTTTGCAAAGCGAGCTTGGTTTGCCACCAATAGAAAATGTTGAAAGAGATTTGATACCATCAGCAACTGAAAATATTGAATATCAATTATAAAAATTTATGACAATGACTAAATTTAATAAAATTTTAATAACTTCTTTCATCTTAATACCACAATTAGTCTTTGCTCAAGAAAGACTTTCTGGAACCAAAAAACTTCTCGAGTCGATTAGTGGGATAGTGGGCACCTTGATACCCATCGCTTTCGGTCTGGCCATGCTATTTTTCTTTTGGGGCATAGCCAAATATATTTGGAGCTCTGGTAGTGGCAAAGAAGAGGGTAAGCAAATCATGGTGTGGGGAGTTATTGCCGTTTTTGTTATGTCGACCATCTGGGGTATTGTAGCTTTCATTAGCGACAGCTTCGGCATTGATGCAGAAACCAATATGAACATACCTACGATCAATGGTGTTGGTGGGAGTGGGAGTGGATACCAAAATTGTGCTGGAGAACCTGGTACTCCTGATTGCCCCTAATTCCTGTGGATTACCTATTGATATGCTTGCGATAAAGTTATATTATTATGTTCGTAAGTAAAAAATCGGTCGTTTATTTAAATTAATTATAAGTTTTTAGCATCATGAAAATTAACAAAAAATTAGGAGCAGTATTGGGCGGAGTAGTTCTCGCTGTTTTGCCTCTCGCTGTTTTTGCACAGGATTCAAATTTGACTACTATTAGAAATATGGCAACTGCCATTAGAAACATTGTAGACATTTTGATTCCAGTTGTATTTGGCTTGGGTGTTCTGGCTTTCTTCTGGGGCTTGGTCAAATACCTCTTTGGTTCAGATCATGACAAGGAGCAGGCAAAGAAGACTATGCTGTGGGGTGTTGTTGCAATATTCGTAATGTCTGCTATATGGGGCTTAGTCAGATTCCTCGGAACTACTTTTGGAGTAAATGTTGATTCTGGAGCTGTAGATATAAACGCTATAAACCCTCTATAATCTTCGATTCATAAAAACAAAAACCACCCCAGCTCTTTGCTTGGTGGTTTTTGTTTGCCCAGCGTAACTTTATGTGAAGTTGGGTTTATGTTAAAATAAACACATGACAGAATTGCTCGGTAAAATATTAACTCTTATTGTAAACCCTATTGTGGTTTTAGGTTTTGTTGTTGCTACGATTTATTTTTTCTATGCCATAATCCAACTTATCGCTGGTTCTGATGGGGGAGATTTAGATAAAAAAAGAAAGAGTGTAATTTATGGAATAATCGGCCTCTTCATAATGTTTTCGGTCTACGGCATTTTGCGAGTGGTTCTAACCACATTCAATATTCCAACCACCAACCTGCCTTTTTAAATTTATAAATAAAAAAGAGGAGCGCCATACGCGCTCCTACATCGGATTAAAGAAAATGGTTACTGTCACAGGTTGCTCGCTGACAGGCATAAGCTCTATACTGCTAGCCTCAAGCCCTCCCGGGCAATCTCTGTTTACTGGATCGCATTTTACTACGCGACCATAATTGCTTTTTACCCAGAAAGCCCCAGTGCCTTCAAAGCTAAAGCGATAGCGATTGGGTATGGGAATACCCTTGCTCCACCTATTGGCCTCAATCTCCATTGTTCTCGTGTTGTTTCTTTTGCTTGCATACAAAGCAAGATCATTCATTGCTGAGCTTATCAAGCTCAATACAACAAATGCAAGGAAAACATAAGCAAGTTTATGCGCCCACCCTGGAGTCTTGCCGTCTTTTCCCTTGACGAAAAACATTGCGATCGCAAGAGCCAAAGCCAAATTGGTAGCCCAGAAGAATCTTTGCTGATTTTGCCAGACATCTTCCCAGAATGGGAGCGATAGGAACAGCAATACATTTAATATCGCTGTAACCACAACTCCTATTGCAAGGGCTGTCAGTATGTCAATAGATTTATCCTCTACTGCTCGGCCCGATCTCAATTTCTTGATGACCCAAGACAGAACCCAGATGAAAATTCCTGCTACCAGGATGCCAAGGGTGACTTTCCAGAGAGCGTATCCAGTCAGATCTCGAAACTTCTGGGTGAGAAACTTCCAGAGGTCTATGGCTTCGAGAACTCCGATCCACAAAAAAGTAAGAACTATCGCGATCCAGAATGGAATCTGTCTCGCTGTACTCGCTTTCATGTTTCTGCCTCGGATCGTCGCGTATTTGCCTGGATACTTACAACGCAAGTATACCCAAGCTAGTATGGCGACAATCCAGGTTGCAGTGGTTGGTTGTAAGAGACCGAGTACCAACTTGTATCCTCCAGAAAAGAAGATCCAAATAAGGCTAATTCCTCCAATTACCACTGCGATTGCTAAAATGGCGATCAAGACCGCCATCATCGCAATCCCCAAGAGTCGCTGTTTGAAGCCGATTGAAAGAAGTGCCCAGATTGCTCGAAAGAAAAGTGTAAACTTCCCCCACGGACCTGATTGTTCCCATTCGGCTTTTATTGTTTTCCATATATCTCGCCACCAACTTTTGCGAGGTGATCCTAACAGTAAAGGCATTTTAGCCTCCTTTCTATTTTTGATGAACTTCTGATCTAGATTATATCATATTCTATATAAAAAGCAACCCCAAGAACTAGTCCATAGTCTTGGGGTAAAAGTCTTATTTGCGGTTGTTTTATCGTATTTGACCGTCTGTTCCGACGACCAAGCCGATACCATTTCCGGCAAGAGTGGTTAGCTTCGAATCTCGAAGCGCTTCGGCGTAAACAGTGGCTCGTACGCTGGCGAGATCACCGTTCAGAGACTCCATCATCATATTCAACTTGTCTCTAGTCGCCGTTGCAGTTGCTCTTATATATTCTTCCTCCGCCTTTCCTTGAAGTTTCCGCTTTTCTGCTTGCGCACGTGCATCTCGAAGTAAGATCTCTGCGTCTATGTCAGCATTGGCAAGTCTTTGGAGTTGCGCTTCGAATTCTTTGTTGCCTTCAACGTCGACAACTTGTAGATCAATGATGTCAACACCGTATTGGGCAAGTACTAACTGCCGAAGTCTACTTCGCTCAATTTGTCGGCCGTTGCCTATGGGGCTACCAACAAATCTTTGACGAAAATCACTGGTGGTGTTGTTGAAATCACCTTTCTTCCTCACAATGCTGTCATATGTTTTTTCACGGACGAAGTCTTGAAGACTCGCCCGAATTGACTGAGCTGTGCCACTTCCAAGCCAGTCAATGTTCTGCATAAGGGCGATCCGCGGTCTTAGCATACGAACCCTGACAATTGTCTTGAACACGATCTTTGTTGTCGGAGGTTCGTCAAAGTTTGGATCTGATCTCCCTTGTACGTCAAGAGAAGAGAACATGAGAGGGTAGTTTGCTACGAAAGGAAACGTGCTGATTATTTCCTTCTCGTGCAACCCCGCCTGATACTCAGGTTCCTCATTCCCACCTTCGGCTTTGGGGAAGTATGTTCCCCACTGCCAGCGTTTACGGTATATGCCGGTGCGTCGCAGGTTTGGGATACCTACAAACTCTCGGCCAGTGATAAACCTGATTGGGGAGATCACGTTTTTCATGTCGGGGGTTTCTTTTTTGAACTCATCCCCATCAACATAGTATCCCTTTACTCCGTGAATGATTCTATTCAGGTCTTGACCTGTCACTACAAGTCTAAACCATTCCTGTGGCACAGCAGCCAGAAGGTCATAGCGAGGGTCGGGATTTGGTAAAGTTTCCTTTGCTTCCGGTCTTGCCGCCGCTTGTGTTGCCATTTTTCAATCCTTTCTTATCAAAAAGCATTTACGAAGCCCGAGGGCTTCATCCGTCGAGAATTATATCACACTTGCAAATAGAAAGTCAATAGGGTATAATGAATTTTAGATTCTCATTTCGTGTGGCTACTCCGACTATAAACGTTGGGGAGGAAAGTCCGAACACCTACTTAGCTTTTGCTATTTAAAACGGTAGCGGGCAACACCCGTCGTCCGTGAGGATAGAGTTGCGAACAGAAACGACCCGGTTAAGTCCGGCTGAAACGTGCCAAATACTTACTGGGGTGCAAGGCCGTGCCCAGCAGAAATTGCCGAGGAGTGCCGCTTGATCTGGCGAGTAATCGCCAAGACAGATAAATTGTCACAGAGAAACAAAATTCGGCTTATGAGAATGAGGGTCTATCCGGCACTTTGTGCCGAGATTAAAATGCAAAAATCGCCTTAACTGGCGATTTTTGCTCATTTGTTTACGCTGAGCCTGTCGAAGTGTGCTGGGGAGGAGACTTGA
>CAZRKB010000002.1:64221-68352 GCA_964601125.1 uncultured Candidatus Saccharibacteria bacterium
TGTGCTGGGGAGGAGACTTGAACTCCTAATCCACAAGGGAACTAGTTCCTAAGACTAGCGCGTATACCAATTCCGCCACCCCAGCATTTTCATTTCTATATTTATTTGCTATATTCTTTCTATTGTTTGTTATCCGCCCATAGCTCAGTTGGTAGAGCAGTCGCCTCTTAAGCGAACGGTCCTAGGTTCGAATCCTAGTGGGCGGACAATCTAGGATAACATTTTTTGTCATCTTGTGCCCGGGGTGGGACTTGAACCCACAAGCCGTGAGGCCGCCGATTTTAAGTCGACTGCGTATACCGATTCCGCCACCCGGGCATTAATTTGTCAAGTTTTATAAAAACTATTTCTTAACAAATGAGGCCATGGAGGGATTCGCACCCTCGTGTAGCGGTTTTGCAGACCGCCGTGTTAGCTTCTTCACCACATGGCCATTAATATGCAAATTCAGGATTTTTCTTATAGTTTTATCTATATGGATCGGTCTCGCTAAGAAATATCCGTTGAATATTTCGAATTTTCGCATAAAAAATCTGTTATTGCTAGCATTTTTATACATGAACTTAAACAACTGTATCGAATCTTTATTATTCAAAACAAGTTGAAAAGACCTCTTACTTTTGTAAATTTTTCCGTTTTTGATCCCATGGGTCTCTAATTCGGAATTCATTTTTTCAAGAAAAATTTTGCTTCCACTTGTAAAAATTACCCGTATTCTTTTTACGATAGTTCTTCCCGTATAACTCAATGCCTTAGCAAAATGTACGCAACCATCCCCATCAAAATATCCCCTTATAAAATGATCCAGATATTTTATAGGTATTATTGGAAATTTAATAGTAAGAGATTTATTTGGGTATAGACCATAATGTATTAGGTCGTTGTAAATCTCTTTACTGCCAATTTTAAATTTGTAAATTTCCTTTCCATTTATATAAGTTGATTTATGTTTGGTAATATTATGCTCGGAATTCATTGCGGACCTAACTCTCTCTAGAGAATCTCTGTCTATACTAACAATCTGTATGTACTTGGCTCTTATGTAATCGCAATTTATAAGAGTACCATCAGCATAAATATAACCCAACACATAAGCCATATCGGAAGACCATTTTTTGAAAAAATCTTTATTTATTTTATGTACAATTCCCACTATTTTATTATAGATGGTAATTACATACTATGCAAAACATTAGAAAAATAAATTTAATTTTGGCACTAAAGTCCAGCTTCGTTTAGAAGTTCTTCAATCCTCTGGCGATTGTGCTCTCCCAGGTCTACCTCGAAGTTTATTTTTGGAGTAAAGCCAAACGATTTTTTCCCCATCACAAATTTTCTAAAATCATTCCTCTTTCTTTTTAAGAATTCAAGAGCCTGTTTCTCTTTTTCTTGCGGAAGGGCAGTGAAAAATACGCACGCATGCCTGCCCCGATCATAAACCTCAGCTTTAGTAACTGTGATCAATGAGTCTTTGTTGGATTCGATAGAAATATATTCCGCCGCAAAATGAGCCAAGAGTTTTGACACTTTCTCGTCTTTGTGTTTAGTTGGCTGTTTCATTTTTTGTTTTTAGGGGGTGATATTACTCTGATTTAACCCACTCCAGGGCTCTTAGTGTATCACCCTCTACTATTTCTGTTTTTGAATCTATCATCATGCCAAATTCGTCGCCTGTCTTGATTGCCGAAGTTTTGATTTTTTGGGTTTGGACTTCTTTTACTTTTCCTTCGCCGATTTGGCTTTCCCTTCTTATGATTTTAACTGTACCGCCAGATTTTATTTCTCCTTCTAGCATTTTACCGCCAATAACCTGCTTGTCTTTGTTTTTGCTAAATGTTCGTAATACTTTGGCTGAGCCGGCTACTACTTCGGTTTGAGTGATTGGAGTGGCTTCTTTGACCTTTTCTTTTACGAAATCTATTAAATCGTAAATAACGTTAAATGTTTTAATGGAAATTTTTTCTCGCAAAGCAAGCAGTTCAGCACTTTTTGGTGTGCCAACATTAAACCCGACGATCAAACTTTTTTTGATGTTTGCTGTTTTGATGTCTGACTCACTGATCGAGCCTACGCCTTTCGAGACTATTTTTGGAGTTATTTTGTCATTGGCAAGTTTGAGAAGCTCGTGTTCGACTGCTTCAAGTGTGCCATAAGTGTCTGCCTTGACTACCAAAGTTAGTACTGCTCTTTCGTCTGGTTTGTTGTCACTTGTTGGATTTTTGTTTTCCAACAATTTTTTCTGTGCAAAAAGGCACGCTTCTTCTTTAGTGTTAAAAGTTTTAAATTTACCGCCGACTTTTGGGTTTTCGTTCCAACCCATGATTTTGACTGGAGAAGAAAAACTGGCTTCCTTCACGTTCTCTCCTTTAAAATTTTCTATCGTCCTAACTGGAGCAAATGATCCTTCCGAAGCGACAAACATTCCTGTTTTTAGTGTGCCGTCTTTTATTATCAAAGTGGCTGACACTCCTTGTTTTGGGTTGAGACTGCTCTCAATAATAAACCCCTCTGCTTTAATTGCGCTATCTCCGGTAAAACCCTCTAATTCTGCCTGAAGAGAAATTACCTCCAGAAGTTCGCTCACGTTTTCTCCTGTTTTTGCAGAAATCGACACTGAAGGCACACTCCCGCCCCAGCCTTCAACGAAAACTTCGTGTTCAGCCAAGTTTTGTTTGACTTTTTCAATGTTTGCTCCGGGTTTGTCTATTTTATTTATGGCTACTATGAAGGGAGTCTCTCCTTCCTTGATGCACTTCAGAGCCTCGAGCGTTTGCGGCTTGACTCCATCTTCAGCTGATACTACGAGTACTGCGATGTCGGCTACTTTGGCGCCCCTCTGCCTCATAGAAAGGAAGGCTTCGTGTCCGGGAGTGTCAAGAAATGTTATTTTTTTGACGCTTTGCTTGCCGTTCTCTTTTATTTCTATCTCTGCTTCGTATGCGCTAAGTCGCTGCGTGATTCCACCAGCTTCTTTGTCCGTCACGTTTGTTTTTCTTATGTAGTCGAGAAGAGTCGATTTGCCATGGTCTATGTGGCCCATTACTGCCACTACCGGTGGTCTCTCTGTTGATGCGGTTGTTTTTTGATCTTTTTCTTTCATGCGCTCATCATTTTACATTTTTCTTGAATTTTTGCAAAATTTGATGTAAAAATTTAGTATGCTAAAAAAGCAACAAAAAAGGATTTTTTTAGACTATGCATCGGTCACTCCTGTATCAAAAGAAGTTGAGAGGGAGATTTTTCGTGTCCAAAAAAGCGCCTGGGCAAACCCTTCGTCCATCCATTCATTTGGTGAAGAGGCAAAAAAAGAACTTGATAAAGCGAGACTAAATATTGCCCGTATTTTGCACTGCAGGGCAGCAGAAGTGTTTTTTACTAGTGGTGGTACTGAGTCTCTAAATCTCGCGATTTTGGGAGTGGTCAAATCTGCTAAAAAATATTTTCCAAATCCTCACGTCCTAACTTCTTCTATCGAGCACCCGGCAGTTTTAGAGTCGATTAAATCTTTGCTCAAAGCTGGAGAGATAGAAGCGACATTTGTTTTGCCAAATGAAAAGGGGGTCATAAGTCCTGAGTCTATAAAAAAAGAATTGAAAGAAAATACAGTGCTTGTGGCCATCCAGCACGCAAACAATGAGATTGGGGTCATTCAGCCGGTATCAAAAATTGCAAAGATGATTCGTGAATTCAGAACTCGTAATTCGTATCCCGAAACTCGTTATCCGTACCTGCTGGTTGATGCTTGTCAGAGCGTGCTTTACGAAAACGTTTCTCTTGAGAGATTTCAAGCTGATTTACTTGTTATTGATGGCATAAAAATTTATGGGCCGCGTGGAGCGGGTATTTTAGCGGTTCGCCATGGTACTCTGATTGAGCCTATGGTTTTTGGGGGAGGGCAGGAAGGTGGTTTGCGAAGCGGTACTGAAAATGTGGCAAGCGCAGCAGGTTTATCCAAAGCTCTTGAGTTGGGGGTAAAAATGAGAGAGAAGGAATCAAAACGGCTTTCAAAAATTCGCGATTATGCAATAGCAAAAATTTTAAAGGAAATACCAAACTCTTCTTTAAATGGAAGTTTAGAGAATAGACTGCCAAACAATATAAATATCTGTCTTACCTCCCACTCCGCTAAAG
>CAZRKB010000003.1:0-39868 GCA_964601125.1 uncultured Candidatus Saccharibacteria bacterium
TGTGCGGGTAGGGGGAATCGAACCCCCGTCTCAACCTTGGGAAGGTCGCATCATACCACTAAACTATACCCGCGATTTGTTTACTCTAAATATAACTGAATAAACCACTGTTCGCCAGCGCTCTCAAGTTTCCTAAGTGTGGCAAATAATAAACACCCACTAGTTGACCGATCGGTCAACTAGTGGGTACGAAAAAATGATGGGGTTGAAATCCGTTTTTTTGCTTAAACAGGAGGGTTACACAATGGCTACTAGGGATTTTCGTATCGTGCTAGACTCAAACTTGTCTTCTAACACAAAACCTTCTTTTTCGATTTCCGCTCTCAATTCATCACTTCTCTGCCAATCTTTTATGCTCCGAGCCTCGTCCCTTTCTTTTTTAATTTCTAAAATTTCATTGGAAATATTATTGAAAAGATTGCTCGAAATTTTCTCTATGTTTAGGCCCAAAACCGTGTCAATTTTTTGTATTGCTGATCTCGAAGAAGCTTCTTGGAGGAGAGCGATAGCTTTTGAGGTATTAAGGTCGTCTGAAATAGCTTCTTCGAAGCTGGATATTACTTTGTCGTCCGCCTCACTTGTTTCTGGTAGTTCTCTAAAAAGCACCAAGATTTTTTCATAAGCGGTTTGGGCGGCTAAAACACTTTCCCAGGTAAAATTGGCTGGAGTTTTATAATGAGAAAGCATAAGCCAATATCTGAAAGAGAGCGGATGGATTTTCCTTTTAATCAAATCTTCGAGAGTGAAAACATTTCCTAAAGATTTACCCATTCTTTCTCCATCAACTTTCAGGAACTCGTTATGAATCCAGAAATTTGCAAGCGGAGCTTCGTAAGCGCACTCACTTTGAGCAATCTCGTTGTTGTGGTGGACTGGTATGTGGTCTATGCCTCCAGTGTGAATGTCAAAAGGTTGGCCTAAATATTCTCGGCTCATCGCTGAGCATTCTATGTGCCATCCGGGAAAGCCGCTGCCCCAAGGGCTATTCCATTCCTGGAGCCTATTTTTTTCTCTAGAAAATTTCCATAAGGCGAAGTCGGTAGCGTTTCTTTTTTCTCCAACTTCAACTCTTGCTCCTTCTTTAATCCCGGAGATGTTTATGTGGCCAAGTTTTCCATAATCTTTAAATTTACTCGTGTCAAAATATACTCCATCTGAAGTTGTGTATGTAAATCCTTTTTCCTCAAGAATTTTAATTGTTTCGATTTGTTGCTCTATGTGTTGGCTTGCTCGGGGGAACAAGGTATCGACAGTTTCTATGTTAAGCAGATCAAGGTCTTTATGAAATGCGTCTTCATAAAATTTGGCAATTTCTGTGGCTGTTCTGCCAGTTTTTTTTGCTTCTTTTTCAACTTTGTCCTCACCGTCGTCCCCATCTCCAACCAAATGGCCGACATCAGTAATGTTTATAACTTGTTTGACGGAAAAACCTTCATATTCAAAAATTCTACGCAATATATCGGCTAATACGTAAGATCGCATGTTGCCAATGGAAGGAAAATTATAAACAGTCGGTCCACAGTGGTACATCAAAACCTCACCCTTGTTTATTGGTTCAAATTTTTCTTTTCTGCCAGTTAATGTGTTGTGTAGTAGTATTTCCATTTGGCTCTCCTATATCCACTTTTTATACTTGAAGTAAGAGAACATAGCAAGGCTCATGGTTAACATGATGCCTATAATTACCCAAAAGTCGTTGCGGATCCCGACTATCGGTATAAACGAGGTGTTCATGCCGAAAATGGCAGCGACCAGAGAGAGTGGAAATGTGACAAATGCCATAATAGTGAATATTTGCATCACTTCATTTTGTTTTGTTGTTAGTATTGAGTCATTGGTTTTTCGTATTTCATCCAATGCGTCACTTGTATTTGAGAGCGCTGTCATGAGTTTTTTCCATTCTTCGATTATACCCCTCATGTCTTTGCCAAATTTTGCACCAAATTTTTTCTCGCCCATTTTTTCTAAATTAAACCAGACCATTTCGTGCCCGCTGACCACTTGTTTTAATAGAAGCAAATTTCGTCCAATGTACGATATTCCCCACACGGCTTCTCTTTCTTTGCCAGAAAAAGTTTTTTTCTCAACCTCCTTCATTTTGTCCTGTATATACTCGATCTCATCAAAAATAAACTTATAAATTTCTTCTATTAAACCAAAAAATAAGTGAGGGTGATGTTCTTTGTTCAAAATGTCAGCTACTTCCACTTGTTTTCCGAAGTGGTGCAAGGCGTCAATATTATCGTACCTAGCGGTTACCAGGCTTTTTTCTCCTATTATAAAATCTATTTCCTGTTCGGAGTTTTTTAATTGGGAATGATTGAAAAAAGGTAGGTGCAATACTGCATATATGCCGCCGTCAAATTCGTCTACGTGCTGTCTTGGTGTAGGAGAGAGGAGGTCTTTGGCTATGATCGGGTCCAAATTTTTAGAAAGAGTTAGAGAGTCGAGCTCTTCTTTTGTTGGTGAGTTTAGGTCTGTCCATGTTTGGTCTAAAAAAGATCTGTTTGTGATCATAGATTTTAAAAGAGGTTTTTATAAAAGCTTTGTTATGTTATATTATAACAGAAAATGATTAAAGAAAGATATAAATACGTATGGATATCGGCATTATTGGTAGTCCTTATTTTTGTGGCTGGTTTCTATGCTGGCAAGGGAAACTCTTCTTCGGGTTTAAATATTTCAATTTTAAACGCTACCAGCACTGAAAGCGTAGATCTCGGACCTTTTTGGAAAGCCTGGTCTATTTTAGAAGAAAGGTTTGCCCCTCCCTCTTCAACTACACCATCTGTGGTAAATCAGGATAAAATTTGGGGGGCAATAGGGGGGTTAGCGGCTTCTTATGGAGACCCTTACACTGTTTTCTTTCCTCCAGCAGAATCGAAAGTTTTTGAAGAAGAAATAAGCGGCAGTTTTGGTGGAGTTGGGATGGAGATAGATGTAACTGACGGTGTATTAACTGTAGTCTCCCCACTAAAAAATACTCCGGCATTTAAAGCTGGGGTTCTTGCTGGCGATAAAATTATTTCAATCGATGGTAAGTCATCGGTAAGCATGAGCTCAGAAGAGGCCGTCAAGCTCATAAGAGGGGAGATAGGGACCAAGGTTTCTATAACTTTTGTTCGAGATGGTAGCGAGCCGGTAACAAAAGAAATTACTAGAGCCGCGATAGAAATACCAACAGTAGAGACTCGGCTTTTACCAGAAAATGTATTCGTATTGGAGCTCTACAATTTCTCGGCCAATTCACCTGCTCTTTTTAGAAATGGGCTGCGCGAATTTGTCAAGTCTGGTACCGACAAACTGGTAATAGATCTGAGGAACAACCCTGGCGGTTACTTGGAGGCCGCTTTAGACATGGCAAGTTGGTTTTTACCAACGGGTAAAATTGTTGTGACCGAAGACTTTGGAGAAGGAAAGGAAAAGAAAGAATACAGGAGCAAGGGTTATGATGTTTTTACCGATCAGCTAAAACTTGTGATTTTGGTCAACAAGGGTTCTGCTTCAGCTTCTGAAATTTTAGCAGGCGCTTTGCGAGAACATGGTAAAGCCACTCTGATCGGAGAGAATACTTTTGGTAAAGGTTCTGTCCAAGAGCTTATCCCCGTAACTTCAGAGACCTCTTTAAAGATTACAGTTGCTCATTGGCTCACTCCTCTGGGGAACTCCATTTCGGTTGGTGGCATTACTCCTGATATAGAAGTCGAAGTTACTCCGGAAAATACGAAAGATGGAAATGACCCGATTTTAAACGTAGCGGTTGAATACTTAACTAAAAAAACAAACAAATGAAAGTCATACTAAAACAAGATGTAAGAGGGGTAGGCAGGAAGTACGAGATCAAAGAGGTCTCTGATGGCTATGCCAACAATTTTTTGTTACCAAGAAAGCTCGCTGAGTTTGCTGGCCCGCAAGCAGTGCAAAATGCTGAAAAGATGCGGCTCGCCAGCGAAGCTGATTTTCAGGCTAAGAAGGAAAATTTATTGAAACAGCTCGCGCTCCTGTCTGAAGTACACGTGGTTATAAGGTCCAAGGCAAATGCTTCCGGGCATCTTTTTGCCTCTATTCACGAGGGAGATATATCAAAAGCTTTGAAGGTCCAAGCCAATATTAACTTGCCTCCAGAGTTTATAAAATTTTTGGGAGTTAATACACCCATCAAGCAGACTGGTTCTCATATGGTAAAAGCTGTGGTGGGGGATATGGAGAAAGAATTTGAGGTGGATGTAGAGGCGCAGTAAATCTTACACAACGCTTGCTACTTTCTTTGTAACGAGTGAACCGTCGAAGTGCACCTTTCTTTTCTCGGTCATTTTTACGGTACCTTCTTTGAGTGCAAAGAGGGTGTAGTCTCGGCCTAAACCGACACCGTTCCCTGGGAGTATTTTAGAACCTCTCTGTCTTACGATAATTGATCCAATGTCTGCAAAGCCACCATCAGCTATCTTGACGCCTAGGTATTTGGCCTGCGAATCTCGGCCGTTTTTTGTTGTTCCTGCAGCTTTTTTATGTGCCATAGTGGTGCTAATATTAAACCAATATGGTAGAAAATGCAAGCAAAGAGGAATATCTGGACGAGGATGAATTTGATATAGACGAAAACCCCGGATTAAAGGCAAAAATAGAGAATTTTTTAGATAGTCGGTATTTCGTGGCTACAATACTGGCGCTTGTCGCGATACTGTCGTTTTGTTTGGGTAGGATATCTGGAGCAAAACAGGATAGGGAACCAGTCAAGGTGTATAATAAATCACCCCTCAACTCTTCTCTTAATCTAATAGAGGAAAGTTCTGTGCCATCCGAATTTCAGGGCAATTCTGCTTCAGCTGTCAGTGCTGTTCAAAATCCTGCAAATCAAGAGGTTGTGGTTGCTTCTAAAAATGGCACCAAGTATCATTACCCGTGGTGCGCTGGAGCCAAACAGATCGCTGAAAAAAATAAAATCACTTTTAATTCAATCGAAGACGCTAGAGCCGCCGGCTACACCCCGGCCGCTAATTGTAAAGGACTAAAATAAAATGGAAAAGCAGAAGAAAAAAATAAATCAATTTTTTATATCTCTAAATCTTGGATTTTTCCTAGCTTGGAGACAGGTCAAGAGATCAAGTAAGGCGACTACGGCGCTCATTATTTTTGTTATGACCCTCACTTTTTTAAACTTGGTGGTGGTGCGAGGAGTTTTGGTCGGACTCATAGAGGGTTCCATACTTGTTTATCGCGAATATTCGACCGGAGAAGTTTTCGTCTCAAAGCTTCCCAAAAAAGGTTATATTGAAAGCAGTCCAGACGTTTTAAAGAAAATCGAAAGTTTGCCCTGGGTCAGAACCTACTCAGCAAGATATCTAGAGTCTGGTACTATCGAAGCCGGCTACAAATCACGGGTTAAGTTGACTGACGCTCCAAATAGTGCCGGTGGAGTTATCGCTGGCATAAATCCGATCAAAGAGGAGGAAACCACAAATCTTTCTAGTAAAATGGCAGAAGGTTCTTTTTTGGGTCCAAACGACTCAGAGTACATCATTCTTGGGTCGAGTCTTCTAAAAAAATATGTTCCGGTTGATTCAGCCAGCTTTAGCTTTCTTGAAAATGTGGAGATGGGTGACAAAGTCAGAGTTTCTGTTGCTGGCAATACAAAAGAATTTATCGTAAAAGGTGTGGTGCAAAGTAAGGCGGACGAAGTCGATTTTAGGGCTTATGTACTCGATTCGGTTCTGCGAAATATGATTGGCCGCACCGATTACAATGTAGATGAAATAGCGATCAAATTAGTCCCGGGTACTGATCCAAATCTAGTGAAAAATTCTCTTTTAAGAGCCGGGGTGGGGGACACGGCCAGGGTCCAAACAGCAGAAGATGCTTTGCCTAAGTTTGTGATAGACATTAAAAACACCTTTGCAATTCTTGGGAACGTTGTTGGTTCAATCGGATTAGTGGTCGCTTCCATTACTATTTTTATCGTCATATTTGTAAATGCAATTACCAGAAGAAAGTTTATCGGTATCCTAAAGGGTATAGGCATAAGTGCTCGAGCCATCGAGATTGCCTACATATTCCAATCCCTCTTCTATGCTTTTTTTGGTATTGGAATAGGGCTTTTGATCCTTTACGGATTTTTGGTTCCATTCATTTCAGCGAACCCAATCAAATTTCCTTTCAGTGATGGTATTTTGGTTGCAGAGGTTGGGGCAACCTTCTTTAGGGTTTTTATGTTGATGTTTGCCACTTTGGTCGCAGGGTTCGTGCCAGCTCGTATAGTAGTAAAGAAAAATACGCTGGATTCGATACTTGGAAGGTGATGATAATAAAAAAATGAAAAATATAATTGAAGTAAAAAATTTGACCAAATCTTTTAAAACCGGAGACAAGGAGCTTTTAGTTTTGGATCAGATGTCTTTTTTTGTTGAAGAGGGGAGCTTCTTTTCAATAACCGGAAGATCTGGGTCCGGAAAATCAACCCTTCTTTATCAACTGGGTCTCTTAGATCATCCAAATTCAGGGGAAATAATAATAGATGGTGTAAATGTAACTTCTCTTGATCATGACGATAGAACTGATTTCAGACTGCGAGAGCTTGGCTATGTTTTTCAAGATTACGCTCTTGTGCCGGAGCTCACGGCTATTGAAAATACAGTGGTACCTCTTTTGATGCAGGGTATAGAAAAGCCGATAGCTTACGCAAAAGCTGAAGGAGCGCTCTCAAAGTTGGGCCTATCTTCAAGAATGAACAATTTGCCAAATCAAATGTCGGGAGGCGAACAGCAGAGAGTCTCGATAGCCAGAGCCATAGCTCATGAACCAAAAATAATCTTTGCTGATGAGCCAACCGCAAACCTTGATTCAGAAACCGCCAATACGGTGATGGAAGCATTTCTTGAGTTGAACAGAAAAGGCCAAACCATAATAATGGTTACGCATGAACCGGAATATGCCATGCTTACTAAAAGAGCCATAAGAATAGGCGAGGGTAAAATTCTCGCTGATGGCTTACCTAGAGAAGTCATTCATTAAGGTGCGATTTTATGTTAAAATAGACTTTCATGAATTTTTTAAAAATATTAAAATCAAAAAAGGCAATCTTTGGGTTGGTGGTTGCCGTAGCTGGAGCTTCGGCATTTATTTTTGGGGGGGATAACGGAAAACAGATACTTACTGTAGAAAGGGGAGACATAGTCCAAGAGGTGGCGGCTACTGGAAAGGTTAAACCAAACCAAAGTGTTGATCTCGGTTTTGATAGATCGGGCAGAGTTTCTCAGGTTTTAGTGGAGGTTGGGTCCAGTGTCTTTGCTGGCGATCTTTTGGCAACACTCGAGGTGTCAGATGTAAATGCTGACGTGGCAAAAGCCAAATCTGTGCTTGAAGAAGAGACTATAAAGTTACGAGAATTGAAGTCAACCAGCCCAGCTTCATATAAAGATGCGGCTCAAAATTTGGAAGCCGCAGAAAGAAAGGCTTTTGTTGCGGCCGATAATGCTGTAAGAAATAAAATTGATCAATTTTTCAAAACACCTACAAGCAAACCGGAGTTTGAAGTTTCTTTCACTGACGGCAATTTCGTACACTATTTTGATGTTTCCAATGATGTAAAACTTAATCTAAATAATCAAAGGGTGTATGTGGGCCAAATCCTTACAAAGTGGTCAGCTGAATTGCCAAAAGTTAACTCATCCAACGCCTCATTTTTTGCAGAGGGAACACTTTCTTATTTAAACAGTGTTGCTGACTTTTTAGACCAGGTAGCTGATGCCATAAATGCCTTTACTCCTGCCGAGTATGCTTACGAGACGACAGTTAATACTTATAAAACCACAGTGTCTAGCGCCAGGACCGAAGTGTCTGATGCCATAAAAGAGCTTGTGGCCGCTAAAGACAAACTCAATTCTGCTCCGACTCTAAATGAGGCAGGCCAATTTGAAAGCGTCCTTGCTCAAGAAGCTAAGGTCTCTCAAGCTAGAGCCGCCCTAACTTCTCTTGAAGCTGTGCTGGGCAAAGCTATGATTAGAGCCCCATTTGGTGGAGTGGTTACGGTTCAAGACGCCAAAGTTGGAGCGGCGGTGAATGCTGGAGAAAATCTGATTTCTATGACTAGTAACCAAGATGTTTATATTGAAGCAAATATATCAGAAATAAATATCGGCAAGTTAAAAGAGGGTAATCCTGTCTCTGTTAAATTCGACGCTTTCCCTGGGGAAGAGTTTGAGGGCTTTGTTTCTTTTATTGAACCCGGCGATGTTTTGATAGAGGGTGTCGTCAATTATAAAATCAGGGTTGATTTTGGTAAGGTTGAGAGGCTAGAGGATGGCACTATTGCTTGGAAGTATGATGGCGTTGATCCGAGGATTAAAAACGGCTTGACCGCTGATCTAAAGATAGAAACTTCTAAAACCAGCGATGCCGTTGTGTTGCCTCTATATGCTGTTAGTCGAGAAGATGGCAAAAGTTTTGTAAACAAGGTGATAGACGGAAAAATTGAAAAAACAGAAGTAAATCTTGGCAGAGAGGGAAGTGACGGCGTGGCGGAGGTCCTTGATGGTCTTAATGTTGGCGATAACGTTGCTTTCTAAGCCTTTTTTGCCTAAAAATGAGGCAACATTTACCGCTTGACGTCAAGCTCAAAATATGCTATACTTTAGGCATATCCAGTGAAAGCTGGATTTGTCGTTTTTAGAGACGCTTTCTGGCTCAGACAAAATAATGTAGACTCGCATAGCTAAATTAGCTTAGGGTAAATACAGGCTCGCGTCTGAGGTTTCTGGTTTGGGTTTCTACTCCGACTCTATCTAAAGAGAAATTAAACGGGGATAGGGGAGGAGATTAAAATTAAACAATAGGCTTATTTTCCAAACTACGGTTTTGGGATTTGTAATGATCGCTTCGAACCTTTCTGGGCTTGGTGCTGTGGGTACAATACCGCAGGTCTTGCCAGAAATGAGTGTTCAAGATCTGGTTCCTCCGGCTGTAAATGCCAAGAACAAGGCTTCCGAAAAGAACATTGAAAAGAGTATAACGGTAGAGGAGTATATTAGAAATTACTTTTCTGACATACCAGTAATGGTCGAGATTGCCAAGTGTGAATCTAGATTCAGGCAACACGATCATACTGGCGATATCCTTCGAGGAGAAATCAATGATTTGGATAGGGGCGTGATGCAAATCAACGAGTACTATCACAACGAAGATTCTGCTCGTCTAGGATACGACATCCTTACTCTAGAAGGGAACACGGCTTACGCTAGGTTTCTTTTCGAAAAGTATGGAGTTCAACCTTGGGCCTCCTCTGCCCCCTGCTGGAAAAAAACTACGGCATACTCTGAATATCAAGCATTAGCAGTTAAATAAGATTTAAAGCAAGTCCCTTGCTGAGATTAACCCTCAGCAGGGGATTTTGCTTTTTGGACTTTGGGCTATCGATAAGTAGCTAGGATTAGTGGCTGGTAAACATTAGTAACGTCCCACAATATATCTTGTAAACCTATCTAATAATATAAAAAGGCCTGTCGAGGCGCCTTCCAAAAAGCCCTTCCCCGCTTTAATTAAAAATTTTTGATAGAGCAGATTTTATAAATACCCATACATAGCTCCAGACGCTCATGACCACTTCCCTGTGTTTTTCCCATCCCATTTGTCCTAAATTATAAAATTTGTCCAACCAATTTCTAAAGTTGCCAGTGGTCAAAAATCCCACGACGTCTATGTCATAGGCATACTTAAGTATAACCAAAGCTCCTACCACAAGCAGTGTTGCTCTTATGAAGCCTTTTTGTGAGCTATTTGTCATGTGTTAAAAGTATAACATTGGATCAAGGTAAGCCTGGCTATCAGATATGGGTATATCTACGTTCTTGCAGTTCCTGCTAGATGAATACCTTTGAACCTCGACGCCTTGGCTTGCATAAACCGTGAAGTGAAGGTGTGGACCAGTAGCGTAGCCGGTTTGGCCGCTGTAGCCGATCAATTCTCCTGTTTTTACACTCTGACCCACAACCACTTTAATAAGGTCGAGGTGTGCATATAGTGTAGACAGGCCATTTGGATGTTTGATCAGAACCCATTTGCCGTAGGAGTAACAGCCTTTTTGGGCGTCTGTATTTCCCAATCCATCTACGATTCCGTCAAGGGTGGCTTTAACTGGGGTTCCTCTTGCTGCTCTAAAGTCGACTCCATTGTGAGTGCCCGAGACATAAAGTCTCTGAGCATCGACTGTTCTGCCGAAAGCTTGAGTGACAAACACGCTATCAAGAGGGTAGCTAAGCACGCCCTTCCCTGCCACAGGGAAACTGTTTGGATCAATCACCCTTTTTAATTGGGATTCAAATTCAAAAAGTTCTTTCTCAAATTTTTCTTTTTCTGCTTGACGGCTTGCGAGTAGGGATTTGTATTCACTTTCCTTATTTTTGGTTTCCGTGAGAAGCTTGCTCTTTTCTTTTTTGTTTATATCAAGTATTTGGTGTTGGTCACTGAGGTCTGATTTCAAAGAAACAAGAGTCTTTTTTTCTTTTTCTGCTGAAGTTTTCTTTACAGATAAGTTTTCTTTGTAAGCCGTTAACTCTTTTGACTGATCGCGTATTTTTTGTTGGAACTGGCTTATTGATTCATACTCGTCTAAAACCTCAGCCAGGCTTTTGCTCGCGAGCAAACTCTCGATCAAAGTTTTATCGTCGCTCTGGTTCATGTTCCTCAAGGCCTTTTCTATAGTCGCTACATTGGCAGATATTTTATTTTCGATATCTCCAATTTCTCCACCAAGTTGGGTAATGGAGAGGTTGGTTTTAGTTATGCTTGTTTCAGTTTTTTTGATCTCGGTATTTATTTTTTGCTGACTTATATCGAGGGTTTTTACTGCGTTTTGCAATGTTTTAGCTTCTGTGCCCACTGCCTCTACTTGCTTCTCATATTTTTTTATATCTTCATCAAGTTGTTTAATTTTTTCATTATGAGAATCTATTTTTTGTTGGAGCTCATCAGTTGATTGGGAAAAAGCGGGCTCACCAGAAGGTGCAATCAAAAAAAACGAAATAAATAAACCCAAAATTTTTATTTTTAAACTTTGATTTTTCATTTTTTAAAAAACTAAAAGCCAAACATTCTAACCAAGAACCTCTATTGCTTTTTGTAGCCGCTCTCCGCTTTCCTCTGGACCCAGGAGGTCAATTAAGGTGAATGGGTCTGGAGACCTTTCTCTGCCTGACAGGGCATAGCGTAGGGGCCAAAGGGTCTCCCCCTTCCCTTCTCTTTCTGCAAGTTCCATAAGTTCCTTTTTCAAATTTTCTTGATTTAGGTTTTTATTCATAATTTCTAATTCCTGATTCATGATTCTTGCCGCGTCTTCTTTGCTTTGATTTTTCCATGTGATTTTTTTAGAGTCTAAAACAGGCTTTTCAAACAAGTAGTCAAACTCTCCTGCTTCCAAAACCTCACCAACCTCTCCCCATCTGTGAATGTGGCCAAGCATTAAATCTAAAAATTTTTCTAAAAAATCTTTGTTTTCTAATTTTGGGCTTTGTTTTAATTTGGTTTTGTTTATTTGAGATTTGAGATTTGAGATTTGAGATTCACGCGAAGCATGAAGAATGTGTTGTTTGTTTAACCAATTTAATTTTTCAACATTGAAAACCCCACCCTTCTTTTGTACCTTTGAAAGATCAAAAACTTTAATGAGTTCTTCAAGGGTGAATATTTCTTGATCGGTCCCAGGGTTCCAACCTACGAGAGCAAGAAAGTTCAAAATGGCTTCTGGTTCGTATCCCTTGTCTCTATAATACTTGAGCGATACGCTCTCGCCATGCTTTCTTTTTGAAAGTTTTGACTTATCTTCCGCGAGAACGAGAGGTAAATGTGCATAGATGGGTCTTTCTCCGCCTAAAGCCTCAAGGATTAATATCTGCCTAGGTGTATTTGAAATATGGTCTTCCCCTCTTATGACGTGTGTCACTCCGCTCTCTAGGTCATCCACTACCACTGTTAGGTGGTAAAGAGGTTCGTCAATGTTTTTTGCGATTACAAAATCTTTTAAATCAGAAGTGTCTATTTCTACATCACCTCTAATCAAATCTTTGAACTTTATCTTTACTCCAGGATTTTTAAATCTGACTACGTTTTTATTTTCACCCTCCGTTTCTTCTGAAATATAAGCCGAGCCTTTTTTTATAAGCTCCTGGATTTTTTGTTTGTAAATTTCTGTTCTTTCGGATTGTCTCCAGACACCTTTTTGACCGTCTTCATTGTCGAAAGTTAAGCCAAGCCAAGCAAGGCTATCAAAAATATCATCCTCGTATTCTTTTTTACTTCTTTCTTTGTCGGTATCTTCTATGCGCATCAAAAGTTTTCCCCCATTTTGTTTGGCGAAAATATAGTTGTAAAGAGCAGTTCGCACTCCACCCACATGCAAAAGCCCGGTTGGGCTCGGTGGGAATCTTACTATGACATTGTTTTCAGCCATACAGATAAATTATAGCAGAAATTATGAATCACTCTGCTATTGATCAAATATAGCAAAATCAGTCCAATTTTTGGTGAGAGAGGGCTATTGATAGGAGTTCGCGAGCGATTTGATCGGCCGCGCCTGGTTTGAAAAAGTTTTTAGCACCCTCACGCATTTTTTGTAAAATTTCTTTGTTCTCTAACATTCTTTTTATTTCGCTTGTAAATATGTGGGTTTTTAAATTTTCTTCCTGGATCACACTACAAGCTCCAGCGTGAGCGTAAGCAAAAGCGTTTTTTACTTGGTGGTTTTCGTTAGAGTCGGCTATCGGGATGATAATGGAGGGTACTCCCCATGAAGCTATTTCAAAAATAGTAGAGCCGGCCCTGCTTATGATGATTGAAGCTGCGCCGGCTGCCATACGCATTTCAAAACTGTTTAAATAATCGTAAGGTCTATACCTGCTTTTATTTGGGTTGCCGAGGAGGATGGCGGCCGCAGACTCTTTCATTACTTCCAAATGCGCTGCACCGGTCTGGTGGATTATTTGATAGTTCTCTAAGAGTTCGGGTAATGAATCTAGTATAGCGTTATTGATAACTTCCGCGCCTTGTGAGCCACCCATGATGAAAATGACAGGAGCATTTTTATCAAGTTCAAAAAATTCAAAGGCGTTAGTGGTAAGAGGAGATAGTTTATCTTCTAAGATTGGTTGGCCGGTATAGGCCACTTTTTCTTTGTCGAAATAATCGGCCGCTTCTTTGTATGACACTGCTATGCGCTTTGCAAACTTGCCGGTCCATTTATTTACTCTGCCCGGAGCCGAATCCGACTCATGCAAAACCACCGGTATACGCAGGATTCTGGCTGCCAAGACCGTCGGGAAACTGCCAAAACCTCCTTTACTAAAAACCACATCTGGAAAGATACTAAATAGATTAAAAAAGGCACTTATACACCCAAACGCTGTTTTAAATGTGTCAGTAAAGTTTTTTATAGAAAAATATCTGCGCATTTTTCCGGCCGAAACCTTCTTGTATTCTATGTTGTGATCATAGAGTATTCCTTGGTTGTATGGTGTTGGACCAAAAAAATAAAGATCTAGATCTACCAGTTTTTTTTCCGCAACAATCTTTTTTATGGATTCGATTATTGCTATGATCGGATAAAAGTGGCCACCTGTTCCGCCTCCTGTAAAAACTATTTTCATATTTATCTATTTTGTTTTTTTATTTTCTAACTCCCCTGCTTCTCGATATATTCATAATTATACCGGCTTCAATCAAGTTGATGAATAGAGCTGTTCCGCCATGACTTACAAAAGGTAGCGGAATGCCGGTCAGGGGCAGGACCCCTATTATACCCCCTATGTTTACCATAGCTTGGGACACGATAAGTATAACAATCCCCATAGAAAATAGTCTACCGAACTCATCGTTTGATCCGCTCGAAATTTTAAGGCCTTCGAGGCCAAACATTACAAATACACCTATTAGCAAAAAGGTACCTACGAACCCAAATTCTTCGCCGGCAACAGCAAAAACAGAGTCTCCTATTGGTTCCGGTAAATAGCTAAATTTTTGAATACTTTGCCCGAAACCTCTGCCCCACAATCCGCCCGACCCTACTGCAATCAGAGACTGGTTTAGTTGGTAGCTGCTCGTTTGGTGATTTGAGTTCGGGTTGAGCATTGATTGGATCCTTTGCATTACATAGGGCCTGGTAAAGGCCAAAATGGCCAATATGGCAGCGCCTGCGATTACTACTGAGAATATGTGTCGCCACTTTGCTCCAGCGGTAAGGTACATGGCGAGTGCTGCAAACATAGTAACCGCAAAGGTATCGGTGTCCGGCTGGGCTAATAATATTGCTCCTAAAATTGCCAAGAATATCAAGAAGGGTAAAAGTCCCAACGAAAAAGTTTCAACCCCCCTCTTTATTCTTGATAGCCAGGCGGCAAAGTATGCTACGAATGCTACCTTGAGTATTTCTGAAGGTTGAAACGAAATAAATTTTAGGTCTATCCAACGCTTTGCCCCACCGTGCTCTAGGCCTATGCCTGGCACAAAAACAAGCAAGGTTAAAATAATGGAACCGATAAAAATCCAAAATGACCATTTTCTCCAGATACGATAGTCAAGGCGAGCAAAAAAAAGGCAAGCTATTGAACCTAAAAATAAACCAAAGAAAACTTGTTTAAAAGCTACATTTGAAAATTTGATCTCGTCTCTCGCTAGGACTCCTAGCGAAGCTGAACTAAAAATAAAAAAGCCAGCCACCACTAGCGCTATAGTCCAAAACAAAAACGGCCGACTAATGTTCCCTGTTCTCGAAGCCATGTTCAATATTCTACATTTTTTCCCTCTCATTAGACAAGGAGAGGGGTGGGGGTGAGGTTGGTCTCTATCCAATCAAGGCCAAAGAGATGCCCAAAATGGCGCAGATGGTCGAGAATACCCAATAACGCATGGTTATTTTGTATGAAGGCCAGCCGATCGCTTCGAAGTGGTGATGGAGGGGTGCCACAAGGAAAACTTTTTTACCACGGATTTTTTTGGATAGAATTTGAACAAGGTTTGATAATACGGTCACTACTAGCGGTAGGGCTACCACTGGCAATACCAAAAAACCGTACCCGCTACCCAACTTGTCGGTCATAAAGGCGACTACAGTAAGGGTGACGGTCAGCCCCATTGTACCAGTTTCAGACATGTAAAATCTCGCAGGCGGGATGTTAAACCAAAGAAAAGCAAGGATACCACCAGAAAGAGCTGCGCAGAAGGCTGCAAGGTCAATTTGCTGCTGATAAAAAGCAATACCTCCATACGCGGCAAACATGGTGGCGAAAACTCCGCCAGCTAAGCCGTCGATCCCGTCTATTACTCCCCCGGCGTAAATAAAAATAGCCGTCAAAAGGAAAAGTGCTATGAATAGAGGTCCTAAGAAAATTTCTCCACCAAAAGGCAAACCGATAGAAGTTACGTCGAGTTTGTCATAAAACCAAAAGGCGCAAGCAAGCGAAATGATTGAAACTATAGTAAGCCTTTTTTTTAAAGACAGGCCGCCCTCGCTGGTTTTTATTTCAAGGTAATCATCTATAAGACCAACTAGCGCTCCGAGGAGTAGGGTGGCCAAAGGCACCCATGTTTGATTTCTCGAAAGAAAGTCTAGTTTGGTCATCGTTTCTCCAGGGAAAAATTTTGATAATATCCAAATACCGACAATAACAAATGCGGAGCTGAGCCAAATTACGATGCCCCCCATTCGTGGGGTATTGACCTCCTTTTCTTTGTGGAGTTGATTGAAAACAGAAGCCTCCTTTCCGTCCAGGGCAATTTTGCCTGCCTTCTTTTTCCACATCTGATTTTTATAAAGGAAATCGGTTAGGAATGGAGTGATGACGATCCCCGCTAGAAACGCGCTAACTGCCGGCAAAAAAACTTTTACTATGTCTATAATCATTTTTAATTTTTAATTTCTGCCAAACTGGCCTCAACTAGTTTTAGAGTGTCAGTAAACCTACCCTCTTCGCTGGACCCGAGTACCGCAATGATAACTGGTCGGTTTAAACCTGCATCATAAGCGATTACCAAATTTCCGCCGGCAAGGTCAGTGAAGCCTGTCTTTGAAGCGATAACATTGGGTATTTGATCTATTGATATATTTGTATTTTCAGCTTGGTAAGTATTTAAGGCGCTTGCAAAAACCAGCTTATCGTATCGAGTAGCCCGCAGAACATCCGGCTTATTTTTTAGTGCGTATTCAAACAGGATCGCCATGTCTCTGGCCGATCCGTACGCTCCGCTTGAACTTTGGTTTATATCCAAACCGTGTTCGTTTAGAAACCGGCTATTCAAAAGTCCCAACTCCTTTGATTTGCGATTCATTTCTTCAATGAAATCCTCACGTGTGCCAGCTGTTTTTGCTTCTGCTAGAGCGGCCAAAGCAAAAGCCCCATCATTTGATGAGGTGATCAGGGTAAAGTCTCTAAGGTCAGAAGCCTTCCACCTGTCTCCAACTAAAAGCAAAGAATCCCCCTCTGGCGCAAGATATTCGGGGGCGATTTCGATATCCTCGGTTTTTGATAAGCTTTCTGAAGCAACAATGGCAGTCATCACTTTGGTTAGAGAAGCGAGAGGTAACGGAGCATCAGCTTGTTTAGAAAAAATCTCCCGTTTGTTTACTACGTCCCATACTATGGCGGCCTTGGCTTCAAGCTTTATGTTCAAGAAAGGATCGATTTTTTCTTCCGCTTCCACAAATTTTTCTGCAGTTAAGGATTTACTGCCTATTAAAATGATCACAAATACGATAATAGAAGTTAAGCAAAGGAAAGAGAAAAAATGAACAAAATATTTTGTCCTGTTTTCAATATTTAAAAAATCTTTCCAATTATTGTTTGTTTCCATCACTTTCTTCTAAGGCCGCTCCAATTTTTTCTTTAAATGCTTCAAAATTTGGCAATTCTTTCAATTCTTTGATTCCTATGTGGGCAAGCAAAGAAATTGTTGGTTTGTATTTAAAACCTTTTTCTGACTGGTCTTTTTCTATTAGCCCGCGCATAGCTAAATTTCTGATTACAAATGAAGAATTTACTCCTCTTATGTAATCGATTTCTCTCCTAGCGCTCGCCCCATTATAAAGTATTATGGCCAATGTTTCGAGGCCTGCTTTCCCGATCTCTTTGCTCATTTCCTCTTTTGATATAGCCTCAATCAAATCTTTCATTTCTGGAGCTGTAGCAAGCGCAACTTCGTTTTCTGTTCTGATAATGCAAACCCCTCTGTTTTTAAGATTTTGATCTAGCAGTTTTAAACCTTGCTCTATTTCGTTCTCGCTTACTTCAAGAGTTTTTGCCAACTTTTTTATTTCAACAGGCTCATTTCTGTAAAAAAGCACCGCTTCAATTTTTTGTTCTATGTTCATGTTTCTATCACCCCCAACCCCCTCTCCTCGCTTCGCCAAGGCTTCGCCGGACGAGTACATTAAGAGGGGGAGAAAATCTAATAATTTGGTACGCCTATATTTTCGCACTCCATCTCTATTTCTTCAAAATGGTTTTCTTGGGCCACACGTACCGCCCCTCTTTTTACTAGCTCAAGCATTGCAAGGAAGCTTACTATCACCTCGACCTTTTCGGCCTTTTCTTTTTTGCCTGAAAATTCTCCAAAACTCATGCGCAAACCTTTTCCGATCCTCTCCGACAATTTGTCGATCATTTCCTCAAGGCTTAAAACTTTACCCACTTTCATTTTCGGCAGCGCTTCATTTTTTGGGACTTTATCGAGTGCCGCCAGAAGAGAATTTTTTAGATTTTCTAAATTGATTTCATTGGTAGGAGAAAAAACCACATTTACCATTCTTCGTTCTTTGGGTAAATAAAGAAAGTTGCCAAATATTTCACCCAAACCTTTTGCAAGTTCCTTGTATTTTTTATAAAGAGCCAGCTTGTTTTCAAGGTCCTCAATGCTCTCTTTTTCTTCTTCTGACAAGTCGAGCGTAGGCAAGAGAGATTTTGATTTGATAAGCAGAAGTGTCGAGGCGATCAAAATAAAATCGGCACTGTCTGCCATTGGAAATTCCTCGTGTTTTTTTATGTGCTCGATAAATTCATCAGCTACCTGAGCGATAGACACTTCGCTTATATGAAGCTTTCTCTTTTCTATAAGTTCAAGCAAAAGGTCGAGTGGCCCCTCAAACTCCCCCACCTTGACCTTAAAATCGGTTTCCATCTTGTTATTCTAGCAAGATTTGATATCATTTTAAATCAACGGAACCTCTCCTGGTTTCGTATTCTCTTGTGTGCCTGGGCTGCAAACCAGGCACACTTTTTATTTCTTTTTAATTTCAATACCGAGTTCGCGGAGTTGTTTTTCGGAAAGTTCTTTCGGAGCTTTCATAACAGCTGTTTGGCCGCCGCGAGTCATCGGGAAAGACTGAACTTCGCGGAGGAACGTTTCGCCGGTGAGGTTCATTATATTGCGTTCGACGCCAAGGGCTATGCCACCATGCGGAGGTGTGCCGTATTTAAACGCTTCAAGCATGTGACCCACGCTTTGCTCAATTTCATCGTCGGAGTAACCCATTATTTTATAAGTCGCTCGCAAAATTTCAGGCTTGTGAGCGCGTATAGAGCCACCGCCAGACTCATAACCATTGCATACTAAGTCATATTGCGTAGTTAAAATTTGCTCGATGTTTTTACCCTCCATTAGCCACTCTAAATGTTCTGGAATGGGCATCGAAAATGGGTTATGGGTAAAAGTCCAGTTACCCTTTTCCATACCACTTCCCTTTTCTTTGTCGGTCTTTTCAAAAAATGGAAAGTTAACTACCCAAGCATAAGCAAGTGTCTTGCCGTCTTTTTTTTCTTCTTCGGTGCGCATATCAAACTTATCAGCGCCGTATTTTTCCATAGCTTCTTTGTAAGGGATTCGGGGGAATGGCTTCTGTTTTATTTGGTAGCCGAGAGACTCCACCACCTCAGTTACCATTGCTTCAACTGTGTTCATCACATCCTCCATTTCAACGAAAGACATCTCGATGTCGACCTGAGTATGTTCAAAGCCACGGTCGGCACGGAGGTCTTCGTCTCTCACCGCTCTCGCGATTTGGAAGTAACGTTCAAAGCCAGCAGTCATTAAAAGCTGTTTGTATTGTTGGGGCGACTGTGGAAGTGCATAAAACTTGCCGGGGTTTAGTCGGCTCGGTACCACGAAATCGCGCGAGCCTTCTGGAGTGGACTCGGTCAGTAGTGGGGTTTCTATCTCGGTAAAAAACTTTTTAAAAAGATGTTCGCGTACTCTTTTTATAAACTCGCTTCGAAGTCTGATGTTTTTTTGCATCCGCTCGCTTCGGAGGTCAAGGTAACGGTATTTGAGACGAGTATTTTCATCAATTCCCGAAGTGTCGCTTGTGATGTCGAAAGGTAGAGTTTCTGCTTCATTCAAAACTTCTATGCCTGTGATTTCAAGTTCTATATCTCCATTTTGGACTTTGTCATTCACCATTTTCTCTGGCCTCTTGTTTACTTTGCCCTCTATCTTTACCACTGATTCATTCTTTATTTTTTTAGCTTTTTCTACCAACTCTCCCTTATTACTCAAAACTACTCCTTGGACCGTGCCAGTCATGTCTCTAAAATCAAAAAATACCATCTTGCCTTGGTCGCGGGCTACAGCGACCCAACCAGATATTGACACTTCTTTACCTATATTTTCTTTTAAATCTTTTATGTAAGTTCTTTGCATATAAAGCCAATCATACCACTTATTTTTACTCCGGCAAGAAGCCACCTGCTTGGAGTTCCCAGAGTTTTTTGTAGAGGCTCTCCCTTTTTCCCAGAAGTTCATTGTGGGTACCTTCCTCTGTGATTTTACCTTGATCGATCACTACCACTCTATCCATTTTTCTTATTGTTGAAAGACGATGAGCAATTACTATTACTGTCTTGCCCTTCATTAATTTGTCGAGAGCGTCCTGGATTAAGTTTTCTGAATGAGAATCTAGGCTTGAAGTTGCTTCGTCGAGTATGAGAATGGGCGCGTTTTTAAGTATGGCTCGCGCTATGGCAACCCTCTGTCTTTCTCCGCCCGAAAGTTTAATGCCTCTCTCCCCTACATACGTTTCGTATTTTAATGGAAGTGAATCTATAAATTCATCGCAATGAGCCAATTTTGCTGCCTCCACGACCTCTTCATCAGTCGCACTTTCTTTCCCGTATCTAATATTTTCCATGAGTGTTCTGTGGAACAAAATCGGATCTTGCGGTACTAAGCTGATATTTTTTCGCAAACTGTCTTGAAAAACTGTTTTTATATCTTGCTCATCAATCTCGATTTTTCCTGAAGCCAGATCGTACATTCTCATAAGCAATCTCACTATCGTTGACTTACCTGCTCCCGAAGGGCCTATCAGGGCAACTTTTTCTCCACCGTTGATTTTTAAATCGATTTTGTTTAAAACGTCTCTGGTCTCGTTAAACGCAAAAGATATTTCCTTAAATTCTATTTTTCCCCCCGATACCAAAAGTTCTTTCGCTGTAGGCAAATCTTTCACTTCATAAGGAGTCTCCAAAATCTCAACCATTTCTTTGGAGTCAGCAAAGCTTTCGTAAGTATCTCTGATTATCCGCCCAAAATCCCACATTCGCTGAGCTAAAGCCACAACATAAACTTGTAGAAGAACAAACATGCCTATAGTAATTCTCCCTAGTTCCCAGTATTTTACGGCATAATAAAAGAGTAGAAATTCTACTATAAAAATCAACGCCACTTGGAAACCATCTTTAAAAACGGCGATATCCCAACTTTTCTTCTGAACTTTTGCTTGGTTGTTGGTAACATCAGCAAAATCATGAGATTCTTTTGTAAAGCTAGCAAAAGTGGCTATGGTGTTTTGGTTTGTAATATTGTCAGCCAAATAGGCAGTTGTTCTTGAATCAGCTTTTGCTACAGCGATGTCAAATTTTAATCGATACAAAGAAAAAAAGTAATTATAAATTAGCATAACAAAAGCCCATGCGATAATCAGATAAGAAATTAACGGTTCATAAGTATAAACAACGATTATTGTGCCGAATACCTGTATTACAAGTGGAAT
This sequence comes from uncultured Candidatus Saccharibacteria bacterium, assembly GCA_964601125.1. Classification (GTDB taxonomy): domain Bacteria; phylum Patescibacteriota; class Minisyncoccia; order Phycocordibacterales; family WO2-35-19; genus DATDVC01. The sequence goes on from CAZRKB010000003.1 coordinate 21,020, forward strand.
AAAATTGAAGATGAGTCGGTCATTTAATCTTTCGAATGAACGCGCGAATCTGCTTATTCTCTGAACTAACGCTCCAGTAAAGTTATTTGAGAAGAAAGAATAAGAGTGCTTGATCATATAATCAAAAGCCATTTGACGCTGGATAGCGTTGGTTTTTGATACAAAATTATTCATTACATAAAAACCTGTTTGTCGAAAAATCCATATGATCCCATGGATAATCAAAATCCAAGTAATTATCCCTATAAGTTCTGTTGCTACAAATGTTTTATCGACGGTTGTTTCAAAAAAATCAAAAAATTTCTTATAAAAGAGTGGCACAATGATTTCTAGTATCGCTGGTATAGTAAAAGCAATTATTGTATAAAAAAACTGCCATTTTCTTGGTTTTAATACTTCCCAAAAATATTTTAAGACGTCCCCGACGCCCACTTTAGGAGTTGGTGATTGCATGAATTGACATTTTATCGATTTTCCATTATTGTGTCAAATGGAGGAGGGTTAGAGGTGTTTGCTTGGGCGCTATTTTTTGTCGTCCTGCTGGGGGCGATGTTTTTTGAAACAAGAGATTGGGTTGCGGGGGCCGGTTTGGTTCTCGCTGTTCCTGTGGCGGGTATAACCAACAAAGAAAGAGGTGGTAAAATGCTTGAAGGCATGCTTGCAGCATTTATAGTCTTGGTGCTGCTGTTCCTCGGTTCTTGGGAAGTTGCACTGGCTGTAGCAACTTTCCTTTTGGTTATCATTTTGTCGGCCAAGCTTCTCAAACAGGCAAACCTCTTTCCTCATTTCGAAGAAGACGAGGAAGGGGAGGAAGAAGATGCTGCCGATGAAGGCATCATTCTACGCCGATAGCCTGTTTGGCTTCGGCAAGTTTAGGCCCAGCGACAGCGCGGGCCTTTTCCTTTCCTTCCTCTAAAACTTTTTTTATTAAATTTTCGTCCTGAGCAATTTCCTTTCTTTTTTCTCGCAAAGGTTTAATAAAGTTTTTCAAATCTTCAATAAGCATCTCTTTCAATTTTTTGTATTGACCCTTATTTTCATCATAAATTTTGTCGAGCTCGTCCGCTGGTCTAAAAAGTTTGTGGATGTAAAAAACATTTTCTGGGTACTCCGCTTTAGAGTCAGTAACTATCGCCATCACTTTTTCTTCTATTTCCCTATCTTCTGCAAAGAGTGAAATGTAGTTGCCATAGCTTTTACTCATCTTCCTGCCGTCAATGCCTGGCACAGTCTCAACATCCTTCATTATGTATTCTTCTGGAAGTTTGAATATATCTCGGCCGTAGGACGGACCAAAGATGCGGTTAAACTTTTCAGCTGTGTCGCGAGCAAATTCGATGTGCTGTTTCTGGTCTTGACCAACGGGGATAATGTCTGGGCTGTAGAGGAGGATGTCGGCCGCCATAAGCATCGGGTAAGTGAAAGTCCCCGCACTCACATCCTCTTCACCACCCTTTGCTACCGCGTCTTTATAAGCGTGAGCGCGCTTAAGGTATGGTACGGTGGTGATGGTGTCAAAAATCCATGCTAGCTCTGTGTGTTCAGCTACATCAGACTGTTTGAAGAGAATATTTTTTTCGGTATCAAACCCGAGAGCTAAAAAGTCGATAGCCACCTCTCTGGTTAATTCGGCCATTTCTTTTGCATTTTGGATAAAGTTGAGCGCATGGTAGTCGGCTATCATGGCGTAAGTTTTGTATTCATTTTGCAGATTTATCATCTGCCTAAAATATCCAAAATAGTTACCAATATGTGGCCTGCCCGTCGGTTTTATCCCTGAAAGTATTGTTTTCATGTGATTTAGCGAAATCATGTCGTGCGATACGTCGATTGGAGCACGACCTTATTCTTAACTAAAGTATATCAATAATTATTCAATTTGCATCCCACAACGCAAAAATAGACATTGGGAGCAAGCGTTCAGAATTTTCTTCTGGTATCGCGAGCTCGCCCGCTTTTATATTGCCCCCTAAATCTTTTGTAATATCAGAAAGTATATTAACAGCTGATATTGAAGAAAGCTCGGTTGAATACATGTTGAGTATTATGAAAAGTGGATCGTCGCTCAAAAGTTCTTTGCAAAGCATTAATAAGTCGCTCAACTTCTCTTCTATTTTCCAGACTTCTCCTTTTGGACCTTTGCCATAGCTTGGAGGGTCCATGATTATGGCGTCATACCCGCCCATTCGGTCGGGCAGGCTTCTAGTCCTCTTGGTTTCTCTTTTCAAAAATTTTAACACGTCATCAACTATCCAGCGTATAGGCGCGCCTTCTAAGCCAGAAAGTTTTTGATTTTCCCTTGCCCAATCGACGCTCTGTTTTGAGGCGTCCACATGGGTAACTTCTGCACCACTCTTCGCTGCTACCAAACTAGCAATGCCAGTATAGCCAAACAAATTCAAAACTTTTAATTTTTTATTGTTTTCTGACTTACCACTTTTTAACTTTTTGGCTAACCACCGCCATTGTGTAAATTGCTCGGGAAAGATCCCGATATGTTTTGAGTTTTCCTTAAACTTTATTTTGCATTTCAATCCCAGATATCCCAAATCCAAAACCGTTTCCAAACCTTCTTTTTGTTTTTCCCTAGCTTCTGTGTACTCACTACTGTCTACTGTTTTTTGCCACCAAGCCCTTGGTTCCTTTCTTTTTATTTTTTGGCCATTTATTTCCTCAAGTTTCTCCCCTTCCCCGCTATCAAGCAGCCTGTAGCCCGGTACTTTCGCATCCCAAATTTCAATATTTTTCATAACAATTACATTATCATAAAATCCTATAAGAATAATCTTACCAATCGCAAATCCTCGTATGAAAATTTTGGGCCGAGGAGTTCGCGGACTGGTGAGAGTGGGTACTTACCTTCCGGAGAGATGCCAATCTTGCGGAAAGCCATGTAAATATTTTTAAATTTATTTGCGGGTATGCTGTTTTTTAGGTTGTAGATATTAAAATTTGGGTTTTCCTGCCGTATCTTTTCTATGTGATCTATTATGGTTTCTGGTTTTAGGTTTCTTTCTTTTGCTATTTCTTTTATAAGTAATCCCTTTTCAAGCAAAATTTTAGTTTCTTCTATTGTATTCAATTTTTCTTTGCCCGCCGGAGCTTTAGCGGAGGCGGGCCGCCCTATCTTTTCTTTGAAATCGCCATGCATCTTCAGCATTTTTTCATCGCCCATTGTGCGTATATGGAAGGAACTTGTGTCAGAAAGTTTTTTAAATTTCTTATCCATTTCCAAAACCTCGTCATTTACCCTGAGGGCCAACTGATTCAAGCCTTTCAAGTAGAGCCCACTCAAAGATCTGACCCGAGAGAGAGCCACGTAGCCCATACCTTTCTCGAAAGATTTGGAAAGATCAATCTCCGCCGCATCAAGTGACATTCCCTGGCTTTTGTGTACGGTAATGGCCCAAGCTAAGCGCAGGGGGTATTGGCTTATTTCCGCCCGCAGTTTGCCATCTTCTTCTACGCGCCAATTTTCTCTTTCGACATCGATAGTCCTTCCGTCCAGAGTCCTCACTTTTATACGTTCAAAACTGCATTTGGTAACTGTGCCGAGCGTGCCGTTTACATACCCCTCTTCAAAATTGTTTTTTACGAACATGACCTTTGCCCCTTCTTTTAAGCGAAGCTTCTCCGGCGCCAAGCAGCTTTTTTTTAAAGTTATCAAAGTGCTTCGTCTGCCTCTCTCAAGCATATCGTATTCAAAGGTTTTGCCAGATAGCTTTTCTAACTCTTTCTCGTTTTCATTATCGACGTCTCTGTTGTGAGAATATAGTCTGGTAGCCAAACCCTCTTCTGGTTTTTTGTTAAACCGCTCGTTTAAAATATCCAAAACTTCTCTATTAGCGGCATTGCTTCTTACGGCATTTAATACTTTCAAATATTCCAAATCATTTTGTCTGTGCTGTTCTGCGAGGTAGCAAACTTTCAGATTTAATTCTTTTGAATTCCAGACTTCTGAATAATATGCAAAAAGGGCCTCTTTTTCTCCAGATCTGTGCACTGGTGGCAATTGAAAAAAGTCTCCGCAAAACACTACCTGCATGCCTCCAAATGGCTCGCTAGAGTCCCGGGCTTCCTTGAGTATCATGTCAACGAGGTCGAGGAGGTAATGGTGAAGCATCGAAATTTCATCGATAATCAAAACCCCAGTATTTTTCAATTTTTCTTTTAGGCGTCGTTTGTCTATGATGGCGAGCATCTCGTCTTTCCCTAAGATGTCTCTAATGCCGATACCGCTCCATGAATGAATGGTCACTCCCCCCATGTGTGTCGCGGCTATGCCAGTTGAAGCAGTGATTCCTACTTCAGCGTTTAGTTCACTCAGATATTTTATGTACTCTCGCAATACGTAAGTTTTACCCGCGCCTGCGGCACCAGTCAAAAACACATTCCTACCCGTCTTTAGTATGTTCAAAGCCTCTCTTTGGGTCATAAACCCATTTTACAATATAAGTGTCGAGTTAATCAGTTGACATGGGCTATGTTAAAGATGTAATTAGCAGTTATTGTTTTTTTGGCAATTCGATTGTAAAAGTAGAACCTTTACCTTCACCTTCGGAGAATACTGTTATGTCACCACCTTGATCCTGCATCATTTTACGAGCTATGTAAAGGCCAATACCTGTACCACGGACGTTTGTTTTGTTTGCATCTTTTGCTCTCGAGAATTTGTTGAACAATTTGTCGATTTCTTTGGGGTCAATGCCGACTCCTGTATCTTTTATTTTTACTAATGATCTGTTCCCTGTTACTAAAGTTGATACAGTGATGCCTCCAGCCAAAGTGTATTTAATGGCGTTGTCTAGTATGTTACCTATCGACTGCTTTACTTTGTCTCTGTCAGCACTTACTTTGGAAGAAGTGTTCGACGGTACCTCAATGGTTATAGAGAGTCCTGCTTTTTGAATGTTTGGCTTATGTTCATTTACCACTTCTTTTGCCAAATCCCCCAAGTCAAAAACTGTTTTTTCGTAAACCATCCTACCCTGTTCTATGCGGGAAATGTTTAAGAAGTCGTTGACGATGTTTATAAGGTCCTGACAAGATTTCATTATCACAAGAGCTGATTCGGCCGCTCTCCGGGGTAGTTGGCCAAAATCTCCCTCGATAAGCATTGAAGAGTATCCTTTTATGGCTGTAAGTGGTGCTCTAATTTGATGTGTGGCGAGCGACAGAAATTCTGACTTCATCTGATCAAGCTCTTTTAGTTTGCCGTTTGCATCTTGCAACTCTTTCGCCAACTTTTCAATCTTTTCGCGTTGCGCCACTTCATGTTTTACTGAACGTATTAGGTATATGCCAAGTATTGTAAAAAGTATTAAGGTCAATGAAATTACAATCCTAGCGTTTTCTAGTGTTCTAACAAATAAAACAGATACTATTAAAAACCAAATGGAAATAACTAGCACTTGGGAACCTACAATTTTTATATTAAAAGCTCTAAATCTCACTATTTGGTAGCTAAGAATACCTAAAAATAATGGTATTCCTATATAACCAATTTGTCCTATGTACCAGTTTTCAGTTATTACCTCAGCTATATTTCCAAGAGAAAAACTAAACAAGAAAAGGCATAAACCCAGTGTGGTAAATAATACTTGTTTTTTATCAGAATGATTTATATTTTTTCTATATCTATCAAAACCGAGTAACGCTATCCACAAAACCATAATAATTTCTACTATATATCCGTATTTCGGTAGAATGCCTTCTACTGCTACCCTGTCACAGTTTGTTAGATCAAAACCTGTTAGTGCTAAACTTGATGGTGCTAATACGAAGGTTGGAATTAGTAAAGCATAAGAGATTAATTTGGCTCTTAAGTTCATTTCTTGTTTATCGATAAATACATAGAAAAACTGTAGAGCCAACACGTATATAAGTGGTTCTAAAATTATTTCTAAACTCCAGAAAAACATTGAAAATTCAGGCTTGTCAGTTGCCCACAGCACAAGATCTGCAAATAACCAAATACTTATGGTGCAGGTTAAATAGAAAAGGACCTTGTTCACAGGTTCTTTTTTGTTATTTAAAAATATAAAAAAACCAAAGAATAAACTTATAATTAGGGTCCCTAAATGAGAGTAATAAATTAATGGTTCAAATACATTTCCTGAAAAGATCAAGAAGTGTGCTGTGTCCCATCCGCATGATTTTATTGCTTCTATTATATGCTCACTCATTAATTTTAAAGAAAAAAACAAAATCTTGAAAATATAAATACTTAACCAAAGCTGTCGTCACTGAACACGCTAAGGCAATTAAAATAAAGATGTCTAATAATTTATTAATTCTCATTCACCTTTATTATACACGTTCATGAAATAAGTGGGTATAAATGGCGTGTATTTCCGTATAATTTTATCATTTAAGTTTTGAATGGATCTTATTGTTTTCCTACAATTTTTGTTTCCACAATTACAAGTCATGTGCCATAAATTATCTATTTCTGTAATAGAGTAATCTATCGTTATCTCTTCACCTTTTTTTATATTTTTAATTGCTGTTACACTAACCTTGCCTTTTATTCCACAATTTGGTTCACAAGAGTGATTTATGTAAACTCCTGGCGCAACAACGTCCATCCATTTGTTTTTGCCTATACCAACCCAATTTGGCCCATATAAAGAAGATTTCTCGTCTTTTACTTCCCAGTTAACCACTTTTCCTTTAAAAATAAAAACAATATCTCCTCTTTTAAAATTTTTTTCTGCAAATAAACCTTTTCCTTGTATTTTACTATCACCCACCTTAACCTTAAACATATTTTTTATTTTTTTCTGTACAAAATGCCGGTTATTACACCATCAATAATAAATGTATAAATCGGATAAACTAACACGCCAAAAATTAATTTATCAATGGCAAATAAGTTTAAAAGATTACCCGTTTGAGTAAGTGTCCACGCGAAACGATCTTCTTCATGCGGGTTACACCAAGTTTTCTTTATTGTAGGAAGCGCAGCAAAAAAATCTATCGCTAAGTTTGTTACCAGTGCGATTATGGGGGAACCAAATACCCACCATAAAACCAAACTAAAAAGTGATCCGGCAAAGGCTATGATATCTATTTTATCTGTTCCACCAACTCCGTATTTGATGGCTAGTAAAGCGATAACAGTTGGGGCAATCGCTTCACTGACTGCAACCCAAATAGTGTCTTCTGCTCCAGAAGCTCTGTAAGATACAGCAAGAATAATACCGATAAACGCCCAAATGAACCAAGTTGAACGACTTGGTTTGGTTGTACCTCTCAGTATTGCAACTATATAAAACAGATAAGCCGAAAAAGAAAAAATTCCGGCAGCTATCCCGAAAATACTTGTCAATCCAAACATTACAAGCATAATACTAATATAATTACTTTATTTTGTCTCGGAGGTGACGGTGGAAAGAGATAGCGAATCTGTGTGCCTCACTGTTGGCAAGCAAGATTTCTTTTTCATATTCGTCTGCTAGCTTTTGAGATTTGAGATTTGAGATTTGAATTTTTACTGGTTTATGTCTCTCATCTTTGGTGACTGCTACAAGCGCAGTTTCTATTTTTTTATTTCCCAAAACCTTTTTAGCTATGTTCATTTGGGCTATGCTTCCATCGACCACTAAGAGGTTTGGCAGAGGCCACTCTAAGTGCCTGAGGCGTCGCTCCAAAATTTCCTCCAGGGCTTTGGTGTCGTTGGCACCACTTTGATTTTTTATTTTAAACATTCGGTACTGGCTTTTGTTCGCCTCACCATCTTCAACTACTGTCATGACCCCAACCATGTTTTTACCTGAAATATGCGCTATGTCATAAGCTTCAATTCTAAAGCCCGTAACTCGCTCATCTTTACTAGTGTCTCGTATCAAAGCAATATCTTGAATGTGTTTGAGAGCAAAAATTTTACGCTTCACACTGTCTGCTTCTTCAAATTTTCTTTCGTTGCTCAAGTTTCGCATCTCTTTCTCAAGTTCTTTTATAATCTTTGTTTTTCTGCCTTCGAAAAATTGAACAATATGTCGGATGGTTTTTTTGTAATCCTTTTCTGAAACTTTTCCTGCACACACTCCAGGGCACAGGCCGATTTGGTAATTAAAACAAGGTTTGGTGTTGGGGTTGCACCTATCCCTAAAAGGAAAAATTTTCCGTACGATCTTCAGAGCTTCTTTGAGCTGTTTGCCGCTTGTGAAAGGTCCAAACTTCGTTTTCGGTTCCCCCCTTAAAGTAAGGGGGGTTATTTCTCTTTCCCGAACCACCAAAACCCGAGGAAATTTTTCTTCTGTTACGACTACATAGTTCCAACTTTTTTGATCTTTACCTGTGCTGTTGTATGGAGGTAAGAATTTTTTTATCAGTTCGGCTTCCAATATCAGAGCCTCCAAAACAGAATCGGTTTTTTCAAACTTGATATTTCTGGCTTCCTCGACCATTTTGGCAAGCAATGGGCTCCTTTTTTCCTCCAAGTCTTTAGAAAAATAGCTTCTCACTCTTGACCTTAAAGAAGTCGCCTTTCCTATGTAAAGCAACTTATTTCTTTCCCCAATAAATTTATAAACCCCCGGTGTATCTGGAAGTTTGTCGGCAATTTTCTTTAATTTTTCTTGTGATTTTTGCATAAATCAACTACAATCTACAACATATGTTTGGAATGGGCAAAAATAAAGTTTCCACAGAAAGTTACAAAGGGGTCAGAGACTTCTACCCCGAGGATATGGCGATCCAAAACTATATTTTTGATACTTGGAAAAAAGTTGCCAAAAAATGGGGGTATATGGAATACGGCGCCTCTCTTCTCGAGCCAACCGAGCTTTATACTGAAAAATCTGGCTCAGAAATAGTTAATGAGCAAACTTTCACCTTTACCGATCGTGGAGATCGATCTGTTACCTTGAGGCCTGAGATGACCCCGACTCTTGCTCGTATGGTGGCCGCTAGGCGCAACAGTTTAAAGTTTCCTTTGCGTTGGTTTTCGATACCAAACCTATTTCGTTACGAAAGACCTCAACGTGGCCGAAAGCGCGAACATTGGCAGCTCAACTGCGACCTATTGGGTATCGCTGGTATTGAGGCTGATATTGAAATAATCTCTCTCGCTTATGACATCATGAAAGAATTTGGAGCAAAAGATGAAGATTTTGAAATCCGTCTCAACTTCCCTACGGGCACAAAAGAAGAGCTTGAAGCTTTTGGTCAAAAACTTTCTGAAAAAGGTATTACAAATACAAAAATAGATGACACTCTTGCCAGGGGGCAAGCTTATTACACTGGCATAGTTTTTGAATTTTTTGATACAGACCCTGCTAATCCTCGCTCTCTCTGTGGCGGTGGTAGATATGATAACCTTATGAACCTTTTTGATGTAGATCCAGTACCAGCAGTGGGTTTTGGTTGGGGCGATATCACAATGCGAGATTTTATAGAAACTCACCAACTTCCCAATTCAGAAAAAACAGATGCGAAAAATAGTTTTTGATATTGAAACGGAGAATCTCTTCCAAGATGTCGGTTCGAGCGACCCGACTGACCTTTCTATTTCGGTTGTCGGTGTTTTTGATTACCAAACAGGAGAATACAGCACTTTTTTGCAGGAAGAGTTTGTCAAACTTTGGAAAATAATAGAAAACACCGATGCGCTCGTTACCTTTAATGGCGACCATTTCGATATTCCCCTTCTCGACAAATATTACCCAGGCGATCTTTTGAAACTTAAAAGCATAGACCTTTTGAAAGAGATGCAAAAGTCGGCGGGTCGTAGGATGAAGCTTGACCAGATCGCCGAGGGTACTCTCGGGGTGAAAAAAAGCGGTAATGGCTTGGAGGCGATAAAGTGGTGGCGAGATGGTGAAATTGATAAAGTTAAAAAATACTGTCTTGATGATGTGAAAATCACCAAAGATTTGTACGAATACGCTCTCCAAAACAACAAACTTATTTTTAAAGAGGGTCCAAATATGAATGAAGTAAAACTTGATACAAAAGATTGGGAGAATATTTCCGAGCCAGTAGCAATGAATTTTACTTTGGGGTTTTGATTTTATTAAGGGGCGACTCAGTTGTCGCCCCTCCTTGTAGCTATGACAGAAAGCGCTTCTGCTTCGGTGTGTATCCAAATATCCAGCAAACCAACAAGACCGATTTTACCCAAAGCAAGAAGCTTTTTCCGACATTGTTTGATCCTCTCAATATCCCGAAGAAACCGTTCTCGTCTCGGGGCGTCTGCTTCATACGCGAGACGCGCTTCGTATTCTTCTCGAGTCCAAATTCCTCCAGGAAATGTAGGTCCTATTAAAAGAGGAGTTTGATCATTCTCATCAAATAACCCCACTTCCTGATCCCAATCAAGAAGATCAGTTTCTGGGTCAAAGTTTGGTAAGATGTCAGACTGACCTCCAGGACCCATCAGAAAGTTAATGCTCACATCGTCCTCTGGCATAGTTTATTACCTCTTATTTCAGTATAATACAGGGTCTATAAAAATATCAATATTATTATGGCGAGAATCAGACGGTAAATAATAAACAAAGTAAATTTGTTAGAAGAGAGATATCTAACAAGAAAGCGGACTGCCCAAATGCCAGAGAGAAGTGCGGAGAGAAAAGCGAGGCACGAGTTCAGAGTTACGAAATTTGAAATTTGGAAAGATGGGTCAATTAAAATTTTTAAAATTGCACCAAGAGAAACCGGTATCAAAAGCAAAAACGAAAACTTGATCGCTTCTTCTCGAGAAAGTTTGGCTAAAAGTCCTCCGGAGATGGAAGCGCCGGATCTCGATATCCCAGGGATTAGAGCGAGAGATTGAAATATGCCCACCAAAAAACCTTTCCACGGTGTTATTCCGCCTTGGCTCGATGAAGTGTAGCGTAGGCGACCCGCTGACACCATATCAGCTAAAAACATAAGTAAACTTCCTCCTATTAGAGCCCAAGCCACCGAAGACGAGTTCCTAAAAATATTTTCTATCGCTTCTCCGTAAAAGAAACCAAAAAATCCAGCCGGTATGGTGCCGATGATTAGGGCTAGTACTAACTTATTGTTTCTACTTGAAAGACTCTGTGTAAAAAAGTCTCTCAATATAGCCTTTATGTCTCCCCAAAAACAGTAAATGACTGCAAACAATGTGGCCGTGTTTAAAAATACATCAAAGGAGAGACTTCCTTCAAGTGGTACGTTAAGTAATTTTCTTATTAAAATAAGATGCCCAGAGGAAGAAATCGGCAGAAACTCCGTGAGTCCTTGGGCTAGTCCTAAAATGATGGATTCAAAAAAAGTCACAGTCTGCTATAATTAAAGTAATGGATAATCAAAATAATACACCATCAAAGTTCGAAAAACTAATGTTGCCCTTGTCGATCATAGTCGCGGGGTTGCTTGTGGGTGGAGGTTTTTACTTGAAAGGGGGTGGCGAGGCTTCGCCCGCTCCTGTCTCTGGCCAAGGCCAAAATACTTCCAGACCGGAATTAAACTCCGAAAATTTGTCGGCCACTCTGAGAGCAATTGATGAAAATGATCATGTGCTGGGTAGTCTCAATTCGCGGATTATAGTCGTTGAATATTCTGATACCGAGTGTCCTTTCTGTAAAACTTTTCACCAAAGCATGCTCTCTATCATGCAAGAGTATGGCAAAGATGAAAAGGTGGCCTGGGTTTATCGCCACTTCCCCATTGCTGAAATTCACAGCAGATCACCCAAAGAAGCTGAAGCTCAAGAATGTGCAGGTGAGCTTGGAGGCAACAGCAAGTTTTGGGAATATACCAACAAACTTTACGAAGTTACTCCATCAAACAATGAGCTTGATCCGAAAGAGCTCACTAATATCGCCACCGCTGTAGGGCTTTCTTCTTCTGCGTTCAACACCTGCCTTGAGAGCGGCCAGTATGCTCCGCGCGTAGCGCATGATATAGAAAATGCTCTTGAACTTGGGGCGCTAGGCACTCCATACAGCGTCCTTATCGATACCAAAACCAACGACTATTACCCCATCGAAGGCGCCTATCCTTACGCGCAACTAAAACAGGTTATTGATTTAATATTGTCGAGTTAATTTGGAAGAAGGTCGGGGTCGAAGTTGCAAACTCTACTATCTTCTATACCAGAGGAAGTCCCCTTCAGCTCTTCAGATTTGTAGTAGGCGAGTAATCTTTGTTCTGTATTCAAAAACTTGTTTTTTAAACTATCGATGTTGTTCGGTCCATCTTTTTTGTCGATCAAATATAAACAACCCACAGCCCTTTCTCTCTGATAATTTGCTTCTGTTGCTTGTGTTTTATTAGATGACAGTATATATAAAGAAAGTGCTCGGGTTAATTGTTTTAACCCCTCCTGTTTTTTAATCGAATTTGGATAATTCAAGACAATCCACCTCTGCACATCATCTCTCACTCCATCTCCATCAGAGTCAATTCCTTCTAGAGTTTTCTTTCCCGCTTCTCCGGGGTCGAGCGGCAAGCTTTTGACAAGATCCTCATAACTCATGCTGGCTGTCGAAGTTGAAATAAATTTAAATGTGGAGAGGATTTGATCGAAAATCATACTGGTATCTCTTCTCTCTGAAAGAGTATCAAACCTAATAAATATATTTTCTAGTGGAATCAACACAAGCATTCCTGGAGATATGCCAGTATTTGGATACAATCTATATGCTCTATTGTTATCAATAGTAATTTCAGAATCTTGTTCTGGATTATCAAAAGCGCTAATCCCATTTTGTCCATCGTAATACTCTTTTGCGCTTAAACTTTTTGGATTTTTATCAAAAGTAACCAAAATCTCTATTCTACGAAGAGGGTCGGCATAATTCTCAGGAGAGTCCAAAGACACTGAATTGTCACTTTCTTCCAGTATCCAATAGTTTGGATACCTAAACTCAAACCCATACTCTTCATTTCGATATGTTTTCCAATCGGCAAATTCATCAATAGTTGTTGTCTGTGTGTTTGTATTCAAATTTTGGATCGGTATAGCCGGAGTAAAATATTTTACGTACAAAAATGGCCCAGTCGCGGCGATTAGAAGGAGGCCAAAAATTATTAAAACTACCGCCAACTTTTTGCTCTTTCTTGGGGTTGGTGTGGGAATTTGGTTTTGGTTAATAATCGGACCACTCCCAATATTTTGCTCTTGATTTTCCATACAAATATTATAAAGAGTTTTCTAATACTTACAATACTTGCAATCAGGATCCTCACATTTTTGGGAAAGAAGTTTGCCTTGCCAGACGGTGTCAATGAGGAGTTTGATTTGATTTTCCACTAAATTAGTATCATTCTCTTCGATTGGTAGTGATACCGTTGGACAGCGGCCCCTATCGTCGGGTCGGATGAAAACTAGCGCCGGCTCGATCGTTTTTTCTTTATACTTTTCTTTATCCTTGAGTAGCATTTTATAAAACACTAACTGCCTGAAGTAGTCGCCATTTTCATTGGCTGTTTCGCCTTTGATGGCATTTACACTCATCGCTTTTTTGGTTTTGTAATCATAAATCAAGATTTTTTTTTCTTGTTCTACGACCGCATCTAGTTTGCCGTGAATATGAAAGGCGATTTTTTCTTTTTCATAAGTATGCGTCATTTCTTTTTCTTGCCATTCTTCGGTAAGTGCTCTACCTTGCTGATTGAAATGAGGCAAGAGCTCTCCCGCTACTTTTGGTGCATCTTCCAAAAGTTCTTTAAGGATCACCTCTTTTTCAAATTTGGGCAGCAATGATTTTTCAATATAATTTTGTACCACTGTTTCAATAGTCTGTCTTATTTCAGCCATGTTTTTATTTTTGTGTTGCCAAACTTGTCGCATGGCTTCGTGCATAGCATTGCCCTTCTCGGAAGTTGGGTTTGGCGCCTCAGGTAACTTCAGAATACTTTTATAAAAAAACTTGCTCGGGCATTCTAAAAAGTGGTTTAGTGCTGTGACTGATAAACCTTTTTCTAAAATGATATTTTTGGCAAATTCTATTTTTTCAATTTCTTTTTTATCTTTTAGTGCCTTTAAGTTTTTGGGCTCTACCTTTTTTGTTTTTGTCTCAATATTTTCTATTAACAATGAATCTATGCCTAACTCGTCAATAAAACGCAACGGAGTCATGATTTTGTTAGATGAATTCTCGATGTGGTAGCTTATCGTTACTCCTCTCCTGGCTCGAGTGAGGCCTACGTAAAAAAGTCTTCGATCGTCTCTGATATCGTCTTCATTTTCTTTTTCTCTTGGCAAAACAAAAGAGTTACTGCGGCTATTTTTTATCCAGCTTTCTTCAAGAGCGTATGGCAAAAACACATAATCAAACTCTAATCCTTTGGAGCCATGAGCGGTCATGATATGGATCTTGGCCCCATTTTTACCTGTCTTTATCTTGATAGAGCGTCTCTCAGCTGTTTTTTTATAAGAGAGCAAGGCTTCGATTAGAGTTTTTGGGCTCTCGATATTTTGCGAGCGGGCTATTTCTTCGCTCAGGTTTAAAATGGCTCTCCAGACGCTGCTACCCATAGCCGTTTCTCTAGCGATCTTAGTAAATCCGGACACATCGGCTGCGTAAACAAGGTATTCAATAACACCAGAATGAATGATCATTCTCTGTAACTCCCCGATTTCTTTTATTTGAGTAAATATTTCGTGAGTTTGGTGAGAGCGCGCGAGAGAGATAAGTTTTGTTTGGTCGGCGAAAGAGAGGTTCCATAGACCTCGAGCAAAAGTCTCCGCCAAGCTATCCATTTTGCTCGGGTCAGCTAAAAAATCTATCAAAGCAAAGTATAATTGGCCTATCGAGTGCTCAAAAATATTTGCTCCTTTTTCAGCTTGGGCAGAAATTTTATTTTCTTCAAGAACACCCAATATTGCCTCCACATCGCTGTTGCGGCGGACGATTATCGCCACAGTCCTTTCGGGTTCTTTTTCTTCTATCTTCTTTAATTTTTCTACCAGAGTTATTTCTTCGGTGGTTTGATCGGGGGAAATCAAGAGTTCGATGGGCCTCACCTCAGTATCACTTTTGGCCAATAGTTTAATTCTTAAATTCTCATGTTCCCCTTCTTTGTAATTTTGTTCAATCATTTGGAAAGAAGTATCGAGGATGTCTTGGTGAGAGCGATAATTTTCTTCGAGCGGGATGATTCTCATATTGCTCCAGGTTTTTTGGAACCCCAAAAAATTTTCTACTGAAGCTCCTTGGAAACGGTAAATAGCTTGTTTTTCGTCCCCCACAACAAATAAGTTGGGGCTTTCAAAAAAATCGGCGATCAATTTAACGATCAAATTTTGGGTGTCGTTGGTATCTTGATGCTCGTCGACCAAGAGATAGAGATATTTTTCTTGCAGGCTCCGAAGTAATATTTCGTCGGTGCGGAGTGCTTGGAGAAGTTCGAAAAGCATATCATCAAAATCAATCTTTCTGTCTTCTTTTTTTATTTTTTCGTATTCTTCATAAACTTGGGCAAAAAGGATTGTTTTTTCACATTTTTCAATCCGCTTAAGCGCCTCACCTTTTAGCTCTCCTTTTGTTTTGCCGCGAGTGGAGAGGTTTGCTTCATCATTTTTTATTTTTTCTATTTCATCTTTTGCAAAACTTGCGATCATGTCTGGGGTCCACGCTTCTCTCTTGCAGTCGCTCACGGTGCTGATTATTTTGCCGATATAATATTCTGGATCGCCGATAGGTCTCAGTTTGGCGAACTGATGCTGTTTTAAAATTTTTCTTATTAAACTTTCTGTCTCTACTTCTGTTAGATCTTTGGATCGAGCTAAATGTGGAAAATGGTCTTCAAATTCGCGAATTACCGACATAGCAAAACCATGAAAGGTATGGATCGGTATTTCAAGCGCTCGTTCGCCTACTATTTTACGCAATTTGGAACGCATTGCTTTTACTCCTGCGTCAGTAAAAGTGAGAGCCAATATACCGGAGGGCGGAGTGTCGGTTAAACGCAAAATGTTGGCTATTCGAAGCGTTAAAATAGTAGTCTTGCCAGTTCCTGGGCCCGCTATAACCATCACCGGCCCTTCAATCGTATCCACCGCCTCTTTTTGGGCCTTGTTTAGTTTTTTGTATTCAGCTTCAAAGTCTTTTGTTCCCATTTGGGGATTATATCACTCCCCACCCCACCCTGCCCCCCTCTTGACTAAGGGGAGGAAAAACCAAAATAATTACATATAATGCTGTAAGCGTTTTGTTTTTTCGTGCTGGCGCATTTTTTCGAGCGCTTTGGCTTCGATTTGGCGGATACGTTCACGGGTGACACCAAACTCTTTACCCACATCTTCTAGGGTGTGGTATACACCATCAAGAAGACCATTTCTCATCTCGATAATTTTCTTTTCCTTCGGTGGAAGATCGGCTAAAATTTCCTGAAGCTGATCTCTTATTATGCGCTGGTTTGATTCTTGATCAGGTGCGGCAATTTTGTCATCTGCCAGGAAGTCTCCAAAAGTCGACTTCTCTTCTTCATCACCTCCTACAGGTGCTTCGAGAGAGAAGGTGCCTTGATCAATCTTTTCAATCATATAAATTTTTTCTGGTTCCAACCCCATTTCGATAGCTATTTCTTCTGGTAGTGGATCTCGGCCCAGGTCTTGGGAGAGTCTGCGTACTACCTGCTTGTACTTAGCGATAGTTTCAACCATATGAACGGGCACTCGAATGGTTCGCGACTGGTCGGCAAGAGCGCGAGTGATGGCCTGTCTTATCCACCAAGTGGCGTAAGTTGAAAATTTGAATCCTTTGTTGTAATCAAATTTATCGACAGCTTTAAAAAGCCCAAGGTTCCCCTCTTGTATCAGGTCTAGAAGAGTAAGATCAGAGCTTCTGCCAACATATTTTTTGGCGATTGAAACCACCAACCTTAAGTTAGCTTTGGCAAGAAGGTTCCTAGCTCCGGCGTCGCCGGCCATGATTTTCTTGGCGAGCTCTTTTTCTTGGGCCCCAGAAATGAGCGAGTGTCGCCCGATTTCTTTGAGGTACATTTGAATGGAGTCGTAAGAAGAATCATCTTTAAAAGAATCTCCACCCTTGCCGGAACCATCGTCGAGTAGTTTGCCGCTCTCTAGTACTTCAATCCCTAAGTTGGCGCACTCCTCATAAAGTTTTTCAAGCAACTCCACATCATCCTCTATTGTTGGGAACTCTTTTATGATTTCATCATATGTAATGAAGCCTCGCTCCTTGCCTTTTGCGATCAAATTAGCCTTTTTTTCATCGATTTCTGTAACGGTCTTTTTTACCTCCTTTCTTTTTGGTTTTTCCTTTTTTGTTTTTGATGTTTTTGGTTTTTGCTTGTGCTTCACCTTCTTAGTTTTTTGGAGGCGTTCGTTTTTGAGTTTCTTGAGTTTTGTTTTATTGGTTTTTTTTGGCATTCTAATTTTATTTAAAATTTATAATTCCTCATTTTTATAATAATTTTTTAATTTTCTGACTCTAATTCCTTGATCTTTTTCTGTATTTCTCCGAACTCCTTTTTCATTTCCTTTTCATCTTTACTGTTTAGATTTTTGTCATCCATTTGGCTCGCTATTTTCTGCAGATTTGATTTTAAACTTTTGATTTGTTCTCGTTTTGCAACATCCTGACTGATTTTTTGCGTATCTATTTTATAGCCGTATTTCTCAGCCTCAAACATTAAATCTTCTAGCGTCTTATTTTTTTTATTTTCAATTTCTTGATCTCCTGGGTCCTTGATAGCAACTTTCAATTTGTTTACATCCTCCAGGACCTCTCTTTCCGTAACGCCCATTTTTAAAGCTATCTTTTTTATAAACTGGGATCTCTCTACCTCGCTTTTTATAAGTGGCACTAATGGTAACACGTTTTTAATAACTTCTCTAGTGAGGCTATGTCCCTCTCTTCCGGCGATCGCTTTTTCTAATACGAAGTCGGTGAAATGAGAAGCTTTTTTTAGGGCATCTCTCCAGAGATCAGGATTTTTTTTGATGGTTGAAGCCGGGTCCTCGCCGTCTTCTAATGTCGCCACTTTTGTCTCCATTTCAAGCAAAAGGGCGATTTCTGCCGCTCTTCGGGTTGCACCTAAGCCGGCGTTGTCGGAGTCAAAAGCAAAAATGACTCTGTTTGAAAGTCGGCGTATTTTTTCTAGGTGGGTTATTGAAATGGCTGTGCCGGAAGATGCTACGGTGTTTGTTGTACTGGCCTGGTGAGACATGACTAGGTCCATCTGTCCCTCGACTAGTACTGTGTAATCAAATTTCCTTATGCTGTGTTTAGCCAGATGCAGACCGTAAAGTATTTCTGATTTTCGGAAAAGATCGGTTTCCGGAGAGTTTAAATATTTTGGAGCATTTTGGCTTTCTTTAGGTTTTGATTCTAGGAGTCTTCCCGAAAAAGCCACTACTCTTCCAGCGCTGTCGCTGATCGGGAACATTATTCTGTTTCTGAAAGTGTCGTAATACTTGTTCTCATTAGGAACTTTTTTTATTAAGCCGGTTTTAAGCATTTCTTCTTTTGAAAAACCCTTTTTAAGTAATGCATCATGTAGGTTCCGCCATTCTTCTTTTGCAAATCCCAATCTCCATTTTTTGATTGAGATGTCGGAAATTCCCCTGTCTTTTAAATAAATCAACGCTTCTGAATTATGCTTAAGAGATTCTTCGTAAAACTTAGTTGCCTCTTCCATTATTTCAAACTGCCTCTCTTTATCATTTTTATTTTTTTCGTACCCTTTATTGCTTTGCAGGTTTTTTAATTCTATGCCGGCTCTGTTTGCCAAAACCTCGAGTGCTCCTCTAAAATCAAGACCCTCAAATTGTTCAACGAAAGAAAAAATATCTCCCTTGGCGCCGCAACCGAAACAATAGAAACTCTGCCTCTCGGGTGAGACAAAAAACGAAGGAGTTTTTTCGTTGTGGAACGGGCATGGGGCTTTGTAATTTATCCC
>CAZRKB010000003.1:39968-52486 GCA_964601125.1 uncultured Candidatus Saccharibacteria bacterium
AAAACGAAGGAGTTTTTTCGTTGTGGAACGGGCATGGGGCTTTGTAATTTATCCCTGCCCTATCGAGCTTTATATAACTCGATATGACATCCACAATATCTAACTTTTCTTTTATTTTTTCAGTGTTAGAAGACATACTATTTCTTTTTGGTTCCGTAGCTTTTTACTTTTTTAGTCATATTGACAACTTTTGTAATTTTGCTATACTTGCTGTACAAGTGGCTTCGGCCTCACCCCGCCTTATGGTGGGGAGAAAATTAAGAAAGTCTGTTAGAACAAGTTTCTGACGGATTTTCTTAATGTATCGAAAATAACCTTGTCAAGAAACCCAATTTTTTCTACTAATCTCCTAGTGTCAATAACTCGAATTTGCGATAGAAGCGCATTTGCTTCCTGTCCGCTAACATTGCCAATAAATATCCTTAAAGGGTGTTTACGTAAAGATGTAGTAAGAGGTATTGCGATGCATGTATTTGGTCCAAATGAACGAATTATAACAACTGGGCGTAAAAATAATTTATCGCTACCATCTTGTTCATCACCCACGTTTACTCCAAGACGACACCACCATATTTCACGCACAGTATAGAGACGGTGTTCTTCTTTATCTGTTTTCTTTTTTAATTCATTCCACTTGTCAAAATCTTTCTTTATCATGTGGATTTTTTGCTTTTTACATGTCCCTATCCAATTTTTCTTGGAGTTCTTCTATGAGTTTGTGTTTCTCGCTGCCTTTGAATCCAGAGCCGGCGGGGATCAAGCGGCCGATGATAACATTTTCCTTTAGTCCTTTTAGTTCGTCCTCGGTGCCTTTGAGTGCGTTTTGGATAAGCATTCGTGTGGTGTGTTGGAATGAAGCAGAAGACAGAAAGCTCTTTCTAGAAAGGGAAACTTCTGTGATGCCGAGAAGTAGAGCTTCTGCTTTAGCTTCCTCTCCACCTCTTTCTTTAACAGTGCTATTTTCTGCTAATAGGTCGCTATGAGAAACGATGTCTCCTTGAGAGAATTTGGTATCTCCTGGGGTTTTAATTTTTCTGCGCGAGAACATCTGCTTGATGATAACCTCAATGTGCTTCCTAGAAACAGGCTCTCCTTGCAACTCATAAATCTTGGTAATCTCGTGAATGATATAGTTCTGGGTTTTTTCTTTTCCTGCGTATTTGAATAGTTCTTCAAGATCAACTGAACCGTCCGTTAATACGTCTCCTTTTTCTACTTTGTCTCCAGCTTTTACCAAGATCGTTCTGTGGTAGTTGACCAAATATTCAGTGTTAGTTTTGGTTTTTGACTTCTCTCCTTCTTCTGGAAGCACTACGATTATCCTATCTTTATTTTCTGTTTTTATTTCGCTTATTATGCCACTTACTTTAGCTACAACTGCCGGATTTTTTGGTGTTCTGTTTTCAAAAACTTCCTCAACTCTTGGAAGACCAGATGTGATGTCTCCGCCCACGGAAGCTGTACCTCCGGCGTGGAACGTTCTCATGGTTAGCTGAGTACCCGGCTCACCGATAGCTTGAGCGGCGACAGTACCGACCGCTTCCCCGAGTTCTATTATTTTGTTTTTACCAAGATCGGATCCGTAGCAGTGCACACAAATACCGTCATCGGTTTTGCAGGTAAGGGGCGATCTTACGGTCACACTCTCTATCCCAGCAGCTTCTATCTTTGCCGCATCATCTCTCGTAAGGAAATGGTTTCTCTTAAACAAAACTTCCCCGTCTTTTGTTTTTGCGTCTTCTGCTAAAAATCTTCCTTTTGCTATTTTTGCGATAGAAACTTCCATACCCGAAGATGTGATTTTGTTTAAAACAACACCTTCCTTGCTACCACAATCTTCTTCTACAATAAGGCTGTCTTGCGCAACGTCAAAGAGTTTTCTTGTGAGATAACCAGCTTTGGCTGTATTGAGGGCTGTATCAGAAAGACCTTTTCTTGCACCGTGGGTTGTGATGAAGTATTCAATCGGGTTCAAACCTTCTTTGAGAGAAGAAATAATAGGAAAGTCTATCGTTTCTCCTGTGGTGTTAACGATGAGGCCTTTCATTCCAGCCATCTGGGTAAGTTGGCCCATAGAACCTCTAGCTTCAGATTTTACAAGGTCATAAACTGAACCTGATTTATTCAGTGTCTCTGCCATTGCTTTCTGGACTTCATCTTTTGCTTCAGTCCACTTCTCTATATTCTTTGTTCTTTTTTCGTTTTGTGAAAGCAGGCCTGCATCGTATTGCTCTTGGATAAGGGCAACTTTTTCTTTTGTTTTTTCTATAATTTCGTTTTTGCTCCCAGGTACAACCACATCGTCAATGCCCCATGTGATACCCGACACTGTGGCGTACTTGAATCCGAAAGCTTTTACTTTATCCATTATCACAGGTATGTATTCGATACCGTAACGCTGTAGAATGTCGTCGATAATACCCGACATCTTCTTTTTGTTTATTTCGAAATTTACAAAAGGATAATCTTCAGGCAACACAGAGTTGAACAAGAGCCTTCCTACCGTGGTCTCAAAAAGCTCACCGTTAAAAGCGGCATATTTAGGCGAATCAGTGCCGAGCACTTTTATTTTTGCTCTAAAATCAACCTGTGCGAAATCGTAAGCAGTAATGGCACTGTTGGGACTGCCAAAAACTGATCCCTCACCTTTTTCTCCGTTCACGTCTTTTGTCATCCAGAAGCATCCAAGAATGATGTCGAGTAATTTGTTAGAAATGGTCGGATCTCCGCTGCCTGGTTTCAAAATATTTTTATCAGACGCCATGATCATCTTGGCTTCGAGCTGAGCTTCTGGAGAAAGTGGTACATGTACCGCCATCTGGTCTCCGTCGAAGTCTGCGTTAAAAGCGTTGCAAACTAGAGGGTGCACTTGTATTGCGTTTCCCTCTATTAATATCGGTTTGAATGCTTGGATACCGAGTCTGTGCAATGTCGGCGCTCTGTTTAAAAGCACATAACGATCTTTGATCACGTCCTCGAGGATCGCCCACACTTCTGGTATTTTGTCGTCTATTAGTCGGCTAGCTCCTCGCACGTTGAAAGCGAGCTCTTGTTTCAAAAGTTCTGAAATCACAAATGGCTTGAAGAGTTCAAGGGCCATATGTTTGGGTAGGCCGCATTGGTTGAGTTTGAGCTCTGGACCAACGACTATGACTGATCGGCCGGAGTAGTCGACTCGCTTACCTAGAAGATTTTGACGGAAAAGACCCCTCTTTCCTTTTAGGTTATCCGCAAGACTCTTTAGTTCTCTAGCTTTGTTGGCTTGCGCTGTAGCTTGTTGATTGCTTTGATGCCTGATTGAGTTATCTATAAGAGCATCAACTGCTTCCTGCAAAATCCTTTTTTCGTTTCTAAGGATTACGTCTGGCGCGCTGATTTCTTTGAGTTTCTTCAATCTGTTATTTCGGTTGATGACTCTTCTGTAAAGATCATTGACGTCGCTTGTAGCGTACCTACCTCCATCGAGAGGTACCATTGGTCTCATCGCAGGAGGGATCACAGGTATCCTGGTTAAGAACATCCATTCTGGTCTTGAGCCAGACCTGATCATGGTTTGTATCAAGGAGAGCCTTTTTGCGATTTTAGCAGATTCTACTGACTTAGATTTTTCGAGCTCCTCCTTTACTTTTATTTCAAGTTTGTGAAGGTCAAGGGTTTTAAACAAGTTGTAAACTGCTTCAGCGCCTATCTCGGCCTCAAACAAAGTGCCGTAATCTTTGGAGTATTTGTGATATTCAATTTCGTCTATCACTCGTCCTTCTGATATATTTTCGATTTCTTTTTTACGTGATGTTAGGCTATCTCTCAATTCTTCTTTTGCTTTCTCGTCAGTTAGGTTTTTTACTCTAGATTTATATTCTGCGTCCAAATCTCTAAGTATGTTCTGCTTTTCTTCCGCTGATACTTTGGTGATTATGTAGCCTGCAAAGTAAATAACTTTTTCTACATCAACCGAAGTGGTACCCAAAATCAAAGCTATGCGAGACGGCATACTCTTGAGAAACCAAATATGAGAAACTGGCGCCGCTAAATCGATGTGGCCCATCCTCTCTCTTCTTACGATTGATCTTGTTATTTCAACTCCGCATTTTTCGCAAATGATGCCTTTGTATCTGATGCCTTTATACTTACCACAGTAACATTCGTAGTCTTTATCCGGACCAAATATTTTTTCATCAAAAAGGCCATGCCTCTCGCTTCTTTGGGTCCGGTAGTTTATAGTTTCCGGTTTTGTGATTTCGCCGTAGGACCAGTTTTTTATGGCTTCAGGAGATGCCAAAGAGAGCTTCATGATATCGAAGTCTGGGACAGAAGCGCCTGTTTTGTTTTGTGTTGTTCCGTTCATGATTTTAAATTTAATTATTTAACTTTCTTAACCAGTTCTACATCAAGAGAGAGTCCTCTTAGGTTGCTAATAAGCACATTGAAGGCGGCGGGCAAATTTTCGCCCTTAAGTCTCTCGCCTTTAACTATGGCGTCAAATGCAGCGCTTCTTCCTGTGATGTCGTCAGATTTGACTGTAAGCATTTCCCGCAATGTATAAGCTACACCGTGGCCCAAAAGTGCCCACACTTCCATTTCTCCAAATCTCTGGCCACCACCTTGAGCTTTTCCGCCCAAAGGTTGTTGGGTGATAAGAGAGTAAGGTCCTATGCTGCGCATGTGTATCTTGTCTTCGACCATGTGGTCAAGTTTGAGCATGTACATGTAGCCGACTGCAGTTTCTTGTTTAAACGCCTCCCCTGTCCTGCCGTCATAAAGTTGGACTTTCCCGTTTTCGCTCCAACCGGCTTTCGCCAACTCCTCTTTGATTTCTTTGTCGCTTGCACCAACGAAAGGAGGGACTACCGCCTGGTACCCAAGTGTCTTAGCTGCAAGCCCCAAGTGGAGTTCGAGTATTTGACCAAGGTTCATACGTGAAGGCACGCCGAGAGGCGTGAGTACCATATCTATCGGAGTGCCGTCTGCCATATAAGGCATATCTTCTATTGGCAAAATTTTGGAAATTACCCCCTTGTTGCCGTGTCGTCCAGCAAGTTTGTCGCCTACGGAAACATTTCTTATTTGAGCGATTTCTATGTGGATACGTTTTATAATTCCGCTTTCAAGTTTATCGCCCCGCTCTCTTGAAAATACTTGTATGTTTATAATTCTTCCCTTTTTACCGCCCTCCACTCTCTTAGAGGTGTCTTTTATGTCTCTAGCTTTTTCACCAAAGAGAGATCTAAGAAGTCTTTCCTCTGGAGTGAGTTGAGTCTCGCCTTTTGGTGTTATTTTTCCGACTAGGATATCGCCAGGAGCTACTTCTGCGCCGATGCGTATGATTCCATCTTCTGCCAAGTTTTTAAGTTTCGATTCTCCAACGTTTGGTATGTCGCAAGTTGTAACTTCAGGTCCAAGTTTGGTGTCGCGAACATTTACCACCACTTCATCGATGTGTATGGTTGTAAATTTGTTTTCCTTGATCAGTCTTTCAGAAAGGATGATGGCGTCTTCGTAGTTTGATCCAGACCACGAAAGGAAGGCGATCAAAATATTTTGACCGAGAGCCATCTCTCCTCCGACAGAAGTTAGGGTGTCTGCCAACACATCTCCCTTCTTTACGTTGTCGCCCATGTTAACTATCGGTCTTTGGTGGAAACATGTGGCTGAGTTTGTTTTGGCAAAATTTACCAATTTGTAAGTAGTTTTGTTGTGCTTGCTGTCAGTAGTTTCAATCTTAAGGCCGTCAACTTTTGTGACGGTGCCGTCAGATTCGGCTATTATAAGCCTGCCCGTGTCTCGCATCGCTTGCTCTTCTATGCCGGTTGCGACTAATGGAGCTTCTGGTTCTACACAAGGCGTCGCCTGCTTTTGCATGTTTGAACCCATGAGCGCTCTGTTTGCGTCATCGTGGTTCAAAAACGGTATCATTGATGTCGCGATAGAAAAGGCCTGGTTAGTTGCTACGTCCATATAGTGAACCTGGTTTTTAGATACCAGGCCAGGCTCTCCTCCAATGCGCGCTTCCACCACTTCGCTCAATATATTGCCCCTCTCGTCTCTCTCTGTGGCGGCGTGAGCAATGGCAAAACTTTCTTCCTCAAGAGCGTTTAAATATTCAATCTTTCCGGTCACTACTCCATTTTCAACTTTGGCATACGGAGTTTCGATCATACCAAACTCATTTATGCGAGCATAAAGAGAAAGGTGGAGTATGAGACCGATGTTCGGGCCTTCTGGTGTGTGTATCGGGCAAAGTCTGCCATAGTGAGAAGGGTGCACATCTCGCACTTCAAAACCTGCTCGGCTTCGAGACAAGCCTCCCGGTCCTAGGGCGGAGAGAAGACGCAAGTGCTCTATTTCTGAGAGTGCATTCTCTTGGTTCATAAATTGGGAGAGCTGGTTGGTGGTGAAAAATTCTTTAATTCTTGCTTGTAGGGGTTTGGGTACTATGAACTGTATAGGCATGGTTACATCGGTATCTACAGTAGACATTCTGTTTTGCATATTCCTCTTGATTTGTGCCATGCCCATGCGGAATTTTTGCTGCATCATTTCTCCAACGTAGCGAACTCTCCTACTGCCAAGGTGGTCGATGTCGTCTTCGATCGCGTTTGGATCAGTGTTTAGTTTGATTATTTGGTTTACGACAAGACTTATATCGTTGAGATTTAAGGTTTTACGCTCAGATTCTTTGCCTGTAGTCGGTAGTCCAAAGCGAGAGTTAAATCTGAAACGACCAACCTTATGAAGGTCATATCTTTCTGATTCAAACAGACTCTTGAAAAATTCTTTGGCATTTTCTGCTGTCGCCAAATCTCCATCTCGGAGTCTTCTGTATATTTCGACATAGGCTTCGCCTTGAGTTTTAGCGTGATCTTTGGCGAGAGACTTCTCAATATATTCTTTGGCTTCAGGGTTGCCTTTAAATAAATCAAGTATGTCTGTATCGGTCTCTGCCCCAAAAGCTCTAAGCAGAGAAGTGACTGGGAACTTTCTTTTTCTGTCTATGCGCACATAAATACTTTTATCGGCGTCGGTCTCTATTTCTATCCATGCTCCGCGAGAAGGGATTATTTTTGCACCAAAAACAGGGCGACCTTTGGCCTCTATTCTTGTGAAGAATGCGCCGAAAGAACGCGCAAGTTGTGGCACGATGACTCTCTCAACCCCGCTTATTATAAATGTACCGTGCCCGGTCATCATGGGGAATTCTGAAAGGAAAAGCTCTTGCTCCTTCTCTACTCCGATTGTTTTGTTAGTAAGTCGCACCCTTGCTTTGAGAGTTGCTTCGTAGGAGAGCTGCTTTTCTTTGGCGTAGTACTCGTCGTACTTTGGCTGGTCCAATTCAAAACCCAAAAATTCAAACTTAAACTTCTTTCCAGAGAAGTCGTTAATGACGGCAAACTCGTCCATAACCTCTTTGATACCTTTGTCTAGGAGCCACTTGAAAGACTCGATTTGGTCTTTCACCAAATTTGGCATTTGAGCGAGCGGCTTTCTGAATTTGCTGAAGTACTTCTTCGGCATTCTCTCCTTAGTTGCGACTTTAGTCATATGATTTTTCGATGAATAAAAATTATTAAAAAATTTTGCTAAACAAAAAACACAACCCAACACTCTGGGCGCCTTCGAATCCCCTTTTTAACTATTTATTTTTTTATAAGTCAAACGAGAAGAATTCCTTCTAAAAACAGGCTATTTTTGGATATAAACAGCCTCGTATTGACAAGCCATAACTCATCCACTCAATAGTATGCATAACTATATACCCCCCGTATAATTTGTCAAGCATTTGTCAATCCCAAAAGTGGGGATAAAGAAATAAGGGAGACGAACAAGTCTCCCTTATTTCTTTTTTAAAACAAAAGACCACCCTATTGGGGGTGGCTTTGTTTTTGAGTTTGGGCGTTAGCGGAAAAGGTTTTTGGCTTTGTACTCTAGGTGTTCGTACAAATGCTGTGGCCAGCTGATGGCCGCATAGCCGCCAAATAGTACGGCGAATGCGATCAAAAAAAATCCCGCATCCCGTATTCTTCTCCGAAGTCTTATAATAAAGAACGTTCCTGCTATCAGTCCCATTATGGCACTGAGCATTAAATAAATAGCGACGAATTCATGTAGAGTTTTCATATCGTCTCCCCCACCTCAATCTTATCTGACCATTGCTTTGTGTCAAATGAAGAAATTTAAGTTAATGTCGGCGGGCTGTCTGTTGATGAAGCTCGGGTCGGTCAAACTACCGGCAATCACCTAAGGTACAAGATTGTCGCAATCGAGTAATAACAAAAGCGGAGCTCAACAGCTCCGCTAGTGCTTTAATTCGCATAAATCTTACTTACCACCCTCCATATATTTCTCTACATGTGGGGCCACGCTTGAGGCTGCCATAACGGATGCGGGGTCAATCTTTTCTATCTCGGTTAATTTTGCCCTGGCTTTATTCATTTCCAATACGGCAGCTCGAGCAGATAGAAACCTAATAAGATCAACCTCGACCCCATCTGGAGTTATGCCCTCATGTTCCATCACGTATTTTGTTTTTTCATCCTCTGGTAAAAGGGGGTGTTCATTGATCAACCCCTGCGCTGTTTCAAAATCCTCTAGGCGATTTTTAGGATTTTGATTTGATTCCATTGACATAATATTATTCATATGTTAGTTTATAAGCGGACTACACTTTTAATTTTATTACAGGAATAAGGAGGGCGCAATGCTCAATAGTGTGCTGTTATCAGGACGCTTAACGGAGACAAAGTTTCGTCAGGCGGTCCACGAGATCGAAAATATTGCAAGCGGTTTTAGACGGAACTTCAATCTGATCATCGATAGCGACGGTGGGGATATGGAACCAACGATTAATTTTGTTGAGTTTCTTTGGACTGTTACTGGCGGTTACGAAAAACAAACCACTCAGAAAAAACTTATTTCGCCGATAGTGAAAATCTATCATGCGGAATCGGCAGCGGCTTTTATCGCTCTTGCGGCGAAAGCACGAAAGGAAATGAAAACAGGCGCGATTCTCAATTTGCATCGGGGTGCGCTATTTGTTGAAGCAACTGAGGTTAACCTTGAAACCGGCAAACTGAACGAAGATTCATTATCTCGTCTTAGGAAGTACGAAGTATACCTGAAGCAGGTTCTACAAGAAACAGAGCTTCTCTTCGATAGCCAAGCCATGGCAGATCTTTACGGATCGGGCTGGCTCCGACTATCTGCCCACGAATGCCTCAAACGAGGCCTAGTGCATGAATTGTTCTAGTTTTCTTTTGGGGCACTCTGTCAAGGGGTGCCCCTTTGCATTTCTCCCCTCGCATCAGACGAGGAGAGGGGCAAATTATCTTTAGATAATTGGGGTGAGGTCTGACTTCCCCATTCGTAAAAGGGCTATCACAAAAAGGCTTTCGGCCCAGGCTAGTGGTGTGTTGTCGTTGGGTTTATTGGAGTCCGAATAGTAAAGTTCGGGGATTTGATCTTTGTAGATTGTCCTCATTGATTTTTCTAAATATTCATGCGCTTTGTCTAGGTATATTTTCCTCTCCGGTTCCCCTCTTAAGGTAAGGGGGGCTAGGGGGGTTATTTCTTGGTTTTGGTCTTGCCCCTCTCTTAATGTAAGAGAGGGGTTGGGGTGAGTTATTTGATTTGCTAGTTCATGATAAATAATCGATAGCCACGGAAAGCCAAAACACCACTCGGCTTCTTCGCTCACCCCATCCACATTTTTATTATAATAACGGTCATTTTTATATCTGATTACTCCCCTATCTCTTTCTAGATGGTATTCCAAATGGCGCAAAATTTCCTGAGCTTCTCTTTTTGTTACCACACCAAAAGGATAGATAAGACTGAGTTGCGCTAGGTCTGTAAATTTAGTCTTTGATTCCCTAGGCAAAAGCTGGGTCAAAGCTTCTTCGCCCTTTTCGATCACATAATCGGGAACCCTGATCCCAGATAAATGTCGGACTCTTTTCAGTCCGGCAACACAGGCACCTATCGAAGAAGCGTGTATTTCCTCGTATTCTTCCCAAACTCCGTTATCAGGATCTTGCCAGTATTCTATTGATTCAAGATAATCAACTAAAATTTGTACCACAAGTTTTTCTTCATGAGACTCCACTACCCGTATACCTTTTTCTTCCAAATCCCCTAGCTTAAAAAGTACTGCTCCGACTGCATCGTTTTGTTTATTGCCCCACTCCTCCCAAAACTCCTCAAATGTCTCAGGGTTATATCGTGCGTGTATGTATTGATAAGTTGATAACGGTTTGTTTTTAGATGCCCAGTCTATTTTATCTTTGTGTTTGATGAAAATTTGAAGTATGGCTTTCCATGTTTTTATGACAGTATCCCACTCCTCGATTTCTTCGAAGCAGAGGCAGGTATAAAAATTATCTCGGAGCCACGCTTTATTGTATCCGGTAGAAACGTCAGAACGTGAAGCCATGAACAGACCAGAGGGTGACTGCAGAGATCGGATATTGTTTAAATGTTTTTCTATTAAATTATTTTCAATTTCCATATTTTTGATTCATGAATTAAGAATTTTGGATTATGCATAATTCGTAATTCATACTTCTTAATTCTTCTCAAGCAGACTCTTCTCATAAAGCTTTCTTGATTCCTCCAAAAGCTCCTTGAGGTACGGTCTCTTGTTTTCCATGAGCTCGGCGAGAAGCGGATAATTCTGTTTTGCTTCAGCATAAAGAGTGATCACTTTCTCTTCTTCTTTGAAAAAATCAAGCATTTTTAGTGCTAACTTCTCTTCATAATACTCATTTCCTGTCGAGGTAGACTTTTTGTTTCTGATTTTTTCTATAATACTCTCTGCAATCTCGGTTTCTTGCCGAGCTTGATGCATCATGTATTCGATCGGGTTCCCTGCCTTTATGCTTCTTGCCATGCCTCTTTAAACATTTCTACTACATTTTTTTGCGCTGTTAATATTTTCTCACCGTGCGTCCCAGGGTTTTTTTGTCCTTCTTGAGCTTCTATTTTTTGCGGCGCGCTTACTCCTTCCATTGGTTTTAAATTAAATTTAATACTCTAATTTTACCTCCACCATATTTAAAATGCATCCACAACTTGATAAAACCTCACCTGCCTGGATACAGGCACCCTCTCCTCGTCTGATGAGAGGGGAAAAGTGTGCAAATATTATTGTTTTTGGTTTTGTTTTTTGATAAAATAAGAGTAGATTTATTGGGTTGTTTGCCCGGAATAAAGGTTCTTTTTCTGAACCGAGAGAGAAGTCCATTTACCCCGAGCTTGTCGAGGGGCTGAATAACGTATTTCTCCTTCGGCTTAACTAAATCAGCGCATCAAAGAGGCCTCTTTTTTGCGCTCAAAAATTTGGTTTAAGCAAAAACCCCAAGCTGAATGCTAGGGGTTTTTGCTTACTTGCCTTTTCTCCACTCCTCTATTTTTTTATGATTGCCAGAGAGGAGAACTTTGGGGACTTTATAACTTTTTCCTTCCCACTTTATTATTTCCGGTCTGGTATAAACTTCACTCGAAGAAATGCGGTTTTCTTCTACTGATTCCAGCTTACCCAAAACCCCATCAATCCTTCTTGCTACCGCATCTAAAATCACCATTGCAGGCAGCTCGCCACCTGTCACCACGTAATCACCGATAGAAACTTCTTCAGCCTTTAAAATTTTCTTGACCCTTGCGTCAACACCTTCGTATCTACCGCAAATCAAAATTACGTTTGTAGATTTTTTAGATAATTTGTCGGCGTATTTATTGTCAAAAGTTTTACCGTTTGGGCTGAGCAAAATTATTTTTGGTGATGGAGATTTTATCTTCTTTAAAATTGATTCAACCGCTCTTATTATTGGCAGAGCTTCCAAAACCATTCCCGGCCCGCCTCCATAAGGGTTGTTGTCTACTCTCAAATATGGTTTTTGGTTTTTTGATTGTGATTTAGTCGGCTTAACGAAATTTCGTGGATTATAAAATTTAATTTTAATTTTATTATTACGAACAGCTCGTCCTATGATAGACGAGCTGACGTAAGAGTCGAAACTTTCGGGAAATAATGTAACAATGTGAAATGCCATTATCTTTTTTCTGTTTCCAATATTTTTACCCTATGTGATAATCCGTCATAATCCGATCTTACCGATTTTATATGTCCCTCTAAGGTATGATTTATTTCTTTCTTAAAATCAGACATTTCTTGCTTCATTTCTTTCTTAAAATCAGACATTTCTATCCTTAATCCCTTCATATCATCTCTCAAGTCTTTTATTTCCCTGTGTACAACATCAAAACCTTTAGCTACAGCTACAGCAAGATCGTCAATTTTCCCCTCAATTTTTCCATTTTCATCTTCCTTTTTCATATTAATCTAATTATAATCGGTGGAATCTAAATATCAAGTGAACGTTAAAGCAAAACGTGCCCACCATAAAAACAAAACCGCGTCTATTGCTCGCGGTTTTGCTCTTTTTAACTTAATATTTTTCTTTCTTATAGTTTCAAGTCTTCCATCACATCGTCTACTGATTTCATTGATGAAGATGGTGCTGAAG
>CAZRKB010000004.1:0-36423 GCA_964601125.1 uncultured Candidatus Saccharibacteria bacterium
TTAAACCAAAAACTTTTCTCTTCTTTGTTCCTTTTTTCACCTACTCATTATAACCTACCCTTTATTTTTTTCATTTTTCTGATAAATTTGTGTGCATAGCGCGGTTAGCTCAGTTGGTAGAGCGCGTCATTGACGTTGACGATGCCGGGGGTTCGAGTCCCTCACCGCGCACCAAAGGTAAAAATCTGAAAATTGCCGACCAATTGAAATCTATACTTAATTTATGTACTATCCTTCCAGAAAGGAGTATCTGTATGATGCTCGTGTCATATCACCGACACCTGAACAAGGAGTCAGAACTGAAACAAATTTACCATGTCTTGGGCGACAGGTCGTTAGAGAAAAACACTCTTGTGCTTTTTGAAAGCAGAGATAGGTTGAAGGGGGGATTGTGGGAGTGGGATATTGATCTGCCGGCTCCGATACCACCTCGATCAATCCACGTTTTCCTGCGAAACAAGGCCGGTGTAACAAAGAATGGGAACAGCTACGCGACTATTACCTGCTCTCCTGAAGGAAATATGACCGTTGGTCAAAGGTGGGGTTTGGGGAATTGCCTTTATTACATGGAAGGAACCTCCGTAAGGCTGTACAACTTTAGAGAAGGTCTGAAGTGTACAGTGAAAGAGTACCTGGTCAGAAGTTGCGACGAAAATAAAGTTGTCCTCCAGGTAAAGATTACTCGTGATACTCCTGATGAAATAAGAAGAAAGTTCCCTCACTATAAAGGCGCCATTTCACAGGCTTTGGCCGACTTGAAGCTAGTGCTTGCCCAGTGAGGTTTCCGGTTTGTACAAGCGGAAGGTGCGAGAATCAAACCCCAGGTTTTCTTTTGGAAACCTGGGTTTTGCATTTGTGGATAACCGAAAAAACATAAGGACTAAGTGAGGTGTCCTTGAGAGTGATTTTTGAGAGAGGCTTGTCAAGAGCAACTAAAAATCTTTTTATTATCAAATTTTTTATCAATTAAAAAGTCACGGACATTTTTTATTAAGACAAAAGTATTTTGGTGTTTTAGATTTCATTGACGCGACTTGATGCAAAAAAATAAAATTAATACTAGGTTTGGGGAAACTTAATTCAAAGAGATTTATCGGCGGTCGAAATATTGCCGAACCCTTGGAATTTATTAGCAGTAATTAGAAGTAATAATAATTAATAGAAGTCAGATTCGTACTCCAAAGGACGTATGGTACGAAATGATTTCGCAAAATCAAATGAAAAAAATTTTATTTAGTTCGGGTTTGATCGTCTTCGTGGCCGCTGTTGCAATAAGCGCCACCGGAGCATTCTTCTCTGACAGCGAAACTTCAACGGGCAACACCTTCACAGCTGGAGACATTGATTTAAAAATCGACAACGAAAGTTACGTGTTGGATTATAACCTGCCTGAGCCTGTAGATCCTACTGGTCAGTTTGCGTTCAGTTCACTTACTTCTTGGGAGTTGACTGACTTGGTTGCTGGTACACACAAGTTTTTTGATTTCTACGATTTGAAACCAGGAGACAGAGGGGAAGATACTATCTCAGTTCACGTAGGTAGCAATGATGCATACTTATGTGCAGCTGCTAGGTTGACTGTTAATTCAGACGAGACTTGCACAGAACCAGAGCAGTCTGACGAGAATGGTAATTGTGTTGTTGAAGAAGATGGAGACAGTGGTGATTTGGCTGATTATTTAAATTTCGCTTTCTGGGTTGATGATGGTGATAATGTGTTTGAAGACGACGAAACAGCTTTTTTGGAAGGTCCTCTAAGTGGTCTTGATGCTCAAGGACAGATCGCTCTTGCTGATACTTCAGGTAATGCTCCTTTTGGAACAACAGTTGAAGGCGACTCAACTGTGTACATTGGTAAAATATGGTGCTTTGGTGACCTAAATCCAGCCCCAGAGGAACAAGATGAACTTGGATTAACCGGAGTATTCGGAGATAGAGACAATGGACCTGATACAAGAGGAACTGGTTGGAGTTGCGATGGTGCTGCTGCAATAAATAATGTGGCCCAAACCGACAAAGTACAAGGAGATATGCAGTTCTACGCTGTACAAGCTAGGAATAATGAAGGATTCGTCTGCTCACAAGGCTACAATCCTGTATGGCCAGAAGTTACGTCTTAATTAACTAACCATACGGCATGAAAAAGATATTACTCAGTATGAGCTCGATTCTCTTTGCGGGGGCAATCCTCGCGGGGGGAACTGGAGCATTTATGGGAGACAGCGAAATCTCCACGGGTAATACATTTGCGACCGGTGTAATTGATCTAAAAATTGACAACGAAAGTTATGTCACAAACAACGAAGGAAAGCTGGTTTTTAGCCCGAGTAATTCTTGGAAAGCTAAAAATTTAGCTGGGGAGTTGTTCTTTGATTTTGACGATTTGAAGCCAGGGGACGTCGGCGAAGACACCATAAGCCTGCACACTAACAAAGAGAAAGCCTGGAGTTGCATGAAAGTAAGTTTGATAGAGACTGATGGAGAGCTTCAGGAAGGTTTGTACTTCGCTTTTTGGGCTGACGATGGCGACAACGTATTCGAGACAGACGAAAAAATCTTTAAGAAGGGAAGCGCTGAGGAAATCTTTGACGGAGAGTGGTGGACACTCTCCGATTCAGAGAGCAACATTTGGCAAAAAGAGGGTTGGAATTATTCCCATAAGTACGAACAAAAGTGGAACAAAAGCAAAGCGTGTCAGCCCCTAGGAGAAAAGTCAGTAAAATACATTGGCAAAATCTGGTGTTTTGGAGAAATGCTAGAAAGCCCTCTATCTCAAGATGGCAAGGGAAAGATCGGTTCAAATGGGCCTTTAACTAGAGGCACCGGATGGCAATGCGAAGGAGAGGCGGTGGGTAATAAATATCAAACTGATAGCATTAGCCTGGATGTAAGCTTCCTCGCCACCATGTACAAGAACAACGAAGAGTTTGTTTGTGATCAAAATTATTCAAATAGTCCAAAAACGAAAATTGTAAAAAAGTTCAAGTTCCCCTTTTGGAAGTTTTGGAACTAATTATCCCGTAAAATAATTTAACAAATTCTCACGGGACAATAAAAAAATGAAAAAAATATTATTCAGTTCAGGAATTGTGATGTTTATGGCGGGGAGTCTCGCCCTTGGGGGGACAGGGGCATTCTTCTCCGACATAGAAGCTTCTTTGGGTAACACCTTTGCTGCTGGCTCGATCGATCTCAAGATAGATAATACGAGCTACTACAATGGAGTATTCAATCAGGATACTTCTTGGGAGCTTAGGGATCTGACAGTCGAAAAATTCTTTAACTTTCTCGATCTGAAGCCAGGAGATTTCGGTGAAGATACCATATCTATCCACGTAGACACAAATGATGCATATATCTGCGCTGATGTAACTTTAACTTCAAATGATGACAATGGCTTTACTGAACCCGAATCTTTGGTTGACCAAACTGATGGAGTGGGTGAGGGGGAGCTAGCTCAAAATGTAAACTTTATTTGGTGGGCTGACGATGGCGATAATGTGCTCGAGGTGGGCGAAGAGGTAATATCGCAAGGGCCGATCGGCAACTTAACTCTGGGAGAGCCCATAAAGGTAGCTTTGGCTGATTCTGAGACAAACATCTGGAACAATGAGCCAGGACCAGTACCAGGCGAAGAAACGGTGTATATAGGCAAGGCTTGGTGTTTTGGTACTTTGTCAGTACAGCCAGAAGTCCAAGATGGAGAGGGCCAGGTGGGTACACCCGGCACAGAAGGTTCGAATGGTCCTGATCAAAGAAATGCTGGTTTTATTTGCGATGGCTCACTCCTTGGAAACGAAACTCAAACTGACAGCTTAACTGCAGATGTTACTTTCTCAGCGATCCAGGCTCGACATAATCCTGATTTTGTTTGCAAAGTGCCCGAGACATTTGGCAGTTGTGAAAATCCACAGCTTGCATTTGCTGACAGCATTGTCTCGGTCAGTCAAGGTGTTCGCAAAGATGGGACTAACATAAATCTAGACCGAACAGATCCTACAAAGGCATTGGGGGCGCCACAAAGCGCAGGCAACCCATTTGATAGTCCGGTGCCAACAGGAGAATTCTTTAGTTTAGGCTTTGATGAGGGGACTGATGGTACAGGAGCAGAAGGTGGTTGGATCGTTGTAGGGTTTGAAGATAACGTTATCGTTGATGGTCCTGGCAACGATCTCAGGATTTGGGAAGTTACAGGTGGTAATAGTTATCCAGTAGAAAAAGTAAAGATAGAAGTAAGTCAGGATGGCTCGACATGGTTCCCTGTCGTCTCAAGCGTTGATCGAGATGCAGAAGCAGATCTAGCCGATTCCGGTCTTGCTTGGGCAAAATATGTTCGCATAACTGATGTCTCAAACAGGGCTGAGTTCGAAGATGCTGCTGATGGCTACGACTTAGACGCTTTCAGTGCCCTAAACTGTGGAGTCAGAGAAAATTAAAAAATGAAAAATCTCCTAAAAGTTCCATATTATGCACTTGTCGGTCTCGTATTTATGACTGGCTTGCTTCTCTTGGCGACACTGGCTCCGATACCTGGTAACTTTTCGGTTAAAATCGTCAAATCTGGTTCTATGGAGCCAACGATAAAAACTGGGGGCATAGTAGTCATAAGACCGACAAGTCAGTATGGGGTGGGAGACGTGATAACTTTCGGCAAAGATACCAAAACTCAAATACCAACGACTCATAGGATAGTAGAAGAAAAAATAGAAAACGGACAAACACTTTTCACTACCAAAGGAGACGCTAATGATTCTGTTGATCCGGCTCCTATAAAAAAATCAGACATAAGAGGCAGGGTACTATTCACCCTGCCCTATGTTGGTTTTATATTGGACTTTGCTAAAAAGCCACTTGGCTTTGTCCTGATTGTGGGTATACCCGCACTTCTCGTTATCATAGACGAAATCGGTAACATATGGAGAGAATTTAGGAAGTTAAGACCAAAAAAACAAACAGGAGGAAGTGGTAATAGCGGAGCCAAAAGTGATTCGATCGCTTTACGTAAAGACGAGAGTTTTAGATCAAATAATGTACTTGATTTGAGAATAAGGCATGGAATTATGCCTCAAAAACGCTATGCGGCTCAAATACTGGCCTTGATCGCGATTCTTGGCGGTCTTTTGAGTATTTCGTCAGTAGGTTCGACATTTTCTTACTATCGACAAGACGAGGTCTCAAAATCTAATATGTTGCAGGCCAGCGCGGTTTATCCGGGGGATGAAATTGAAAGTTTAGTGTTTGAAATAAAAAGCGAAGATACAGTTGCACCGAAAGAGGTGACCATAACAGAAGTATTAGATGAAACTAGCACTCCAACAGACCCAGTAGTTGAAGAGGATGTGATTGAGGGGGAAATAACTCCTCCTGACCTCCTCTTACAAGCCGACTCCGCTGGAGCTTCGCCGGACAAGCAAGAGGGGGGACCAGAAGCTGATTTCTCACAAAGCTCTAGCGAACCCGAGGAAGAAGAAAAACAAGAGCAAGAGGATGTAGAAAAGACTGAAGTGGTGGAGAAAGAAAACATAGAGAGCGAGCAAGCAGA
The DNA here is from genome assembly GCA_964601125.1 of uncultured Candidatus Saccharibacteria bacterium. GTDB lineage: Bacteria > Patescibacteriota > Minisyncoccia > Phycocordibacterales > WO2-35-19 > DATDVC01. The sequence continues at coordinate 5,543 of CAZRKB010000004.1, forward strand.
AACTAAAGAGGTTCAAGAGCCCGCCCCAGAGCCACCAGTCACAGAAGAAACTTCTTCATAAAATCCTTCTAATCTTCTAATTAACAAAAAATCTGACCGCTGGCCAGATTTTTTGTTTAAGTTGACTATTTATCATTCTCATGTATTATGAAAATGTCATGGAAAATACATGCGCACAACTGAATAAGGGAAACAGCAACCCTAACGGGCTTAGCCATTTTGGTATGCTTAATGTTGCTGATATTACATTCGCTTCTGAATATTCAGGAGACTTGCGCTGTGTTTTAAGTATTTAAAATCTCAAAAAATTTAAGAACTTAAAACGCCGCGCACAGCGGCGTTTTAAGTTCTTTGATATTAAAAAAGGAGAATTCGACCTTGGAACAAGCAAAAGTTGTGTTTATATCGGGCACAAAAACAAACCTTCGACCATTCACAAAAGATGATATACCTACAGTTACTCGCTGGATCAATGATCCTGAAGTACGGGAGTTTGTCTCTTCTGTGATGCCCCACACAGAAAAGCAGGAGGAGAGTTGGTACGAGAAGATTGGCACCAACGACAAAGATGTTGTCCTGTGTATCGAAACAAAGGATGGTAAGCCGATCGGTATTATGGGGATACACGCAATCAATTGGGTTCATCGATACTGCACAACCGGAGCCCTGATAGGAGAAAAAGATTACTGGGGGAAAGGGTACGGTGGGGACGCTAAAATGCATCTTCTTGAGTATGTTTTCAACACCCTCAATCTGCACAGGGTAAATTCTGGTGTTATTGAATTTAACCAACGCAGTTTGAATTATAGTTTACGCTGCGGTTATAAGATCGAGGGAAAAAAGAGGGAATTTATCTTCCGGAGAGGCAAATACTGGGATTTAATTGAACTTGGACTTCTCTATGAAGACTGGTTGCCTGCTTGGAAAGAATTCAATAGAAAAACGAAAGGGGAAGAATGTGAGTAAAAGCGACAAGTAGAATATTTCTCAAAGCACTACCCCAGAATCCCATTTGTCTTTACCAAAGATATATGGGATTTTGTTTATTTGACATTTGTCATCTTAGGGCTAGAATGCGGGCAGAAGAAAAACCCAGAATGGGTGCCAGATCCTCCCGTCGAGACGCAAGTCTTTTTACGGGATTTCCCCGATCCGGCACCCATTCTGGGTTTTTTGACACTCTTAGGAGAATACCAGTAGATCAGTAGATTTAATTGGGAATTGTTAAAAACATTTTAACAAAAACTTAAACCAAAGCAATCCACAGTTTTAAATTGACAGTCTTTGTCCATTTTCTAAAATTCCACTTATTGATAGTGTGAGTTTTTTGCTTAGGGGAAAAGCAAAAATCTTAGATTTTAGGAGAAATGTTTCCCCAACTTTTCCTACAAAATAATAATTTGCCAAACAAAAGAGCCGCCAAAGGTACTTAGCCTGGGGTGGCTTTTTTGTTTGGTCGATAAATCTCGGCCTCTCGAAGCGATATGCATACGTGAGGCGGGGAGAAAATATTTATAAGAATTAAGAATGAAAATAAAATGAAAAAAATCATAGCAATAGCTGCAGTATTGGGCTTCGCCCTTTCTGCTTCTACCGCTTCTGCTATCTTTTTCCCTTTCCCATCTTCATCATCTGAACTTGATATCAATGTTGATGTAAACAATGACGCTTACGTTAAAAACGTAGTTGATACAACCGCTTCAACTGGCGGTAATTCTTCTATGGGAGGTAGCGCTAGGAATAGGGTAAAAGGTGGTAGTGTGACCGGTACCGCCGCAAACGGCGGAGAGACTGGTGATATCGATACTGGCAATGCAGTGGCTACAGCTTACGTTGACAATTATGTAAATGATAATGATGTCAAAGTAAAGAGCGATTGTGGTTGCAAAGGCGATGCTGACATAAATGTAGATCTTGAAAACGATGCTACAGTAAAAAATTATGTCGACACCAAAGCAAAGACTGGCTACAACACTTCTGTTGGAGGTAATGCCTCAAACAAAGTAAGAGCAAAGTCTTCATCTCACAGCTGGTTTAGTTTCTGGGGTTCTTCAAACAACAATGTTGAAGACACTGAGGCTAACGGCGGAGATGCCGGTGAAATAACCACCGGTGATGCTGACGCTTGGTCAGAAGTTGTAAACGTTGTGAATAGCAACGTGGTTAGAGTGCGCAGATAATTTGCCTCCTAGCCATTTCCCGAGGAGGTTTCTCCTCCTTCGGGTCAAGCCAGTGTCAAAATAAGACGTTGGTTTGTCCGGAGTTATGATCAAAAATTCACTAAAAATCGCTTTTTTTCTGATGCTTTTGCCATCGGTTGCCTATGGCGCTACTGTAATAAATAATGTTTCTTCTTCAGCAAACACAGGCGGAGGTTCGACGGAAGGAGAGGCTAGAGCAAGCATAAAAATTTACACCGAGGTGAACAGCCAAGTTGTTGAGAATTTTGATAAGGAGGTCGTTTCTCAATACGGCACCGCAAGTGTCGAGGTAAAAACAGAGACAAAAGTAGATGAATCGGGAGAAATAAATTCTCAAAGTGAAATCGAAGTTAGCGGGGAAGAGATCCTCGCTGAAAAGGAGGCTCCAAAAACCGGAGTAAATGTTCTGCAAAAAATATTAACTTATGTGTTCAGATTATTTACATTCTAAAAAATACCGAGTTACTCTGTCGCTCCTCACTCTGTTTTTGATCCTTAGTATTGGGAACCTTTTTCTCATGCCTAAAATTTTGACGTATGCCGAAGAATCCGAGAGTGGGCCACCGGTTGAATCGGCAGAAAATGTTTTGGCAGCTGAGACGGTCGAACCCACCACGGAAACATCGACAGAGGTAATAGAAACTGATGAGCCACTAGAGACGGATATTGAAACAGGGGACGCTATTGCAAACGTAAATGTAGTCAATGAAGTCAATGTTAACGAGGTAAATTCAGAAACTAACATGGTGACACTTGGTGATTCTTTGGGTGGCGAGTCTCTAGATTTAAGAGAAATCATAAATCTTAATAACTCCACTACCACAGCGACTTCTACATGCACAGACTGTATTTCGAGCACCACTCTATCAAACCAAAACTTTGCAACAATCACCAATGTATTAAATGTAACAGCCGATACCGGTAATAACACTTCGAGTAGTACAACAACAGAAGGGGCGGCTTCGTCAACTATAATCACGGGCAATGCCTACGCCGGTAGCAATGTTGTAAATGTAGTCAATACAAACATTGTTGATTCTAAATATTTCTTGCTTGTTTTTAATAACTTTGGCGATTGGTCTGGAGATTTAGTGTTCCCAAATGCAAACTTTTTTGACAACTTCCTTTCTCTTTTTAATCCCGAATGCGATTGCCAAAACAGTGATACGTTTATAGCAAACGACAATTCAGCTGAAATAATTAACGACATAAATACCTCTAGTAATACCGGCAATAATGAATCTTGGGGAAACATAGATACTGGCAATGCATTTTCTTACTCAAATTCACTAAATTTAGTTAATAAAAACATGTACAACGACTCGTCTTTTTATCTGGTCGTCAAAGTATTTGGCGATTGGAAGGGCGATATTTTCAATCTACCCCCCGGTATTGCTTGGGGAAAAACAGAGGGAGGCATTGTTTTGTACAACGAACAGAGTGGCATACCAAATACTAGCGGAGCTTCAGGTGGTATCAGTATTTTAAGTAGCAGTACAGCAAATATAATCAACGATATCCAAGTCTCTGCAAATACAGGTGATAATATTGGTGGTTCTATAGAGACAGGAAATGCATACGCAGGGAGCAACACTGTAAACATCGCCAACACCAACATCATAAGCTCAAACTGGATGGCTGCTCTGGTCAATATTTTTGGCGATTGGAATGGAAATATTTCTTTCGGTCAGCCAGATTTATGGGTTGGGCTCACTGCCAACATAGAAGGCAAGGCTGAAGCTGGTTCGAGCGTCTTCTTTAAAGCCACAATTAAAAACAAGGGGGACGCCAGGGCAAGTGATATCAACATCCTCTCTCGACTCAAAACGACAAGATTCACTTTTACATCCACTTATTCTGATTACAATCTTCTTCATTTAGATTCATTGGAACCAGGAGAGACCAAGGAATTTGATTTTGTGGGGTATATTGACAGGTTTGCCCATGGAGAAAATATCGTGATCGAAACAAATATTTCTTCTCTTGAGACTGATGGAAATATTAAGGACAATAAAGACCAGCTTTCTTTCGTCGCCACTTTTAACCCTGGCTCAATGATATTGCCGCAAAATCATCACTTTACCACTTACCCAGACATCTCAATCACCAAGACTCATATGCTACCAAATTCTGTGGTAGTTGATGGTGTTGAAATGGTTCCAGCTGGAGCATCAGTTGATTTTGAAATTGTGGTCAAAAATAACGGAGGAGAGGCTTATGACAGCACACTTTTTGATAAGCTGGTAAACGAAGAAGGAAAAATTATAAACGAGCAGTACTGGGAGCTTGGAACAATATTGCCAAATGAAGAGATATCAGTAACTTACTCGACTGTTTTTAATGAAAAAATGCCTGCGGGTATTTATACCAATTATGCTTGGGTCGAAGCCCTTAGCGGAGACAGTATTGCCGGATTCGAAAAAAAAGCAGACTCTCCAGTGGTAAAAGATGTGGTAATAGTCGCGGAGAAACCAAAAGTAGTTGAGATAACGACAGAAACCATAGAGACAGAAGGTGAGGTTTTGGGAGTTGTCACAAAAGATATCGATTTATTTAGGGAAGAGGTAAGTAAAGAGGGTTTACGTCATGAATTTATTACTGGATTTTGTTTTGAAAAAACAGAAGAAGAAAAAAGAGATCGATTTAATACATTAGGCTATTCTCAAACCGTTCTCCTGGGGTTATCCTTCATGCTGGTAATGAGCAGAAGAAATAATTTGCCATCAAACTTGCTTCTGGTCTAAATCGCCCTAGCGTGTTAGATTGGATATAAATGAAAAAGGGTAAATTGGGGATATTTTCGGTTTGTATCGCCATCATAATTGTTACAGTTTTTTTGATACCAAGCTGGCGGATTGCCACCCTTGAATCTCTGTCTGCCATCTACACCTCGGTACTTGTAAACCTTACAAACAAAAACAGGTTGGCAGCAAATGTTGGCGAACTAAAAGTAAGCCCTGTTTTAGAAAATGCAGCTCAAATGAAAGCTGATGATATGGCAAAGAGGGGATACTTCTCACACAATACACCTGAAGGGGAAACTCCGTGGTATTGGTTTAAAAAAGCGGGCTATGAATATAAATATGCTGGCGAAAATTTAGCAGTCAACTTCACCGAAAGTGAAGAGGTAGAAAGAGCCTGGGTAAACTCCCGAAGTCATTTCTTAAACATAATAAACCCTAAATTTGAGGAAATTGGTATAGCCACTTCTACCGGCATTTATAAGGGCAAAGAAGCAGTGTTTGTGGTCCAACTATTTGGGACACCGAGGTAACCATATGGTAAAGAGGGAGTTAGAGAGAGATTATCCACTCCTATGCAACTCCAAATAAATATCCTCGAGAGCTTTGACGGCGTCACCTGCGGCTATATTGTTTTGGTGATAAAGAGTATCGGTACAGTCGCCGGCGGCCCAAATACCAGGCTCTGAAGTGCGTTGAGTCTTGTGATCTATTTTAATTCTTCGCATCTCGTCCATATCAACAAGCCCCTCCACAAAAGAAGTAGCTGGGATGTGGCCGATTTCTACGAAAATCCCTTCCGCTTTCAACTTAATATTATCTTCTGCAAATGGAGCGGTTTTATTGTAAATAAGAGTCTCAACAAATTTACTACCCTTTATTTCGGTTGGTACGGCATTTGCAACAGCTTTCATTTTTGGGTTTTCTAACACTTTTTCTACAGTAATCGGGTCAGCTTTAAATTCTCCCCGAGAGAGGAGGGTGACGCTTTTGCAATAAGCCAAAAGTTGAGCAGCTGACTCAAAGCCAGCGTTACCTCCACCGATAACCACCACTTCTTTGTCAGCAAAAAATGGTCCGTCGCACGAAGCGCAGTAGGTTATACCCTTTCCTTCAAATTGATCTGCCCCAGGCACATCGAGCTTCCTTCTTGAACCGCCAGTAGCTACCAAGACGGCTTTAGCTTGATACTCTGACTTATTGGTTACAACAGTGAAAAACCCATCACCTTTGGCAACTCTATCAACTCTTTCACCTTCTATCACATTAACCACCTCTCCAGCATAAAACTTGACATGGTTCTTTAAATTTTTGGCCAAATCAGTACCAGATATGGCTGTGGTGCCGATCCAGTTTTGAATTTCGTTTGACTCTATGCTCTGACCACCAAATGACTCAGCGATCAAGGCTGTCTTAATTTGCTTTCTTGCCGCATAAACGCCAGCCGCCGCTCCCGCCGGCCCTCCACCGATAATAATTAAATCGTACATACCACCTATTATACTATTTGAGTTTTGATCTTCGCAAGAAAGCCGGTACTGCGCCCCATTCGTCGTCATCATCGATTATAACGTTTTGTTTTCTTTCTTCGTTGTTTTCGTCTCTGTTATTGTTTTCTTCTTTTTTATCTTCTTTTTCCTTTTCTTTATCCTTACCAAAAACTGTATTAAAAATGCGTCCCTTTCCTTGCTCATCGTCTTTGTTTTCAGCAAACATGCCTCTCATGTAGTTTTCGGGGAAACCGGCTGCAATGACCGTTATCTTTATCTCTCCTTTCTTGAGCCTGTCATCGCGAACGGTACCGAAAATAATCTTGGCATTTGGGTCAACCGACTCGGTTATAAGCTTGGCTGCGTCATGGATTTCAAACATGGTCACATCGTCTCCTCCGGCTATTGAGAAAAGCACACCTCTTGCACCATTTATAGAAAGATCTAATAAAGGAGAGTTTATAGCCAATTTAGCTGCTTCAGTTGCCCTGTTTTCACCAGAGGCCCTACCTATGCCCATAAGAGCCCCGCCGGCTCCTTCCATGACAGCTTTGATGTCAGCAAAGTCAATGTTAATCATCCCAGGAGTAGTGATGAGGTCTGAAATTCCTTCAACAGCTTGTTTTAAAATATCATCACACATTGCAAAAGCATTTTTGGCTGGAGTATCTTTGTTTATTGTCGCAAGGAGTCTATCATTTGGAATGACTATCAGCGCGTCAACTGACTGCTTCAAACTTTCCAAGCCAGCCTCTGCTATGCGCATCCTCTGGTTTCCTTCAAAAGAAAATGGCTTGGTAACTACACCCACAGTTAGAGTACCGAGCTCTTTGGCCGTACGAGCGATCACCGGAGCGGCACCACTCGCTGTACCACCACCAAATCCTCCGGCTACAAATACCATGTCGGCTCCCTTTAAAGCTTCCTGTATTTCTTCTTTGGTTTCTTCAGCTGCTCTTTTGCCTATTTCTGGATCCATACCTGCGCCCAGGCCACGTGTCAAATTTTTACCTATGTGTATTTTTTTCTTGGCTTCGGAATAATGCAGGTCCTGAGCATCGGTATTTACAGACACGAAATCAACTCCTCTTACCTTAGAGTTTATCATGTGATTTACAGCATTTTTTCCTGATCCACCTACTCCAATCACCTTTATTCTAGCGAATGATTCTACTTCTGGTTTTATTTGAGGCATATCTAAAATCTAAAGCTAAATAGAGAAAAAGTAAATCTTGCTAATGGTTGCATATATGTTCTAAAAATTAAGGCAGGAACTGTTTCAAAAAATTAATAATGGTATTAAAAACATCCTTGCTGTGCTTGCGGAGTCCGAGTCCATCTTCTTCATCTGGCAAATTACCGACCACGCAAAGCCCATAGGCAACAGACCAAGACGAGTCCTTTATCTGAAATTTTCCGTTACTTATATTTAAAGATGCAATACGAGAAGGTAGACGCAAATAGCTTCGAGCCAGGTCTTCTATGGCTCCAATCGAGGAAGAGCCTCCGGTTACTATTATGCCGGCCGGTAAAAGTCCAGACTTTCCGATTTTTTTAAGATGCGCTTCTACTAGTTCAAAAATATCTCCAAGTCTAGCAGAAACTATTTCCTCTAGCTTCTTCTTTGAAAAATTTGTAGCAGTTACACTGCCAAGTTTTATTGATTCGGCTTCCTCAAGAGAAACTTTTAACCCTAAAGCGATGTCATTGGTTATGTCGCTTCCGCCTATGCCAAAAACTTCAAGGGAAATCGGTATTTGATTTTCAAAAACTACGATCGAAACTGTCTCTGCGCCGATGTTGGCCAGCACACAGCCGGCAATCCTCTGGCTTTTTGAAAGCACGACGAAAGAGGCGGCGATAGGCGAGGCGACAACATCTATCACCCTGACACCAGCTTCCTCCACCGCTTCAACCAAGTCGTTTAGATGGTGTTCAATACAACTTACAAACAGAACCTTGGCTTCCACTCGGACACCTTTCATGTCTAAGATTCTGCCCATTACCGGTTTACCATCAACTTTCCAAGAAGTAGGGATAGAGTAAATGATTTTCCTGTTCTGAATGGCGGCCGCAGGTATTGATTCTTCGGCGGCAAGGATGGCTTGCTCTATATCAGCTTCGGTTATTTTTTGATCAGCCCTAGCTACCACACTGGAGCCTTGAGAATTGATGCCAGAAAGACCGACTCCGCCAATAGAAATAAAAGCTTTATTTATTTTTACACCAGAAGATTTTTCAGCTTGCGCCACTGCGCTCGAGACACTTCGTATAACGTCTCCGGTGTTTATGGTGTATCCGTGCCGTAGGCCTTTTGATTCACTCCTTCCAGTGCCCAAAACTTTTGGCAAAGAATTTTGATCCGCTTGCTCCGCTACCACAACCCGCACTTCATAAGTGCCTATATCTATTCCAACTGTGATACGTGAGCTCATATTTCTCTTATTTTACTATACAAACCTTTATTCCTCCAAATTTAAAGGTGTTTATAGGACAGAAAATATGGATTTGGTTTATTTAGAAAACTTTTCGAAATATTTTTGTTCGAGCTTTTCCATTTTAGACCCATGATCAAGCCCTTTTAGATGAAGAAGGCCGTGTATGGTTAAAAATAGTAAATAGCCTTTGGGTGACAGACCATGTTCAGGAGCTTTTTGTTTGGCAACTTCTTTGCAGATCAAAATTTCACCAGAAGTAGGGGATAGAGGGAAAGAAAGGATATCTGTCGGGCTATCTTTTTTTCGATATTTTTTATTGAGCACATGGATCTCTTCTTTGTTTATAAATGCAAAAGAGAGCTCGTAGTCTCCCCCCAAAATTTCTTCCTTTATTTTTTCGATACGGGCAAGATCCATTGATTCTTTTTTACCCACCGTAGCTTTAGCGAAGGTTGAGCAATCTTTATTGCAAATTTCCAACCATCTTACCCAACTTTATAAGCTTCTTTACCTCTTCTCTTCTAGCTATTTTTTTCAACGCCTTTTTCTTTTTTACATATTCAGAAAGATTTCGAGTGCTGTATCTTTTACTTCTGAGACGAGACAAAATACCGGAGCCCTGAACTCGCTTGGTAAACTTCCTTATGAGGCCAAGATTGTTATCTGTGGCGTTTTTTGATACCTCAACGTTTGTTGCCATATTTTAGGTTAGAAGACATGTTAACATAAGATACTATTTTATGCAAAATTGCTCTGGGCCAAATTAGGGCAACTCTTTTGCCCTTTGAGCCAAGTTGCTGATCGGCACTATTTCTTGGGCTCTGGTCATGGTATTTCGTATCACGACTGAGTTGTCTAGAGCCTCCCTTTGACCCATGAGTATGATGTAGGGAGCACCCGATCTCTCAGCAAAACTCATTTGGTCCCCAAGCCTGTCTCTTTCGAGAGCGTGCATAAGACTCACTTTCGCCTTAAAAAGCTCTTTTAAAGCAAGGAAGCTCTTGATTCTAGCCTCTACACCAAATTGCACTAGGTAAAATTTGGGCCGAGCCTGCTTAATACTGACTGTTTTTAGCGGTTTTTTAGATTTAGCCACAATATCAAGGACCATGCAAGGCACATCTTTTTTGAAACCAATTCTTTTTGCTATTCTGTTTAAGCGATACCCTCGAGCCAACTCGATGTCATTTTCTCGTATGGAAAATACGGTTTCGGCGCCAACATCTTGATTGGATAACAAAGAAGAATCGATCATGTACCCCACATCCATAATCTCAAGAAACTCGAGCACCTCTTTGAAATGAGCTCGACTGGATTCTGAAAGAAAATCTATAGGTTTTGGACAATCTTTTTGGAACTTTTTCCACTCCTCCTTGATAGTCCCTTGAAGCAGAGCAAACTGATTTTTCTTTAATTCTTGACGTAAATCTGCCGGAAAAGAATTGAAATTCTTTTTCAGGAAAAGTGATAAATTTTTCTGAAAAGCGTTCATAGAATCACGATCTCCTATGGAATTTATTCGGAGTTCCAGATCTTTGTACCCGATCGATCCGAGAATTGCCATGCCAGCCTCAATCGCAAGTCCTTCAGAAATGTATTTTGCTGAACCCAAAGAAAAAAGATAGCTGTTAATTTTTGAGCCATTTCGTTTTCCGCCGCCATCTTTAGAACCAGGGAACGGTTTTTCAAAATAGGCGAAAGCGTATTGAGGCAAATTCTTTTTTTCTTCAAAATAGCTACGAAAGATTGCGGCGATATCAACCAAATCTTCCTGATTTGCAATGCCTTTTACAACCTCAAAGTCTTTTTTGCTTGAGGTTGGACTTACGCTTGGTTTGAAGCCAAAAAACTTGGCTATAGTAGCCACTTCAGAGTAACTTGCTGCTTTTTTTGAATTTCCTGAAGTCATTTAGTCTTTACTTCTCCCGGCCATATTTCAACGTGAGAGACGGGCAACAGCCTCAAAATCGGTTGACCGATAATATTTTCTTTTGGTAGAGAACCCCAAACTCTGGAATCAGAGCTACTCGCCCTATTGTCGCCCATCACAAAATATTCGTCATCTCCCAACTCAACCGAAAACTCATCTTGCTTTTTGTGTTCAATGTACGAATTACTGAGAGTTAAGCCGTCTGGATTTTCACTATTAAAAATAGTAACGACACCACTGCGTATCTCGACTTTTTCTCCAGGAAAAGCGATTAATCTTTTTATAAAAAATTTGGAAGGATCTTTTGGGTATCGCACTATGAGCACCGACTCTCTTTCGGGATCTCCAAAACGCTTGCTGAGTTGGTCAACGATAAGGTAGTCACCATCTTTAAATGTCGGGTCCATCGAAGAACCGCTAACAATGTACGGTTGAGCTATAAATATGCGGAAGGGTACCACCACGATTAGAGCAATCACTGCATATTTTATTAATTCCCAAAAACCAGATTCTTCTTGTTTTTGCTCGTTTTGTTCAGTATTTTGGTTGTTATTGTCTTGCATTTAGGGCATTATATTATAAACTCACTTTAATTCAAAATTTATGTTTTATTTGATCGGTTTGGGCAATCCAGGTAAAGAATATGAGACAAGTAGGCATAATACAGGGCGTATGGCAGTTGATTATTTCAAATCTCATACATCACCTGCCCGACAGCAAGGCGGGAATCTCAAATCTGCAAAAATAATAGAATCATCAGAGTTCATGAATAATTCTGGTAAAGCCGTCGCCAAATTTATAAAAACGAAAAAAAGTGCGGAAAAACTTATGGTAGTTTATGACGATATTGATTTGCCTCTTGGAACAATGAAAATTTCTTTTAATAAAGGTAGCGGTGGGCACAGGGGAGTGGAATCAGTGATTAAAGCCGTCAAAACTCGAGAATTTATCAGGATACGGATTGGCATTTCACCGACTACCCCTTCGGGTAAACTAAAGAAACCAGAAGGTGAGAAAAAGGTACTGGACTTTATTTTGGGTAACTTCAAACCAAAGGAGGCAGAAATTCTCAAAAAAATTTTCAAGAGGGTGACAGAAGCCATTGAAGTGATCCTAGAAGAGGGAAGGGAAATAGCCATGAACCAATTTAACTAAAGCCCAACTTAGTATTTTAACTTAAGTTTTTAAATACAAATACTTGACACAAAATAGTGATTAGAGTAGACTACCGGCCAGCTGAGGTTGACCTTTTACTTAGCCCTTCTTGACCACGGGCTAGAGGTCACCGCCTGGTTGTAAAAAGGATGTTGGGTGTGGTCATCACTCACCATCCCCCCTCGGTTGACCTCAGCAAACTAACGCACTTTACCGTGCGTTATTTTTATGCAATACTTAATTTGGGTGCAGAGTAAGTCTTCTTGGAGTTGGTTGGATAAGCGTGTGGAGTAATCCTGACACAATGAGGCCAAGCCCCTCTCAAGGAACCTTAAGTGGTATTATTCTGCACCCTCAACTATCTTTTTGGGTAGTTGTTTTTCATTTCTCCACGAAAGACAACGCCATTTTTTGGTCTTTCACAATCAACAATGGTCGCCATTGTGGTTCGCTATTGACACCAAAATCAGCTCGTGTATCCTAATACTTGGGGTCCCAAAGACCAGGACTGATCTTGTAGCTCTTGTTAGGCTGAGCAGAGAGGTTTGTCACCACTCACATGGTGAACTGGGTTCAGAGAAGCCTAATGACTCTGGATACTGACTCAAAACTTGACCAGTCCTGGTTCGAATATGAAGAGCGTGGGGTGAATCACCTAAGTCTGCATCGCCAAACCACACCCTTCGCTCTTCACCAAACACGCTTCGGCGTGTTTTTTAATGAACAAATGAAAACCACTAGATCGTTCTGGTGGTTTTCATTTTGCCCCTTTAATTACACAACGAGTTTATTTCTCCACAAAAGACAACGCCATTTTTTGGTCTTTAGGATCAAAGATGGTGATTTTGAATTTGTATGTTTTGCCGAGCTCGAGTTTTTCGCGCAATTTGTCTTCAGAGCCAAATTCCGAAACGTGCACCAAACCAGCCACACCCTCTTCGATCGAGGCCAGAGCACCATGCTTGTTAAACTTGATTATTACTCCAGTGACTATGTCGTCTTTCTTGTATTTATTCTTGGCTTCGCTCCAAGGGTTTTCTTTCAAAGCCTTGATGGAGAGTGATATCTTGCCATCTTTCACTTCGATAACTTTCACCTTTACTTTATCGCCAACTTTGGCAAATTTGTGTGGATCATCAACTAGACCCCAATCTATTTCTGAAATGTGCACAAGACCTTCCAAACCCTCCTCAATCTTAACGAAGATACCAAATTCAACTATACCAGTTACTTCTCCCATGATCTCATCACCAAGAGTGTATTTGTCTATTATTTTCTCCTTTTCATCACTGTTAGGATCTTTCTCAGAGAATATTAGCTTACCTTCCTTGGCATTTACGCCGATAATGGCAACAGAGAGCTTTGTGCCCACAAGCTTACGTAACTCTTCAAGTATCTTGTCCTTGTCGCCATCAGTCACTCTCGGGTAATGTTCAGTTTTAAGCTGAGAAGCTGGCAAAAAACCGCTGATACCTTGCCATGTCATCATCAAACCACCCTTATTAGCTTCTGTGACAGGAAGCTCGAACACCTTCCTATCTCTTATTGCATCTTCAGCATCGCTCCAAATGAGCGCCTGTTTAGCTTCCTTGAGGGAAATTTCTACATAACCCTCGTCATTGTCTGTACCGATAACCTTGCCTGTTATTTTGTCGCCTACATTTACTTTCTTTATGAGATCGCGAGCGTTTATGTACTCTCGGCCAAAAATTATTCCAGTACCCCAAGGGGCCAGATCGATATAAACGGCATTTTTGTCAATTAATATTACCGTGCCTTCGACTATGTCTTCTTTTTTCGGGGGCAAGATAGATTGGTCATAGACTTTAGACATTGCCGAATCTGACTCTTTTATCACTTGTGTGGACATATATTAAAACCTAGAAGCTTCCTCTCCATCATCCTTTAAGTATCATCAGGAAAGGGGTTAGGCCTCTATAAAAAACTTATAAACTTGATATATAAATCAAGCTTGATTATAATACTAAAAAGCTTGAAAAAGGCAAGTTTTAGTAATATAACCTTAGATTTATGAACAATTCTTACATAATAGCCGGAACTATAGTGGTAGTAGCCATTTTAGGCTTTATCATCGCAAGCAAGAAGACCGAGGCTCCGCTTGAAAAAAATAATGTTGGATCAGAACAAACAGGTAGCCAAATTGAAGGTAATGCAAATTTTTCTGATGGTAAATACACGTTAGACACTGAAAACAGCAAAGTTCTCTGGGAAGGAGAATACTTAACCGGACTAAAAGAAAATGGCACCGTGATGCTGAAATCAGGAGAATTTGAAGTGTCTGGTGGGTTGATAACAAGTGGTCAGTTTGTATTAGACATGAACACCATAGAGAGCATACCCCACAAAGACAAGCTGGTCGCACATCTTAAAAATGATGACTTCTTTTCTGTAGAAACATACCCGGAGTCGGTTTTCGTATTTAAAAAAATGATGCCAGCAAGTGAAGAAGGCGGATCAGAGGGCAGGTTTGTGATAGCTGGAGACCTTACAGTTAGGGGCAAAACTGTGCCTATATCTTTTGGAGCAACCCTATCTGGTGCGGACAATAGCATGTCGGCAATGGCAGAATTCGCTATAAATAGGGCTGATTGGGAAATAAAGTACAATTCTCAAACATTCTTTAGCGACCTAGGAGACAAGATAATAAGAGACGCCGTTTCAATAGGACTTGACTTGAGAGCCCAAAAGGTGATAGAATAGTAGGGTAAGCGAATTTCTCTTGTTCGTTGCGTAGCCTTTAAAGCGAAGCAATCAAGTTGGAAACGCTTGGTCGTTTTAAAACTAAGAAAAAAGTTACGCAATGAAAAAATTGTTTGTAGGCAATTTGCCTTACAAAGTCACAGGCGCTGACCTTAAAGACATGTTCTCAAAGGCTGGCGAAGTGAGCGAAGCCGACGTCATCATAGACAGAAATGATGGTCGTTCAAAAGGTTTCGGTTTTGTAAGTTTTGCAAATGACGCCGAAGCTGACGCCGCCATTGAAATGTGGAACGGCAAGGACATTGAAGGCAGAGCTCTCACAGTAAATGAGGCTCGTCCTAAAGAGGATCGTCCTCAAGGCGGTTTCCGAAGGTAATACCGGAGAGAAACCAAAATCAAAACACCCTGAGCTAGTCGAAGGGTGTTTTGATTTATTTTATTCCCCCTCTTAATTATAACCTGTCTCGCCGACCCGCTTCACCAGAGCTCCAGCGAGGCGAGCAAGGCGGAGAGGGGGTTAGGGGGTGATATAATAAAACTGTATGAAAAAAATGTCTTGGGTTTTTTTAATAATCGCTTTAGTTTTTGTCGTTATTATAAAATTGGACATGTTTTATAACTCACCCCAACCCTCTCTCCGCCCGGATGAACCTTTCGGACGGGTTACAACAAGAGAGGGGGCCGAACCAAGCGTTATAAAAATAGGTGACGCGAGTTTGAATATAGAAATCGCCGATACAGACGCAGAAAGGGTGAGAGGGCTTTCAGGAAGGGAGAGCCTACCTCAAGACATGGGGCTTTTGTTTGTATTCGACCAAGAAGAAAGGGTAGGCATTTGGATGAAAGATATGAATTTCCCTATAGATATCGCCTGGCTCAACAAAAACAAAAAGATTATTCACATAGAGCACTCGGTCTCACCCGACACTTACCCAAAAATTTTCACTCCTCCCTTGCCCGCTCTTTTTGTTCTCGAAACCAACACCGGCTTTTTCACAGCCAATAATATAAAAATAACTGACATTGTTGATTTTTAAAATAATTGACTAAAACCTGATATTTAGTAGTCTGGTGACTAGGAAAGGATCATTATGTCGAATGAGCATTTGCTAGCAGTTGTGTTTACAATTCTAGCCCTTTTTTCCCTATCCACCGGGATAGGGATTGTCGTTGGTGTATGCCAATACATCTCATACCTGGAAAGAAGAGATCGGGAGGAGCTGTTGCGACAGGAGAGAGGTAGTTCATACCTTGTCTTCGTTTATTTTTCAACGGAGGATGCCTGTCTGGTCGGATCAATAACCTTATTTGGGTTAGCTCAAATAGGAGAAACATTGCTCCTAGGGTCCCCAGAGGACCGAGTAATTTGCACGGGAAAGGTCACCAGAATCGCGACGGTGGCAGAGCCCGATCCAGAAGAAACAGCTCTGTGGGTCCAGCTAGATCACCCACAAATGTATACCTTTCTCATGGACGAACAACCTGAGTGGAAAATAAACGAGAAGGTGCATCCACCAAAATAGTAGGTGTACATTCAAAGTGGGGTGAGCAAGTTGCCACCCCTTTTTTGTTTTTATAAAAAATATTTTTTTAATTTTTGGTTTATCTAATTTGCCTTAAAATTAAGGGCAACTAGACCATGCGTTTTACAGCGTAGAGTTTTTGTTTTCTCGTGTCGCTTTTTAGGGTTATCCACAGAGAAAGGATAGTTGTAGAAGTGTAAAATGTTGTTACTGATTTTATAAATTTTTTTAAAAAATCTGAAAAAAATTACAAATATTTTTAATTTTACTAATTTTTATGGCAAAAACAGCTAAAAAAACGAAAAAAATGGCGATGGAGGATTTCATCAAAAAAGTACAGAAGAGGGACGGCACAATCGTTAATTTTGATTTTGAAAGGATAGTCACAGCCATAAATAAAGCCATGATGGCTTCAAACGAGGGTTCGGAAGCTGAGGCTCGCATGGTTGCCAACAAAGTACTTGCTGACCTTGTGCGTATCAGCAAAAAATACAAAAATTTCGTACCAAACGTAGAAGGTATACAGGACACGGCGGAAAAGGAGTTGATGCTTTCCGAATACATCACAACAGCAAAAAATTACATTCTTTATCGACAAGAAAGAACAAAAGCTCGCGAAGTGACTGAAACGGTACCCCAAGAAGTTAAGAACGTAATCGCTGAAAGTAGTAAGTATTTCAAAACACCATATCAAGAATTTATATTCTACCAATTTTATTCTAGATGGAAGGAAGAGCTTGGTAGAAGAGAGACGTGGATCGAAGCCATAGATCGCTTCATGGTATTCATGAAAGAAAACATGGGCAACAAAATTACCGAAGCCGAATACAAAGAAGTACGGGAAGCTATTTTAAATCAAGAAATTTGCCCATCAATGCGACTTCTTTGGTCTGCCGGAAAAGCGGCGAGAAGGACAAATGTTTGCGCTTACAACTGCGCTTACATCGCCCCAACGTCTTGGAGAGATTTATCAGAAATAATGTATGTCTCCATGTGCGGAGCTGGATGCGGATTTTCAGTAGAGCCGGAAAATGTCGGCAAATTCCCCCAAATCCAAAAACAGAACGGCAAGATGGCTCCAAAAATAGTAGTTGAGGACGACAAAATCGGCTGGTGCAACGCTTTTGTTAAAGCGTGCGAAGCTTGGGAAAACGGTTTTGACGTAGAAATCGATTATTCTCTCATCAGACCAGCAGGAGCCAAACTTTCTACCATGGGTGGCAGAGCTTCAGGCCCAGAGCCTTTGCGTGAAGTTATGCAATTTACTAGGCGCAAGATGCTCGCAAAACAAGGCAGGAGGCTTAGCACTCTCGATCTTCATGACATCATCTGCCAAATAGGACTAGTGGTGGTAGCCGGAGGCGTACGACGTTCAGCGCTTATTTCTCTTTCTTCCCTTGATGACAGAGAAATGCGAGATGCTAAGAAGGGTGCCTTTTGGCAAACAGAGGGCCAAAGATCTATGGCAAACAACTCGGCTGTTTACGAAGGCAAGCCATCAGCAGAAGAATTTTTGGAAGAGTGGACAGCCTTGGTTACTTCTCACGCGGGGGAGAGAGGGATATTCAACAGGGGAGGACTTGAGAAGCAACTACCAAAAAGAAGATGGGACGTACTTAAAGAGGCAAAACAGCCTGGAGTAAACCCATGCGGAGAAATTTATCTTCAGTCAAAACAGTTTTGCAACCTCACTTCCATTGTAGTTAGACCAAACGACGATATGGAAAACTTGAAGCGAAAAATGCGCTTAGCTACACTTGTCGGCACCTACCAAGCCACTTTGACCAATTTTGAATACCTCTCAAAAGACTGGAAAGAAAATTGTGAAAAAGAACAACTTCTTGGAGTTTCAATCACCGGATATTACGACAACAAACTGGTAAGAGATGATAAAAACTTGGACACATTGCGTGAGGAGGCCATAAAGACAAACAAGAAGTACGCGAAAAGATTTGGCAAAAATGAATCAACGGCCATCACCTGTGTCAAACCTCATGGCAATTCAGGCCAACTACTCGGAGTGGGGAGCGGCATGCACACTTGGTATGCCAAATATTACATCAGGAGAGTCAGGATTTCTGTCACAGATCCACTTTTGAAATTAGCACAGGACCAAGGAGTGCCTATAAAGCCGGAGGTTGGATATTCTACTTCAAACGCCTCCACTATGGTGCTTGAGTTCCCGTGCAAAGCTCCAGAGGGTGCTTTGGTCAACAAAGACGTGTCAGCTCTTGAAATGCTTGGTGAATGGAAGCGACTCAAAGAGCACTTCACCGAGCACAACCCTTCGGTCACCATTTATGTGGGGGACGATGAGTGGATTTCAGTTGCCGATTTCATTTATAAAAATTGGGACATGATGGGCGGGCTTTCGTTCCTTCCTCGCGATAATCACGTATACCAACTAGCGCCATATGAAGAAATAAATAAAGAAGAATATGAAAAGAGAGTTAAAGCGCTCGGCAATATTGACTTCTCGAGGCTCGTAATCTACGAAAAGCAAGATTTGACCAACGGAGCCAAAGAGCTCGCTTGCGTCGGCGGAGTCTGCGAATCCGATGCCCTCACTCTCCCTTCGGTCGGATCCAAAACAGCGTAATCTATTGATACTTGCATAATTTGTGGTTTTTACACCCTCTATTGTTGTAAGAGAGGGAGGGGGTGAGTTATAATTTCTGTATGCAAGAAGATGGCTCAACAAACTCAGTACAAAAAACTATTCGCGTAGCTATCAATGGCGCTGGTAGAATCGGACGAGCTTTTTTAAAGTTGGTTCAACAGGAACCAAAAATTGAGGTTGTGGCCATCAATGATTTGGGTGATATTGAAAATATCGCTTACTTAATAAAATACGACACCGCTTACGGTGCAGCTCAGTTTGGGGTGAGTGTGAGCAATGATAAAAAAATGTTAATAATCGACAGACCCGCCTCCGCAAATGCTCCGGCGTGGCAAGGGAAGATAGAGTTCTTGAGCGAAAAAAACCCAAGCGATCTACCCTGGAAATATTTAAATATTGATGTAGTAGTCGAAGCAAGCGGCGCCTTCACTTCTTTCAAAAAAGCCAAAGCTCATGTCGATGCTGGCGCCAAAAAGGTAGTGATCACAGCGCCAGTCAAAGATGAGCCCGCCGACGAGACTCAAGCCACCATTTTGATGGGTATAAACGATGACAAACTTAAAACTTGCATCGTAAGCTCAAATGCCTCTTGTACCACCAACGCTGGGAGCCCTTTGATCCAAATTTTGAATGAAAAGATTGGTATCGAAAAAGCAATTTTGAATACTGTCCACGGTTATACCGCAAGCCAGAGCATCGTCGATGGTCCAAACAAGAAGGATTTTAAAGAGGGTAGGGCGGCAGCTCAAAATATCGTCCCCACTTCTACGGGTGCCGCCATCGCAGTGACCAAAGCAGTACCCGATTTGACCGGAAAGTTTGATGGAGTTTCTATGCGAGTGCCGGTAGTAGCAGGATCGATCGCTGATGTTACCTTCATCGCTAAAAGAGAGACTAGTGTTGAAGAAGTAAATAAAATACTAAAAGAGGCAACAAGTGAAGAAAGGTGGCGGGGAATCTTCACCGTGACTGAAGACCCGATCGTTTCAAGCGACATCATCGGCTCGCTCTATGGGTCGATAGCAGATCTTGGTCTCACTCGTGTCGTTGATAAAACTTTAGTAAAAGTTTGCGCGTGGTATGACAACGAGATGGGATACACTTCAACTTTAATAAAACATGTCCTAAAAATTGGAAGCTATTTATAAAATGAAAATTTATTTTGCTTCAGATCATGCTGGGTTTCAGATGAAAGAAGCTCTCGTGCAATACGCAAAGGAGCTGGGATTTGAAGTGGAAGATTTAGGGCCACACAAGTTTAACCCAAATGACGACTACCCGCTTGAGATCGAAAAAGTTGGTATGGAAATTTTTAAAAATCCAACAGATCGAGGTGTGGTGCTAGGTGGTAGTGGTCAAGGTGAAGCTATAGTTGCAAACCGTTTTCCAAACGTCAGAGCCACTGTTTATTACGGGGGTAATGAAGACATTTTGAGACTTTCTCGCGAACACAATAACGCAAACGTGCTATCCCTAGGAGCACGATTTTTATCCACCGAAGAAGCCCAAAGTGCTCTAAAGTTTTGGCTTGAAACTCCATTTTCTGGAGACAAAAGACACGTAAGGAGACTTGAAGAAATAGACGAGATGGAAGAGTCTCTATATAAAAATCCATAATTAAATAACTCACCCCAGCCCCTCTCTTAATATAAGAGAGGGAAAAACAAAAAAATGAATGATATTATACCAGCATTAATACCGCCAAATTTGAACATTGTAAGAGAACAGTTTGGTAAACTGCTGGGCAGCGCAAAAAAGGTGCAGATAGACCTGGTAGACGGTGAATATGCTCCAGTAAAAACTTGGCCATTCAACAAAGACCAGCCGGATGAACTCTTGGCCATGGTGCGGGGCGAATCGCAATTCCCTTATGTGGAAGATTTTATAGTCGAAGCAGATTTACTACTTTTGCACCCAATAGAGTATTTGGGAGATTTGATATCAATAGGAATAAAAAGCTTCGTGATCCACCTAGAATCAACCGATCACCTAAAGGAATGTCTTGAGACTATAAAAAATTGTCCTGGCTGCGAGGGTGGCATAGGTATCAAGCCATCTACAGACGCAAATCTTATGGAGGATTACCTGCATTTAGCAAACTTTGTTCAATTTATGGGCAACGACCGCATAGGATACAGTGGAATCAGCTTGGATGAGAAAGTTAACGAGAAAATAAAAAATTTTAATGAAAAACATCCTTCAGTGCCGATACAGATTGACATTGGAGTAAATGAAGCGAGTATCCCACTGCTTAAAGAGGCAGGAGTTTCGAGATTTATATCTAACTCTTCGATTTTTAACACGAATGACCCTAAAAACGCACTTTTACATTTGAGATCAATTTGATTTCATTCTAAAATATAGTTGTGGAAATTATTCTATCTAAATTAAAAACAAAATGAAAAAAGATCACCCACTCCTAGGTCTTCTCGTCGTAGTGTTAGTTTTTATCGGAGCGATATCCTTGGCTTACTTCCGTTATTTAGGAAGCGGATTTTCAAATAAAAATACCGTAGCTTATGAAAACAAAGAGAGTGAGGCAAATACCACAGTCAACCCGACTTCAAAAGTTTACACTGATACAGAACATGGTTTTGAGCTCTCTTATCCAGCAAGCCAATTTACCAAACTTGATTATATAAAATCAGACAAGGAAGATGCTTCTGACTATTTGCGTATCCAAAATTATAGAATGGACAAAGGAACCGGCGAGGGGCTGGCTCAAGATGAATATTATTTTGAAATGTACATAATCGCTGCCAATGAGCCGTGCAGAGAAAGTGTGGTTACGAGCGGAGCGGCTGTTAATTTGGGGAATGGCGCTGGTTACAAAGGTGGTCTTCCGGGCTCAGAGATTTCAAAAGAAAGATCATCAGCCATGTGCCTCTTTAAAAACGGAAAACAGTTTTACACAGTGATCACCGAAGGTAACAAAGAAGCTTCGATAGCAAACTCAATCTTCAACTCCATTAAGTTTGTTTCTAGTTAAAAATGCTTCAACTTACTGATGACAAAATAAAATGGTTAGAAGAGAAGGCGAATGATATTCGTGTCAGTATTATCGAATCACTGATTGATGCTGGTAGTGGGCACTCTGCAGGACCGTTGGGTATGGCTGATATTTTTGCCGCGCTATACTTTCACATCCTTCGGCACGACCCCACGAACCCGAGTTGGGAAGAGAGGGACAGATTGGTGCTTTCAAACGGCCATATCGCTCCGGTGCTTTACGCCACCATGGCACACGCAGGCTATTTCCCTGTCGATGAATTAAAAACTTTGCGCAAATTTGGCTCGCGCTTGCAGGGACACCCTCATCGCGAATACCTGCCCATGCTAGAGACTTCTTCAGGCCCCTTAGGTAGCGGGCTTTCTCAAGCAGTCGGTATGTGTCTTGGTAATTTAATGGACAGAGGCAAGTATTCGCCGGTTCAATTTTACTGTCTTATGAGCGACGGGGAATTACAAGAAGGTAACACGTGGGAAGGAGCAATGCTCGCAAGCAAAGAACAACTTCAGAATCTGACGGCCATAGTCGATAGAAATAATATTCAAATTGAAGGCTACACCGAAGATGTAATGCCCTTAGAGCCTCTTAAGGACAAGTGGGAAGCGTTTGGCTGGCATGTCCAATCAATAGATGGTCATAGTTTTGAGGCAATAGTCGAAGCTGTAGGTCAGGCACAGGCAGAATTTAGCAAACCTTCGGTGATACTAGCCAATACAATACCAGGAAAGGGTGTTAGCTTTATGGAACGCAGGTTTGAATGGCACGGCAATCCTCCCGGCAAAGGACCAGCCGACATAGTACCAAAAGAAAAACAGGGTCTCGCCGCGCTCAAAGAATTACGAACATTGGGAGGAAAAATAAAAGGAGAGCATGAATAAAAACCAAATGTTAAACCAAGACACAAAATTAAATCCAAAAATATTTGATGCTGATGTAGAGCAAGCGCCTATTCGCAAAGGTTTTGGTGAGGGGTTACTTTTAGCGGGAGACAAGAATAAAAATGTGGTTGGACTTTGCGCCGACCTTACTGAAAGCACCCAAATGCATCTATTCGCAAGAAAATATCCGGAGCGATTTGTACAAGTTGGAGTGGCAGAACAAAACCTAGCTACAGTCGCTTCTGGTCTCGCTGCGATGGGCAAGATTCCTTTCACCAGCTCCTACGCAATGTTTAGCCCAGGACGAAATTGGGAACAGATAAGAACAACTATCTGCTACAACGATCGAAAAGTTGTGATAGTCGGAAGTCACGCAGGTATTTCAGTCGGACCAGACGGAGGCACTCACCAAGCTATCGAGGACTTGGCAATCATGAGAGTTTTGCCAAACATAGTCGTACTTTCACCTTGTGACTCCATAGAAGCCAAAAAAGCCACTCTCGCAGCAGCAAGAATAAAAGAGCCTGTTTATATTAGGCTCGCTCGCGAAGCTACACCCATAATTACGACCGAAGATACGCCATTCGAAGTAGGTAAAGCCCAGATTTTCTTCTCTCCTCCCATGAAAGCCCAGGTTGGCATCATCGCAACGGGAGCTCTCGTGCACAAAGCAATAGTTGCAGCGAAAAATTTTGCACAAAGGGGAATAGCAGTTAAAGTTCTAAATATAGCCAGCATAAAACCTCTAGACTTTGAGGCAATAAAAAACTTGGCGACTGAAACTGGCGCCATCGTAAGCGTAGAAGAGCATCAGGTAGTCGGAGGCTTGGGCTCTGCTATCGCTGAAGTTTTAGCTCAAAATTGCCCAGTACCACAAGAATTTATCGGGGTGCATGATAAATTTGGCCAATCAGGTAACCCGCAGGAGCTTTTGGAGCATTACGGTATGGGAGTTTCCCACATAGAACGTGCTATTGAAAAAGTACTTTCCAGAAAAAAGTAATCCACAGTTTCGGTTTGATGAAAGATTAAGATCGTTATAGATTTAAATTGGATTTCTCATCCAGAAAGAAGGTGATCCAGTTAAGACTTCTTCGGGAAAGGAGGTATTCAGACTGGAAACCAGCCACAAGGCTCACGCAAAAGATCGGCTTGCGTGAGCCTTAAATTTTTACATAATTTTTTCGGGACGATAATCTTGAGGAGCAGAAGCAAGATATTTTAGAATTTCTTCTTGAGTGAGGAGGCCCTTTTGGGCGCCGGTTTGCCCAACTACTGACATTGAGTTGATGGGTGCCCAAAGCAGAGCGTCAAAGAGTGATTGGCCGAGAGCAATGGCTGAAGTAAAAGTAGAGGCGAAAGCATCACCGGCACCAGTACGTTCAAATGGAGGCTTAAGATCAGGATAGGGCTTCATAAAATATGCTTCATGGCCATCATAAGCATAGGCCCCTTTTGGTCCATCAGTGACAACTATAACGTTTGGACCAACATCACGCAACCCTTTTAGTAAATTTTTTATATCTTTCTCTTCAGGTTTATTTAGGATCAGTTTCGCCTCTTCTACATTGCAGAAAAAAATATCGGATCTGGCATAAAGTTCTTTGAGCGCATCAACACCCATCTTCATTTGAAAGGTTCCCGGCTGGAAGGCCATCCTCACTTCTTGATGATTTCTTAGATATTCAGCTACTTGGTTGTGATATTCTAGAGTGTTTTCTCCGACAGAAGAAAAATAAATCCACTTTGGATTACCGATATCAGGAAAATTGTATTCATAACTATGATGTTTGAGAAGTATCGTTCGATCTTCTTCGAACCACAACACGTAGTGATAGTTGGTCTCTTTGTCTTTGTGTGCTTTTACAAAAGTAGTGTCTACACCTGACTTTTTCAAAGTAGCGATGCATTCATGCCCGTTATGATCATCTCCTAGATTAGAGACTAAAGCAGAACGTAGGCCCAAGCGAGCAGCAGAAACGGCGGCGTTAGGCGCGTTACCTACAGCCCTGATTTCTTCTACCGATTCATAAGGTACCTTGTCTCCGAAACGTAAGACCAATTCACACTTTCTTCCATCTTCATCGCAAACAGCTTTGGCGTCTCTCAATCGAATAAAAGCGTCAGTGGTAATGTCTCCAATTGCAACAAAATCAAACTCTTTTTCTTCGTGAAAAAATTCCATAGATATTTTAAATATTATACACCGCTTTTCTATATATGACTAAAAAATTTTACTGTGCATAACTTTTAAATCCTCTTTCTATTTTATGTTAGCATTATGGTCACTTATGAAGTCACTCAAAGAATACATAAATGAGTCGGAGGAGAGGAGGGTCGCTATTGGACATTTTAATATTTCAAACTTGGAGGGATTTTGGGCGGTGGTAAATGCGGCGAAAAAATTAAACTTACCTGTTATTATTGGAGTATCAGAAGGGGAAAGAGATTTTGTAGGAATAAAGCAGGTTAAAGCTCTGATAGACACGATAAAACAAGATAATTTGCCGGTATTTTTAAATGCTGACCACACATATTCTGTCGATCGTGTAAAAGAAGTGGTAGATGCTGGGTTTGATGCGGTAATAATCGATGGAGCGGAAAAAAGTTTTGATGATAATTTGCGGATGACAAAAGAGTCGGTAGAGTACAGGAACAATAAAAATTCAAATGTACTGATAGAGTCTGAGCTTGGATTTATCGGAAAATCTTCAAAAGTTTTAGATGTTATCCCAGAAGGAGCTGGTTGGAACG
This sequence comes from uncultured Candidatus Saccharibacteria bacterium, assembly GCA_964601125.1. GTDB lineage: Bacteria > Patescibacteriota > Minisyncoccia > Phycocordibacterales > WO2-35-19 > DATDVC01. The sequence continues at coordinate 31,004 of CAZRKB010000004.1, forward strand.
AGGAGATGATGACCAAACCGGAAGAGGCCGAGGAATTTGTGAGAGAGACCGCTATTGATCTTTTTGCTCCAGCAGTAGGCAACATTCATGGTATGGTCAAAAGTGGTCACAACCCAAAACTTTCGATTGAAAGGATAAGACAAATAAAAGAAGTGGTTAAAATACCTCTTGTTTTACACGGAGGATCAGGAGTGAGTGATGAAGATTTCAAAGCAGCAATAGAAGCTGGTATTTCAATCATTCACATAAACACTGAAATTCGCCTAGCGTATAAACAAGGCTTCCAAAAGTTTTTATTGGAAAACCCGGACGAAATTGCGCCTTATAAATACTTGCGCGGAGCATTGCAAGAAATGCAAGTAGTAGTAGAAAAACGACTTGCCCTGTTTAACAATCTCCTCTAGCTCATATTGAGATTTTGGATTTGCTATAATTAATTTATGGTAAATTACTCCGAAATAAAAGATGAGCTCTCGAAGATTATTGAAGGAGAAATTTTTGACGATGAAGAAACTTTAAAAAAATATTCTAGGGACGCCTCTCTTTTAGAAGTTTGGCCAAAACTGGTCATCTGGCCGAAAAACAGTAGTGACATCAAAAAAATAGTAAAATTTGTTTCGGAAAATAAACACTCCATGCCAGACCTTTCAGTAACTGTGCGCGCTGCCGGCAGCTGTATGTCCGGTGGCTCTTTAAACGAATCGATCATTTTAGATGTAAACAAGTATCTCAATAAATTTTCGATTAACACAGAAAACAAAACTGCTCTTGTTGAGCCCGGCCTTTTCTATCGCGATTTCGAACCAGAAACCCTTAAGCACGGCCTTATATTGCCATGCTATACAGCTTCTAAAAATCTTTGTGCTTTAGGGGGCATGATAGGCAACAACGCAGCAGGAGAAAAAACTTTGCTCTATGGAAAAATGGAGAATTTTATACTCGAATTAAAAGTGGTATTGCAAGATGGTGAAGAGTATATTTTTGGTCCAATATCGCGAGTAGATCTAATAAAAAAATCTCACGAACACAGCTTCGAAGGGGGTGTCTACGAACGAATGATGCGTCTCATTGACCAAAACAGAGACACGATAAATATGGCAAAGCCAAAGGTTTCTAAAAACTCTGCCGGGTATTATTTGTGGAATATAGAGCGTAATGGGCTTTTTGATCTGACTCGCGTTATCGTCGGATCTCAAGGCACCTTAGGGATAGTCACTGAAGCCAAACTTAAGCTTGAAGAGGTAAAGCCGAATTCAAAACTTTTGGTTATTTTCATGAAAGACTTGGCTAAACTAGGCAACTTAGTCAATACGATTTTAAAATACAGGCCGGAGAGCATCGAATCATACGACGACGCCACCTTGAAACTGGCAGTACGATTCTTCCCTGAGATGCTACGTATTATGAAGTCTAAATTTATAAAAATCGCTTTTGGATTTATACCAGAAGTTTTAATGGTTTTGACCGGCGGGATACCAAAGCTTGTGCTTTTAGTCGAATTTGCAGGAAAAGACGAAGCTGAGCTGGAGAAAGAAGCGCTAAAGTTAGAAGCAGAAGTCAAAAATATGGGATTTAAAACTCGAATAAACAAAAATGCAAGTGACGCTGAAAAGTATTGGACCATACGCCGAGAAAGTTTCAATCTTCTAAGGAAGCACATACGAGGGAAGCGAACAGCTCCATTTATCGACGATATTTGCGTAAACCCAGAACATTTGCCCGACTTTTTACCACGTCTACGCAAACTTTTGGATGATAGTAAGCTAGTATATACAATCGCTGGACATGCGGGCAACGGCAATTTCCACATAATCCCACTCATGAACATGAGTGATAAGAAAAACAGAGCAATAATCCCTCATTTGTCAGCAAAAGTGTATGATTTAGTAAAAGAGTATAACGGTTCTATCACCGCCGAACACAATGATGGCCTCATCCGGACTCCATACCTAGACCGTATGTACAGCCCTGAAATTTTAGAACTTTTCAGGCAAACCAAAGAAATATTTGATCCCCAAAACATCTTTAACCCTGGTAAAAAAGTGCCGACCCCAGACGAAAAAGGTCCCGGAAGTGTCGAGTACATGGTAGGGCACTTGGCGAGGGATTAAAACCTCACCCCAGTGCCTGCGGCACTTGCCCCTCTCCTAGAGGCAGGAGAGGGGATAAATCAGAAACAAAACAGGAAAAAAGTGAGTAGTCTTTCTCCCTTCCCCTGCATCTAGGGGAAGGGTTGGGGATGAGGTTGTAAAATAACATTATGAAATGGACGCACAATACAAGAGATCTTCGTAATAGGAGAAGAGAGCTTCGCAAAAATCAAACAAAGGCAGAAGAAATACTTTGGTTTGAACTCCGAAACAGCAAACTTGGAGCAAAATTTAAGAGACAGCACAGCATTGGTGGATATATCACCGATTTTTACTGTCAGAAATATAAACTTATCATTGAACTTGATGGAGAAATTCACAACAAACCAGAAAACCAAGAATATGATAATGTAAGAGATAAATATTTTATAGAGCTTGGTTATAAAGTTTTAAGATTTAAAAATGAAGAGGTAGAAGAGGATATCGAAAAAACTTTGGGAAAAATAACAACTTACTTAACATGAAAGCCCCACACTTTCATGCAGAGCCCAATATCATCTCTTTACTTTTGCCCACCTTTGCAAAAATAAACTCATCCGAGCTAGATGATTACGTTCTTCAATTTCTCCTTCTTTTTGAACTTTGGATCCTGCCAGGATCACTTGTTTCTTGAGTTTAGGGTCTGGCTTAAATGCCAGAACTTTGATTTTAGAAAGTTTTGGAGTTCGCTTGGTTGACACTTTTGAACCTCTTTTACAACTATATCAAGTTTTTAAGTATTTTTCCCCTCTCCTGTTTATAGGAGAGGGGCGGCTCGCCGTAGGCGGGCGGGGTGAGGTTGTTTTATTTTTATTTTCTGCTACTATTTCTTCCGTTATGACAATCACAATAAACGCCGAGAAAAGAGAGAAAATAGGCAAGACTGAAGGGCTTATCGAGAAGGGTTTTTTGCCTGCAGTTTATTATGGACGAAAACAAGATTCTACCCCAATACAAATAAAGAAAAGTGATTTTATAAAAGCCTGGAAAAATGCGGGTGAATCAACGGTTATAAAGATAAAAACCAAAGATGAAGAGCTAGAAGCCCTTATCAAGGATGTGCAAATCGACCCGATAACCAATGACCCGAGGCATGCCGACTTTTATGTGTTTGAGAAGGGTCACAAAGTTCAAATTTCGATACCTATAGAATTTGAGGGTACCTCGCCAGCCGTCAAAGAACTCGGAGGAATTTTGGTGAAAGCCCTACACGAAATTGAGGTTAAGGCCGAACCAGCAAACTTACCGCACGAAATCATTGTTGACATAAGTTCGCTTGTAAGTTTTGAAAGCCAAATTCTTGTAAAAGATATAAAATTGCCAAGTGGAGTAGAGCTAATACAAAACCCAGAAGACGTGGTGGCTCTAGTATCTGAAGCTAAAGAAGAAACACAGGAAGCTGCACCTATAGATTTGAGTCAAATAGAAGTTGAAAAGAAGGGCAAGAAAGAGGAGGAGGGAGGAGAGACTCAAGAATCTGGAAACTAAATCTATAAGTTTGGTATAATATCCTTAATGAAATTTATTAGAGATATAGTTTTTTTGTTATGCATTGGTCTTGCTACTTGCTACTTGCTACTTGCTACTTCTGTAGAGGCACAGCAATTGACCGAGGCTCAGATTCAAGAACAGGAAGCTAAATGGCGAGCAGAACTTGAGGCCACGGAAAAAGAAATAGCCCAGTGGGAATCAGTTTTAAACACAAGCAAAAAAGGTACCGCCTCTCTTGAAAGAGACGCCTCCATTTTGCAAGCCAAAATAAATGAAGCCAAAGCGTTTATAAGACAGAGACAAATTCAGATCGAGCAACTCACTAGAGATATAGGCCTAAAAAATAAAACTATATCTGAACTTGAAGAAAAAATAAGTCGTGGCAAAGAATCAATGGCGGCCATTTTAAGACAATCTAATGAGGTAGACTCCTATTCATTGGTCGAAGTCATGTTTAGCAACAAAAACCTTTCTGAATTTTTTATCGATGTTGATTCGTATGCCTCGCTAAATAAATCTTTAGAAGATCAATTTAGAGAAATCCGGGCGCTCCAAGGCAAAACGGAGGAAGAGAAAAAAGTTTTGGATAGCAAAAGAGCTGCAGAAGCAGACAAAAAAGCTGAAATAGAAACCCAAAAGAAAAGGGTTGAGCAAGATGAAGCTGAAAAACAACGATTGATCAACATCAACAAAACCCAAGAAAAAACTTACGCACAGGTTATAAAGGAAAAGCAAGCTAAAGCCGCTCAGATACGAGCCGCACTCTTTGCTCTTCGTGACACTGAGGGTATACCTTTTGGAGATGCGCTAAAATACGCGACCTCCGCTTCACAAAAAACAGGTGTGAGACCGGCGTTAATTCTAGCTATACTAACCCAAGAATCTGATTTGGGTAAAAACCAAGGCTCCTGCCTTGTGAATAATATCGACACAGGAGACGGCGCCGGCAAAAATACTGGCACGCTTTTTGAACAAGTAATGAAAGCTCCGAGAGATACCGTGCCGTTCAAAGACATAACCGAACGCCTTGGTAAGGATTGGAAAATGACTCCCGTTTCCTGCCCCCCAGGCACAAAGTATACTTCTGGAAGAGGTTTTGGCGGTGGTATGGGTCCATCACAATTCATACCTTCCACTTGGGAACTATTTAAAAATAGATTAGGGTCTGCTTTGGGCATGAGCGCCGAAAGTGTAAATCCATGGAACCCAGAACACGCCATACTTGCCACAGCTGTCTATATGGCAGACCTAGGCGCAGCGAGTGGTGGATATACCGCTGAGCGCAATGCAGCTTGCCGATACTACTCCGGAGCCAAGTGCACCCCGGGACGCAAACCAGCCAACGTCTTCTACGGTGATCAGGTAATGGCTAAAGCCGAAAACATCCAACTCACCATGATCGACCCACTGGAAGGGTTTTAAACGCTTGACAGGATTTCACAGCTAATATAACCTAAACATAGGTAATTAGTTCTGACAGCTGGCACACGTAGTGTGCCGAGGCTTGGAGGAAGACTAACACCCCTAAGAACCCGAAATCGGGCACCGACGGGGATGGAAATGACGAAAAATAGCCAAGGAAGCAGAACCTAAAATACTGCGAGATGGGCCACCAAAAACTATCCTTAGATTATGACCTTACAAGTCATAGGCGTAGTTTGCGCCAAAGGGATGTTCGGTGGCCTTTTCCCTTGCTTAAAATTAAAAATATTGACCAAATAAAGAGAATTTGATAGATTAATTTTATGAAAACTGATATTCACCCACAATACTATACGGATGCCAAAGTAACCTGCTCTT
>CAZRKB010000004.1:36523-46653 GCA_964601125.1 uncultured Candidatus Saccharibacteria bacterium
ATGAAAACTGATATTCACCCACAATACTATACGGATGCCAAAGTAACCTGCTCTTGCGGTAATAAATTTACTATTGGAGCTACACAAAAGGAGATCTCCGTTGAAATTTGCAGCAGCTGCCACCCATTTTTTACCGGCAACGAAAAAGTGATTGATGCTGCCGGAAGAGTTGAGAAATTTAAGCAAAGAAAAGCAGCTTCTGTTTCCAAAAAAGCTAAAAAATAGGTTTTGTTTCCTCTCTTAAGATAGCTCGCCTCGCCAGCAAGGCGGGGAGTGGATCGGAGAGTGGTGTGAAATATTGAAATAACTCACCCTAACCCTCTCTTACTTTTAAGAGAGGGGACCAAACCAAGAACCTATGGATAATCTAGAAAAATATAAAAGTAACGACAAAACCAAGTATCTGGCCTCTGAATACGAACGCCTACTAAAAGAAGAGGTGGACGTTTTGGATTTGCAAAAACAGGAAGGCATGAAGGAAATGGCTGAGGTGGATTTAAAAAACATAGAAACCCAAAAACAGGCGATAGTGAGCCAGATGGACAATATTTTAAAAGAAGAAGAAAAGGAAGACGCGGAAGGTCCGAATGAAATAGTCCTTGAAGTAAGAGCTGGGGTGGGAGGCGAAGAGGCAGCCCTTTTTGCCGAGGAACTTGCCAACATGTACAGAAAGTACGCCGAGATCCGAGGGTGGGGAGTGAGAGTTTTAGACGAAGCCGAGTCCCCCTTGGGTGGCTACAAAGAGGCCAGTTTTGAAATAAGAGGCAAAGGAGTTTACGAAGCTATGAAGTTTGAAACCGGAGTGCATCGTATCCAAAGAGTGCCGGCTACAGAAAAATCTGGCCGAGTGCATACCTCGACCGCATCAGTAGCCATTTTGCCAATAAGAAAAAAAACAAAGTTTGAAATAAATCCAAATGACCTGGAAGTGACCTTCTCTCGAGCAGGAGGAAAAGGTGGACAAAATGTAAACAAAGTGGAAACTGCCGTACGACTTACACATAAACCCACAGGCATAGTCATCAGCTGTAGGGCAGAGCGAAGTCAGCAAGCAAACAGAGAAAAAGCCCTGACCATTCTTGAGGCAAGATTGGACGAGATGAAAAGAGAAGAGGAGGATAAAAAATACGCCAGCGAACGCAAGATCCAAGTGGGCACAGCAGACCGTTCTGAAAAGATCCGCACCTACAACATCCTGCAAGACCGCATAACAGATCACCGTTTAAACAAAAACTGGCACGGCATTGAGAAAATCCTAAAAGGAGAGATTTCCCCGATTATTGACTCATTTAGAGAGATTTGATACGATTTCTATCCGTATGGCAGAAACAGCAAAACATGAAGCAAATCTTGACGAGCTTTTTGAAGTAGGAGCTCATTTTGGGTTTAGCAAATCAAGAAGACACCCAAGCGCAGAAGCGTTCCTTTTTGGATCTAAAAATCGAGTAGATATATTCGACCTAGAAAAAACAAAAGAAGCCTTGGATAAGGCTCTGGAGTTTATTAAAAAGCTTGCTACAGAAAACGCCACAGTTCTATTCGTTGGTGGTAAACCAGAGGCTCAAGAAGCAGTTAAAGAGGCGGCCGAGCGTATAGAGCAACCATATGTAGCTTCTAGATGGATCGGTGGCACTTTGACTAATTTTCCTGAAATATCTAAAAGGGTAGAGACAATGAAAAACCTTATGTCCCAAAAAGAAAAAGGTGAACTTGCTAAATACACAAAAAAAGAAAGAATTCTCATAGATAGAGACATAGAAAAGTTGCAAAAAATGTTTTGGGGTATAAAAGATTTGACGGCTCTACCAAAAGCTCTAGTTATAGTTGACCCCCGATACGAAGAAACTGCGCTCAAAGAAGCTCAAATCCTGGGAATACCGGTAGTTGCCCTTTGCGGATCTGACAACGACATCAAAGCTGTAAATTACCCGATCCCCGCCAATGACTCAAATACTGCAAGCATACGCTATTTTGTAAAGAAATTAGCAGAAGCATATAAAAAATAATAATGGCCATAACTACCGAACAAATAAAAGAACTTAGGGATGCCACCGGAGTTTCTGTTATGCAATGCAAAGACGCTCTTGAAAAATCAGGTGGTGATATGGAAAAAGCAAAGATTATGCTCTACAAAGTGAGCAAAATCTCAGCCGACAAAAAAGCCGACAGGGATCTTGGAGCGGGTGTAGTGGTTTCTTATGTACACAGCAATGGTTCAGTGGGTACAATGATTGAACTTCTATGCGAAACAGATTTCGTAGCCCGAAACGAGGACTTCAAAGCGCTTGCCAAAGACGTCGCCATGCACATAACAGCGATGGCTCCACAATACACCAAAATAGAAGAGGTAAGCGAGGAAGAAAAGTCTAAAGTAAAAGATTTGTATGAAAAGGAGGCTGAAAAAAATGGTGGTAAGCAGACTCCGGAGATTCGTGCTAAAATAGTAGAGGGCAAGCTCACAGCCTATTTTAAGGAAAAGGTGTTGCTCGAGCAAATGTTTATTAAAAACCCAGAAACAAGCATTCGCTCCCTTATTGAACAGGGCGTACAGAAATTTGGAGAGAGGATAGAAGTAGGGCGCTTTGCCAGGTTTTCCATTAACTAAAAACCAATGGTGACGATCGTGGTATTTGCTTCTTCTTTATTTTTAACTTCTATTTTGGTATTGGCCAAAGCAATAGAACTTAAATATAACAAAAGAAGTTTCTTGCTTAGGCTAATAGGGAAACTTGATCAAAAGGCGGAAGCCGCGATAAATCGACTCAAATTCCTCTGTTTGTTACTTATCCAGAGCGTTCGTTATTTGGTACTAATACGCTTGCCAATGATACTTAAAGAGTGGGCTATGGATGTTAAAACTAAAATAATGGCCGAATACAGAGCAAAAGAGAGCGTGGTAATGGGCAGAAAGAACATCACCAATAAAGGCTCCGTGTCTTTCTACCTCAAAAAAATCGATCAGGGTTACAAAAATGGTCAAGGTAAGATAGTGGAGGACAATTTAGAGTTTGAAAAGTAAAAATAAAAATTGCCAGAATAGCTCAGTTGGTAGAGCACCCGTTTTGTAAACGGGCGGTCGTCGGTTCGAACCCGACTTCTGGCTCAGATTAATTTTCTTCAGTCGAGGTGGCTTGCTTTTCTAGAGCGGCTTTCTCGGCGTCGAGTTTTTTGAGCTCTGGAATAATTTCTTTTATATCTTCAATCGATTTGAATCCGTAATAAGGCTTCTCGTTTATGAGAAGAGCGGGTAGCTGATTTTTGATGCTATAAATATTCACCAAGGTAGAGACAGCACTCAAATCAAGATCGTAGTCAAAAGAGTAAACTCGCAAGTCTGGGTATTCTTCGCGCAAACGGGTCAACACATAACCCTCTTTTTGACAATCATCACAAACACCTTCTTTGTTTGAATAAAAGTAAATAATGGGGGGAAGAAAGCCCTCCGGAGAACCGCACCTACTTTTAACCTTTTGGAAAAGAAGAAAGTCTTTTATCTGAAGAAGAGAATAATACCTTTTAAGATTTATAACCTCCGGATCATCAGCGCCCCGAGACTCCTCTGTATAGGAGAGTTTATCGCCAAGCTCTGCCAATTCTTTAGAAAGAAACGTGTCACCTATATCACGGCAGGAAAGTTCTTCGAGGAGCGAGAACTGCGTCTCGCTTGCCAGTATATCAACGGCGATTCTACTTTCAATATTTTTAATTTCATTTAGCTTTTTTTGGTTAAAAAAGTTGCTCAAAAATATTGCTGTCAAAAATATGACTGCAGTAATGCCGAAGGTATATATGTATTTCTTCCAGTCCATAAGTGGCTATACTATCGCCATTTGGTGCTTTTAGCAAACACCACGTTATAGAAGGCTTTGGTTATCCAAAGTGGAGCAATGAGAGAATAAAAAGCTAGGAAGTAAACCACATCGCGGCCAATGCGCAGGCGCCCCTCGGAGAGCTTCCGAGACATCAAAAGCATGCTTACGGTAAAGAAAAGTACCACGAAGCTAAGGAAGGTGATTATGCCGGTATCGAAATAAAACCAATCAAAATTTTTAGGCCACTCAAAATAGAAGCCCACAGTCCTAAATTCAGTTATTTTGTCCCAAAATAGATTTACGTAATCAATTGCCCCGCGACCAACAATGTAAATAAGAGAGGCGAGCGAAAAGCTTGCAGTAGGGAGCACGATCATACCCAAATGACCATATTGGGGACGGAAGAAAAGATGCCTGTAATCGAACGTGTTTCGGATAAATCCGTACGTCCATCGCAACCTTTGCTTATAAAGTTTTTTCAAGGTATTTGGAGTAACTGTATAAACTGTGGCGGTAGACTCGTTACCTATCTTATAGCCGTTTGCTTGCATACGAAGAGCCATTTCCATATCTTCAGTGTTATAGGCGTGTCGATAAAATCCAATTTGCTCAAAAACCTTCCTTCGTACAATTGAAAACGGTCCTGGTATAACATACTGGGCGTCCAGAAAAGCAAATATCTGTCTTAAGAAAATTGCCCAGCCATATTCAACTTTTTGCATCAATTGAATAATGGTGTTAGCTTCATGCACTTTCATGGCCGGAGTGACAGCCATTATTTCAGGGTTTTCAAAATGGGGGACTATGCGCCTCAAAGCTTGAGGATGAACAAATGAGTCGGCATCAAGACAGCCGACCAAATCAGTACCTATCCTCTCCAGAGCAAAATTTACAGCCGTGTGTTTGCCACCATTTTCTTTTTTTAACAAAACCACTTGCTTGTTATTTTTAAATCTTTGAACTACGGACCATGTATTGTCTATAGAACCATCATCAACTATAAAAATGGAGAGTAAATGCTTGGGATAATCGAGCTTCAAGAGAGAGAAAATGGTTTTAAGCACGGTAGCTTCTTCGTTCCAGACTGGCACAATAATAGCAACGCTCGGTAGCTTTTTAGTTGATGAGCAAAGAGCCGGTCCCTTTGCTTTCTTTTCTTTCATCTCAAAGTATGTGACGAGCAAAAAAACCTCAAAATACAGGGCGAAGAAAAGTAGTAGATACGTGATTATTTCATTTATAGTCGCCATTTTATCTTATTATAGCTCCAAAAGTTTTAACGGTCACATCCTCAAGTTTTTTGTGCAAAACATCAACCTCATCACTTTTTAGGGTTTTTTCTAGAGACCGATAAACAATCCTAAAAGCATAGCTTACTTTACCCTTGCCAAACTTCTCTTCGTTTTCATATTTATCTAAAAGTTCAACTTGCTCAATAAGATCTTCCCCCACAACCTCCCTGATGACATCAAAATAATCGTTAGGCACAAAGCTCTGATCAACCAAAAAAGAAATGTCCCTGGTTACAGCTGGGTACTTGCTAACTTCTTTATATTTTTGACCAAGCTTAAGCTGGCTTTTTACACGGGGATCTTCTGACCAGAGAAGACGAATATCCGGCAGGTCCATGCTTATGATAGCCAGACGCTCAAGACCAAAACCAAAAGCCCAACCATTGTAACCTTCAACCCCCATTTTCTTCAGCACTGTTTTTTTTGGCATACCACCACCCAATATCTCGATCCAGCGATCGCCAACCTTAACTTCAACCTGCAAAGACGGGTCAGTATATGGAAAGGTATCATCAAGAAACTGGTATTCTATATCCTTTCCAAACAAACCTTCAACTACCATAGAGAGTACTCCCTTCAAGGTATCAATCGGCATTATGCCCTTGCTGTCTGGCTGCAAGAACCACCCGCCAAACTGGTGAAAAACATTCATGTGCCTGTTGTCGATTTCATCTTTTCTGTAAACCTTACCATAACAAACAGTTCCCACACTTTCTCCTTTAGCGATTCTCTCCTTTATTTCTGGCAAATTTAGGTAGTAATACCACATCACCGTATCATGTGTGCGCAAGATTTTTTCATCACTCACATAGTACGTATCTGATTTGCTTCGAGCCGGATGATCAGCGGGAAAATCAAAAAGATCAAAACAAATATCTGTGGGCACGATTTCCGGTATTATTATGTTATCCAACTCTTTTAGACTGCTCACAGTCCTGGCTCTATCAACTATCTCTTTGAGTGGACTGCCATCAGTGCGAGACAAGTCAGGCATGCCCAAATAGCGCTTGATGCGCAAACTTTCTGTGTCATTTCGACCTGCAAGGCTTTCTAAAACCTCTTTTTCGTTGTCTGTAGGGATAACGTATTCTTTCATTATTGTCTCAAATTGGCATTAATTTATGATTAAATCCGAGCTTTATTTTATGTTACGCTTTTGCTATAATATACCAAACAATGGATAAAAAGAAAGACAAAGCTAGCTCATATGGAGCTGAATCAATCACTGTCCTTGAGGGGCTAGAGCCAGTCAGGCGAAGGCCGGGGATGTACATAGGCACCACCGGCACGGACGGTTTGCACCACCTAATTTGGGAAATTTTTGATAACTCGCGAGACGAAGCCATGGGCGGCTTTTGTAATGATATAGAGATTGCTATCCTGCCTGGAAATCGCGTCAGAGTTACTGATAACGGCCGAGGTATTCCTGTTGATACACACAAACAGACCAAAGTTTCTGCTCTCGAAACCATAATGACAACCCTCCACGCCGGAGGAAAGTTTGGTGGTGATGGGTATAAAGTTTCTGGAGGTCTTCATGGTGTCGGAGCTTCAGTGGTTAACGCTCTTTCTGTTTACATGAAAGCCGAGGTTCATAGAGATGGCGGAGTTTTCGTTCAAGAATATTCGAAGGGCAAGAAAAAAGCTCCAGTTAAAAAAGTTGGGTCTTCTAAACTAACTGGTACTATTATCACTTTTGAGCCTGATATTGAAATATTCAAGGAAATAAACTTAGATTTTGATAGAGTGGTTCACCACATGCGACAGCAGGCCTACCTTGTAAAAGGTTTGAGGATTAGCGTATTAGATTTGCGCGAGTTAGATGAAAAGAAAATAAAAGACGCATTTTATTTGAGAGAGTTGGGATTAGACGCGCCTAGTATGAGCTTTTATTTTGATGGCGGCCTTGTTTCTCTAATACGGTTTTACAACCAAAACCAAAAACCGATACATAAAAATATTTTCTATGTTGAAAAAGAAACCACTCCGGGTTCAGGAGAAATGGTTGAAATCGCCCTCCAATATGTAGACGACATCTCAGCTCGCATAATGCCCTTTGCGAACAATATCTATAACCCGGAAGGTGGCATGCATATCACCGGTTTCAAAACAGCGCTCACTCGCACCATAAACAATTACGCCAAGAAAAATAACCTTATCAAAAATGGTGACGATAGCTTCACAGGGGACGACGTACTCGAGGGGCTTACAGCCGTGGTTTCGGTTAAGCTAAGAGAAATACAGTTTGAGGGTCAAACCAAAGCCAAACTTGGAAGCGTAGAGGCCAGAGGTATGACTGAAGACACTTTTGGAACATCTTTTTCTGAATTCCTAGAAGAAAATCCTGACGATGCAAAGGCTATAGTAGGGAAGGCCTCCCTTGCCCTAAGGGCTCGTAAAGCGGCCAAAGCGGCCAAAGATTCGATACTTCGAAAGGGGGCACTTGAAGGAATGACTCTGCCAGGTAAACTTGCCGATTGCCAGAGTGGCACTGACGCTGAAGATGCGGAGCTATTTGTCGTAGAGGGAGACAGCGCCGGCGGTACAGCCAAGACCGGAAGAGACAGGCGCACTCAAGCGATTTTGCCATTGCGCGGAAAAATCTTAAACATAGAGCGCGCCAGACTTGACCGAATGCTCGCCTCAGAACAAATAAAAAACTTGGTCGTAGCTCTCGGTACCGCCATAGGAGATACTTTTGATATAGAGAAGCTTCGCTACCACAAAATAATTATCGCGACAGATGCCGATGTTGACGGCGCGCACATCAGGACACTCATCCTGACTTTGCTTTACAGATATTTCCGTCCATTGATTGACGGGGGTTTCGCCTATATCGCCCAACCTCCTTTGTATAAAATTAAAAAAGGTAAAGAAGTATTTTATGCTTACACCGATGAAGAGAAATTTAAGATTACGGGTAACTCTCCTGACGTAGAGGAGGTGGAATCGGGAGAAGCCGCCTCAGCTTCTGACGAAAGCGAAGAGGGTTCGTCAGAGGCTTCGTCGAGCCGAGGGAAGAAAATCTCTATTCAAAGATACAAGGGTCTTGGAGAAATGAATGCCGAAGAGCTTTGGGAAACCACCATGGACCCAAAAAGAAGAATTTTGAAGCAGGTAACAGTAGAGGATGCTGGAGAAGCTGACCGCATTTTTGACGTTCTCATGGGCACCGACGTTCCTGCCCGCAAATCCTTCATTCAGTCAAACGCCAAACTTGCAACGATTGATATTTAGGTTAAACAGAAAAGAGGCGCTTTTGGCGCCCCCTCATTTTGGATCAATACCCATTGCTATCAGATCTCGTGGAGTTAATATCCGCATAGATCTGCCAGCAAATTTTTCTTTCATCCGCTCCATCTCGTCGGTAGAGATTGTATCAACTTCCACCGACTCTGGGTCTTGCGCCAAAGAAATGAAGAACTTGCCACCGATCTTTATTGCATAACAGAAGAATGCTTGGTAATCAAACTTGCAGTAAGCATGAGTGACCGCATGCTCTTCCACAGTGAAAAACAAACAATCGTGTCTGTATTTATGGATACTGTAGTAAAGCTTGCGGATCTCGGCTTGTGAGCCCGAAAGCAAGACTTCCGACAATTTCATGTACTTTTTCCTCCTATATTTAGGAAAGCATATACCACAAAAAAACGCAATTTACTCCCTTTCTTTAATTTCCTGCTGGATTTTTTCTAGGAATTTTTCGAGAGATTGCGAACCTTCGTTTCCTCTTCTTGATTCAACTGTAACTTCCCCTGAATCTACTTCTTTGTCGCCAAGCACGAGTAGGTATGGGACCTTTTGAGTTTTTGCTTCGCGGATTTTTTTGCCCAAAGTTTCGTTTGATTCATCTATCTCGGCGCGAATTCCTTCTTCCATTAACTTTTCGAAAACTCCTCTTGCATACTCCGCATGTTTGTCACTTATCGGTAAAACTTTAACCTGCACAGGCGATAGCCAAGTAGGAAAGGCTCCTTCGTAGTGTTCTACAAGAAAAGCCATTATGCGCTCAATCGCACCTATCGAAGATCGGTGTATTACCACAGCTTCTTTTTCTTGATTATCTTTATCTATATAATTCAATTTAAAGCGCTTAGGCATTACGAAATCATACTGAACGGTAAACGCAGTGTTTTCTTGTCCACGTTTATCTTTCATTTGAATATCAATTTTAGGACCATAGAAAGCAGCTTCGTCTTTAGCTTCTTCAAACCTAACATCTTGGTTTTTTAAAACACTTCGCAAAACTTCTTCAGCTTTATCCCAAGCTGCATCATCTTTGAAATACTTCTTATCATCTTTTCTATCACCAAGCGACAGTCTATACCAAAAATCCTCTCCTTTCTTGAGTCCAAATTTTGAAGCAATGAACTGTATCAGATCAAGAACTTTAAAAATTTCGCCCTTCGCCTGTTCTTCGTCGGCACAAATTATATGAGAGTCTGCCAAACAAAATGAGCGTACTCTTATAAGACCGACAAGATTTCCAGAATTTTCGTAGCGATAAAGTTTAGCTAGTTCCGCTATGCGCATTGGCAACTCTCGGTAACTTCTTGGTTTAGATAGATATAGTTCGAAGTGGTGTGGGCAGGTCATTGGTCGCAACATAAACTTCTCATCATCAACCTCAATTGGTGAGTACATACTATCTTTGTAGTAAGGGTAGTGGCCAGACTTTTCATAAAGTTCTAATTTTGCAATGTCTGGAGTGATTACATGTTTATAGCCTCGTTTTAATTCTTCTTCAACTACAAATTTTTCTAATTCTCTCCTTATGGCAGCGCCTTTTTCAGTATAAAGAGGTAGGCCTTTTCCTACTGTATCGGAGAAGGTAAACAAATCGAGCTCTCGGCCTATTTCTCTGTGATCATTTTTATTTAGTTCGCTCATGATTTACATAGTACCAATTTAGTTAAAATAAATACATGGTTGACTTATTTATTTATTTGTAGTTATATAATAGTGGAGGTAAGACCTAAATTCACCCCTGAATTAGGACACTCCTGTTAATGTTTTAATAATACCA
>CAZRKB010000005.1:0-4157 GCA_964601125.1 uncultured Candidatus Saccharibacteria bacterium
CGCCCGTAGCTCAGTCGGTAGAGCAGCTCCCTTTTAAGGAGATGGTCGTAGGTTCGATTCCTACCGGGCGGACAAGCGTTAATAAAATTCAAACTGCTTTGAATTTTTAGCTTGTCCGAGGCGTAGCGATGTTTTTGTTTGAATCCGAGCAAAGCGAGGATGAAAGGCAAAAACCGCGAGCCGGGGTCGCAAGATTTTTCCGTCAGGAAAAATACTTGTGACGACAAGATTGCAAAATAATGAAATAAAAATCATGGAAGGAATTAATAATAGAGAAAATTTTGAAAGTTTTAAAAATAGAATCGCTGAAACCTTCCAAAAAGAAGGACTTTCAGAAAATTTGAAATCGGAAATTGAAATATGGAAAAAAAGAAAGTATGAAGAAACAGATACCCCTAGCGGAACGATAGAGCAAAGAGTAAATTTTCAAATTGAGCACGCTGATCTGCTCATAGCCACTGAACAGTATGATTGGGCATGGGAAATTTTGGATGAGGCTGCTTGGTTGGCACACAACGCTGGTTTGGATAAATTAAACCAGGAAATAAAAAATTTCATGCGTGATCATTGGAATTGGGAGAAGGAATAATCGGAGAATAGTCTTAAAGAGGCAGATCTATAGCAAATGCGCCTGCGCCGGAGAATAATAGAGAGAGGAGGATGGAGAGAACTAACAAATAGAAAACAAAATTTCTTTTTATAATGGCGGAGTCTTTGTATTCTACATAGCACTCGGCAAATGTCAGAAGAGCCAGAACCAAAGCTGCGATTTGGGTATAAAAGCCCAAGACAAGCATGATGCCACTGGCAAGCTCTATTGCTCCCAGTATTTTAACGGCGATTTGAGGGGAGGGGATATTTAAAGTTTTTAAGGATATTTCCCAGCTTCTTTTTTCATTTCTGAAAGACAGTGCCCCCAGGTTTATGAAGACAAACCCAACAACAATCCGTATAAAAAACGGGGCCAAAAGAGAATAAACCAAAAAGTCTGGAAATGGGTTCATTACTGGCGGTAGATTAAACATAAGGGTAGTATAGCAGTTATGGACCAAAACATAAACATTGTAGTAATCCTAAACAACATAAGGAGCTCCGAAAACGTCGGCTCCATTTTTCGCACCTCTGATGCAGCCCTGGTCTCAAAAATATTTTTATGTGGGTACACACCGACTCCTTTAGACAGGTTTGGTAGGGAAAATAAAAAACTTTCAAAAGCGGCTTTGGGTGCGGAGAAGTATGTGAAGTGGGAGAAGGTTGAAGATCTAAAAACTGCAACCTCAAATCTCAAATCTGAAAATTTTAAAATTGTCGCGGTGGAACAAAGTAAAAACTCGATTGATTACCGCATTTTAAAAACCAAGATTCAAGATTCTAGATCCGAGTGTCTGGTTTTAGTTTTTGGAAATGAGGTTGATGGTCTCTCTGAAGAGGATATAAAGTTGTGTGATCTTGCTGTTGAAATTCCCATGCTCGGGCACAAAGAATCACTAAACGTCTCTGTAGCCGCTGGTATTATACTTTTTGAGTTTGTTCCTAGTATTCAATCGAGTCGACGATGAGGCCGCTTCGATCGTAAAGGGTTATTTTTTCGTGTTCCTTGCGCCAAAGGTGAGAGAAGGTGTTTAGGAAAAGGCGGTACTCGTTTCCGGGGAAATTGGTATCACTGTAATGTCTGGCTACGCAAGTGTTGTAGTTTATTTGTTCACGCATGTATGTTTTGCAAGAAGAAGACACCGTGTCAGGCAAATCTCTTATAAAAGAAGAGCCTACAGTGCGGCAACGTGGCAAACTTTCTATTATATCCAAACACTCGTCTTGTCTGTCGTATATCGATGAAAACTTTGGCAAATTTTCATCTTCTGGGTGTGGACACTCCAAACTAAGTCCGGGGTAAAAAGTTCTGTTTTCTTCAAAAAAACCAGTGCACTTGTTTGTTCTAAAAGAAATACCTATGGGGGAGAAGCCGGTGGTTATGATGACCCTATCTCCTTGTCGCAGTACGACATCGCTCTCAGTGCGGGTAAATGGGAATGGAAGTAGTGCCGCTTTTCCTAAAATCGCGTAATTGCCGGTGATCGAGCTTTTAAAAAACCAGCCGGTAATGTTCACGCTCTCCTCGGGTTTAAGGTTTGTGTAAAGGTAGAAGTATTGATTGTTTGGATCAGGGCTACTTTGACCTATCAGATCAGACATATAAACCTTTTCGTAAAAAGGCGATCTGTTGCGATTCTCAATGTTTTCTTCTACTGATTCAGCTAGTTTTTTTACCTCTCTCTCAATATCTTTTACGTCTCGCGATACTTCTTGATTGCCATTTTGATTGATCGCAGAAGATCCCGTGTTGTTTTGAGAAGGATTATTTTTTACATCCTTAAGTGGAGCATAGGCTAGCCCAAGGATGACAAATAGTATTAAAAGTATTGGAACAGGGGAGTTCATTTATATATTTTTTGGTGCGCAGGGCAAAAATGAGAACTTCTGCCCCTCACCACCATCCTCCCTATTATACCTCTGCAACCTTTTTTCTCACACTTCTCATTTTTGCGCCCGTACACTTTGTGGAATTTTTGGAACCCTCCTTTTTCGCCCAAGGGATTTCGGTAGTCAGATTTGGAGTCCCCACCTTTCTTTATAGAAAAGCGCAGTATTTTTTTCATAACTTTAAAAATTTCTCCCAGTTTTTGTTCCGGTATTTTAGAAGCAGGGACAAGGGGGTTAACCGCTGTCTCCCAAAGAATTTCATCCGAATAAATATTTCCTACGCCCGCGATCGTTTCTTGATCCATCAGGGCTGATTTGATCGGCCACTCTTTCTTACCTTTAATTTTTTCTTTAAATTCTCTTAGAGTTATATCTAAAGCATCAGTGCCCAAATATTTTAATCCTTCATGGTTTTTTAAATCACTGGTTTTTGCTATGCACACAGAGGCGAATTTTCGCATATCAGAAAGTACCAGAGTTTTTCCGTCTGAAAGGGAAGCTGAAAAATGAATGTATTGGTTGTAGGGGTCTTGCAAAGGACCTTTTTCTAGGGGTACCCAAGCTCCAGAATTCGTTACGTATCTCCCAACCATCAAGTGCCCGGTCATTTTCATATGCACAATTATTGAATACTTGGTATTCAAATCAACAATTACATTTTTGCCAATCCTTCTTACGTCTGTGATCTTACTGCCAATCGTTAATTTTCTAAAATTTTCGTAATACTTTTCATTTTTTAAATTATTCCTGTGTCCATGGGCTGTATCAATATGAAAATCAGACCAGACGTCAGTGATGGTTTTGTTCACGATCATTTTTTTGAGTCCAGTTGCAGTTGTGTGTACCTCTGGCAGTTCAGGCATGAATTTATCTAAAATCTATTTATCTAAAATCTTCCTAAGTTCTTCTCGAGCTACAGTCGCGTCGTCCCATGGGGTTCTTTTGCCGTTCGCCTCCATGATGTATGGGTCGGTGCCTTTACCAGTAATGAGTACAGCTATGGCTGACTCATTACTGGTATCCTGAGCTTGCTCGCCCCGCTGAAGCTTCTGCGAAGCGGGTCGAAGGGTTACGGCTTGTTTCAAAGCAAAAGAAATCGCGGCTCGCCTGTCCATAATTATTTCCACCGGTTTTTTCTCGATGCCTTCTTTCATCATTTCTACTATGGTGCGCGGATCTTCGTCATAAGGATCCTCGTTGGTCAGTATTATTTGATCGCAATATTTTTCTGCAATTGCTCCCATCGCTCTTCTTTTCCATTTATCTCTGCCACCACCAGTATTACCCAAAACGCAAATTTTTTTATAACCCGCGTAAGCTTTATAGGCTGCCTCTAAAGACTCCGGTGTGTGCGCATAATCGACAACTACATCAAACGGAGCACCAGCTTCGTTCACTTTTTCCATCCTGCCTCTGATAAGGTCAATTTTTTCTAAAGCTTGTTTTATTGCTTCGTCTGGGATTTTCAAAAATCTTGCCAAGGCGATAGCGCCCAACATATTTGAGACATTGAAAAGTCCTGGTAGCTTGCTATGTATCACCACTTTGCCTATCTGAAAAGATGATCCGTTTGCACTGGTTTTTACGCCAGCCGCATCACTCAAAGAGTAGGGGATTTTATTTTTGATATTGAGAGCCAAAAACTTTTCCGACTCTATGTCATCACCATTGGCTAT
>CAZRKB010000005.1:4257-6557 GCA_964601125.1 uncultured Candidatus Saccharibacteria bacterium
TCCAATTCTCTTGCGATTGAAAGTTTTGCCTCGAGATATTTTTGGTAAGACCCATGAGACTCGATGTGCTCGGGTGCTAAGTTTGTGAATATAAGCGCATCGAGGTATAGGAACTTATGACGAAATTGTTTTGCGCCTTCGCTGGTAGTTTCTATTACCGCAAACTGGCAACCGCCATCCACCGCTTCCCGCAGAAATTTTTGGATAAAAAATCTCCCCGGCATAGACATCTTAAAAAGATTCCTTTTTTGTTTATCCGCTATTTTAAATCTTATGGTGTTGAGTACCGCAGTTTTAAAGCCTGCTTCTTCTAAAATGGCGTTTACCAATTCGACCGTCGTACTCTTGCCTTTAGTTCCAGTAACTCCGATAACCACCAACTTTTTGCCTGGGAATCTGTAAATGATAGCTCCCAGTAAAACCAACCCGAAGTGGTAAGCAGGTTGGAAAAATTCGAATAAGGGCTTTGGGATGAATTTTTTTATGTATGAAAGCATGTTAAGTATTAATCATTATTTACCTAAACTTTTAAGGGCGTATTTTATTCTTTCGTTTGCCCCCTCTATTTCTTTTGGTAGCGAACGAATGACTTCCTGGATTTCTTTTTCTTTGTACCCCAATGATGATAAGGCGTCATAAACATCCACGTCTTGGCTTGTTACTCTTTTGTTTTCGCTGCGCGCTACAAGCTTTCCGTTCAGCTCTACTACGATTCTCTCGGCTGTCTTTTTACCAATACCTGAAATTTTGGTTAGGGCCGAAGTGTCGCCACTCGCCACGGCTTCTTCTATCGCGCTAATACCGGCCACTCCGAGTATGGCAAGCGCCGATTTTGGACCAACACCAGAAATCGTGAGAAGCAATTCAAAAACTCTGAGTTCTTCCTCAGTTTCAAAACCATACAGATCTATGGAAGATTCTCTTACGGCCGTATGTACCCAAAACCTAGCTTCTCCTCCGACTCGTAGCTTTTCTAGGCAGTTTAATGTCGAATTGACGATAAAACCTATTCCGCCCGTGGTCAAAATTGCCTTGGTGGGCTTGAGATCAAAGACTTTTCCCTCTAAAAAACCAAACATTGTAAAAGAATTATGAATTAAGAATCATGTATTATGGTAACAAAAAGTCCTAAATGGCACACCGTTGCATAAAATTCCGGTTTGTGTTACATTTCCCCAGTCTTTAATTTTGAGATTTGAGTTTTAAGTTTTTAATATGCCAATCACAGATTCAGCCAAAAAGGCCCTACGAGCTTCCAAAAGGAAGAAGCTTTTTAATTTGAAGCGTAAAGACGATATGCAGGGGGCAATCAAAGAATACAAAAAGCTACTTTCCTCTAAAAAAGCGGAAGATGCGGTAAAGTTCCTGCCAAAACTCCAAAAGGCGATAGACAAGGCGGCAAAGAGGGGGATAATCAAAAAAAACACAGCAGCTCGCAAAAAATCTCGACTGATGAAAAAACTTACTTAATTGGAAGTGAGATAATTTTTAATCGAACTAATATACTCCTCGTAAAGGGGGACGAACTGTTTTGCGGATTTATAAAAGATAAAATTATCCTCATCAAAATCGTATTCATGCACCAAAATATTTCTGAGATTTGAGCTTTTTACGAAATCTTTTAGCAACTCCTCTTTTAATATTTTTAAATCAGCCATTTGTCTGAAAGATTGCCTGTAGGTATCCGGAGTTTCTTCACCCACTTCGTTTATTATATGTGCGTTTATATCACTCGCTAACTCTACGATCAATTGAAAATTTCTTTCTGCGGAGCGCACGTTAGTAAATGTGTTTTTAAATTCAGCAAAAGGTATCTCCAAAAGAGTTTTTAGTTCCGTGATCAAACCCCCCATCTGTTCTAATTTTTTTAAAATTAAGTCTTTAGACATGGGTTTTAAGCATTACTTTTTCTCGGAAGCGTCTAAATTTTCGAGTATTTTCGTATTCTTTGAGAGCCAGGACTTTAAATCTTATAAAATCGAAATTATCTCCAGAGATGAGCCTGCCTTTTTTGGCAACCTCAAATTTTAAAATGGGAGAAGCGGTACTTAAATCCACGAGATCAATCTTATCCTCATTTATATCAAATTTTTGAGCTATATGTTCCGACAGCTCAACTCTTTCGTCTAACGAAATTGGTTTTCCTGTAAAAACGCCAAAATCAAAATCAGAAGAGGAGGTGTTTCTGCCCGAAATTTGAGATCCGAAAGCGATAATCAGCGGATTTTCCATGCCTTTATTATAACATGTGTAAAAAATCCAAACGTTCTTGCGTTTTTAAACAGCTTGTGCTATAATTA
>CAZRKB010000005.1:6657-41834 GCA_964601125.1 uncultured Candidatus Saccharibacteria bacterium
CATGTGTAAAAAATCCAAACGTTCTTGCGTTTTTAAACAGCTTGTGCTATAATTAAAGGTAGAGGAGACCATATGAACCTTTACACGTTTTTCGTTCTATTTTTTGCGGCCTTCGTGGCCGCAGGGCAGGAAACCAAGCAGGAGATCGCCATCCAAAAGAAGGATGGCACACTCACCACACAGAAGGTGGTGGAGATTGCCGGCAAAGTTACACTCCTTCCAGGTGATGTAACTTTGGTTGAGGGTCAGCCACTTCGGATCTCGACGCTCATGTTTGGGGCGCCATCGCAGGTGAAGTTTTTCGTGGGGTTCTCGGAGCTTGTTTTGAGCTCCAACGTTTTGAAGTCCGCCGCTCCTTCTGGGGCGGTGGTAACCGAGTATGAGGACGGAATTCTGCTCCCCGAAGGGGAGTGGAAGGTCTCTGTCTGGGCGCAGAACTCGAAGGGTTTCTTCTCGGATACGATTCGTGTCCGAGTGCTCAAAAAGATTCCTCTCCAAGAATGTTGCAATGGTTGGGGAAACAAATAACCTCCGACCTATCGACGGCTGTCCGTGCGTATCATACGCGCGGCGGCCGTTTTCTTTTATATTATTTTCTTTTCCACACTTTTAATTGCGCTCTGTACCTCCAGAATTATAAAATATATCTTATGGAAAATAATTCTCTTCCTGGTTCTGGCCAAATGCCGACCACCACCAAACCGTCAAAAAATATTTTTATAATTTTGGGTGCGGTTGTTGTGTTGGCTACACTCCTGTTCCTCGGTATCAAATATTTTTTTAATGAAAAGGAAGTTATCGTTCCGATTGAAGAAAAACCAGAAGTAACAATTTCCCCAGTTGAAGCTGAAAATTTGCCTGAAAAGTTTCCAGCCAACTTCCCACTAGAAAAAGATGTACCGATAAATGCCAATTATAACGCTGAAGCTAGCGGCTCTTTCCAATCCACACGCCAGTTTATAAGTAAAAAGACTTTGGCTGAAAATTATAAACTTTATACCGATTATCTGAAAAAAGATGGTTGGACAATCACAGCCACACTAGACACTGAAGATGTTAAATCAATTTTCGCCCAAAAGGGTCGGGTTTCCATAACTATTACAATGAACAAAAATAGTATGAGCGGAGAAAATACGGTGGACATATCATTTGTATATCGCTAAACACATGAAAAAATATTTAAATAAAAAAAATTTTATACTGTCAGCTCTATTTTTTTCTCTACTATCTACCGCTACCGTTCTTGCGCAAACTGGTGGTGCTACTATAACGTCGACTACTGTCAGTCTTGACGGTACCTCATGTTCTCAAGGTTCTGGGATCGGATGCTCCCAAGAATTGCTCGATAATACTGTGGTCACTCAAGCTGGCGGTGGTAACCCTTTCAATCACGTTACTTTTGGGCAAGTTTTAGACGGGTGGCAACCAAGTGGACAGATTGGTGGCAAACCTAGGACCTTTGCGCCAATTGGTAGCCAGGTGCCAGTTGATGGCTCGATACTCAACATTCCTGGTGGTGTTGTTCAGCCGGGTACAGTTGCAGAATATGTGTGTAGTGTTGGCGGATCACTTACTAATGTCACAGAGCCGGTTGCTGGTGACGGTACTTGGTCTACAAATCTTCCTTCTGGTGCAAGTTGTACTTTGGAAATAAAATCCTCGAGCACCTACTCACCAAGTGGCTCATCAACTGCCTGTGATGGAACACCCGGCAACCCGTGTTATGTGGGAATGTGTCAAGCTGGACAATGCGTACCAGTCACTCAATACCCTGACGGTAGCCAGGTGCAACCTGGAGATGTAAACCAATGTTTGGATGGTCCAACTGACTGTTTTACCAACTTCACTGTAAGTATTTCCCCAGTAAGCTCCACGGTAAATCTTGGAGGAAGCGCTGTTTATGCCGTAACTTTTAATTTCAATAGTGGAAAGCCATATAGAAATATTAACATCTACGCGAGTGCTACTGGTTTGAACAACGGGCAGTTTACTTGGTCTGGTGCGGGTGCTGGGTGGATTTACAATGCAAACAATATGGTTTCAGGTAACCCAAGTGTGGGTAAGGTTGATTTATATAACAGCAACACTGGTAGGCCTGATGTAAGCAGAACTCTGTTTTTGGCTGTCTCCGGTGCTCCTTTGGGTTCGTACACATTGAATGTAAGAGCGGAAGCGGGAGATGTTGTTGTGGGCGGTGGAGCAGGCCTGCCTACTCTTGGAAATTGTTTTGGTAATTGTAACCCGAGTGCTAATGCGAATTTAGTTGTGCAACCGCAAAGTTGTGGTGCTCTTATAACTTCAGCGCCTTCAAACTTGGCTTGCAATAGCATTTCTGCAACTGGCTATACTTTAAACTGGACTGCGGCTGGTGGCACTTTTGACAACTACGCCGTTAGAACCTCAACTGACTATTCATCGGTTGCTGATGGATCGTGCTCGCTTCCAAGTTCTCCATTTTACGATGCAATAAATTGCGTTGATAAAGCAAACAATATTACAAGCTCACCGGTTACTGGTTTACAGACAGGTGTTACTTATTACAACAGAGTCGCAGCTGTTTGCATCAACGGTGGAGGCCAAAAAGAATATAAAGACACGGGAATAATATCATGTACCACAAACTCAACTACTGCTTGTACCCAAAACCCAAACGTTACAAGTGTTACCCCCGATGTTCTACCTAGTTCTACGGCCAACATAACTGTAAATTGGGGAACAATAGCAGGGGTCTCAACTTATAGGGTTGAGCTTGAGAACACAAGTACTGGTGTGGTAACAACGAACAATCCAGTTTCTGGAGGATCGACCACCTTCTCTGTTTCTCCAGCTGCTGCTGGTACTACTTATAAAATAAGAGTGTACAGCAATGTAACTTCTCCGGCGGTTGCTTGTGGTGGAGTGAGTGAATATGTAAAAACAGTTTATAGACCGGCTACTTCTTGTCCAGGCACTGTTGGCTCCATCATTCTAAATAAATATTCGGCAGTAGTAGGTGTCGACCTCGATGTAAAAGCTTATTCACCAAATGGTTATAATTGTGCAAGTTTTAATAACACCAACAACCCAAGTGTTGCCACACTCAATCCACCAAGCGGTAACCCTTCTAGGGTGGATGTAAATTTAAATGGCCCAGGCAGCACGGTTATTAGTGGAGGTGGGTGCGTTTATCAGGGTGGTCCCACTTGCCCGGTAAATTCTGCTACTCTAACGGTTACCGATACTGCTCCAGGTGGAAGCTATGACTTTAGTTTAAACCCAGTAGAATTTAACTTTACAGCTAAGCTTGACCCCATAACTAATACTTTAATAAACATCAGTCCAGCCCTTGGGAACATGACAGTTACAAATGCCGCAGGGAGTCCCGGTATTTTAACAATAGAGCAGCCGTGGAGATATGCGGAAGGCTCTGCTCCTGTATTTAGCAACGACCTACAGTTGGGGTTGGGTTATGTAAATCTTTCTCCTGGGGCAAGTTATAATTCTGGCAATAATATTCAAATACAGGATGTACCATCCGTGAGATTCCCAGGAACTTATACTGAAACTATGACGTATGCTGGCTATACTGACCCAATAGGTCCAGCAAACAAAAAAACAGGAAATAAGGCTGTAACTGTAAATCTAACAGTAACTCCAGCTGATCCTTCTGATATTGGATATACAGTGAGTCCTGCAAACCTAACTTTCCCAACGAGTGGGGTTACTACTCGAAGTGGATCACTACCTGGAGCACAACCAATAACAGTTACAAACACCGGTAGTACAAATCTTACTATAGGAGTTTCAGAATCAATCCCTTGGGCAAGTTTTAGTATTGTTGGTGGTGGACCAAATCCGTTTACTCTAACTCCATCATCGGTTAAGACTATAAATGTGACAATGACAGATAATAACCCATCTCCGGTTCAAAGTTCATACACTGGAGTTATAAACTTTACTGAAAGCTCAGCTGGAGATAAGACAGTTGGAATCACGCATAATTTTGATGGCGGTGGCGGAGGAGGAGGTTGTACGCCAGTTAATGGTGGCTGGAGCCAGTGGAGTGAGTGTGTAAGTGGTACTAGAACAAGAACTTGTAACAACCCAACTCCTTCTTGTGGCGGGCTTAGCTGTACTGGCGCATCAGTTGAGAATTGTAGCAATAACCCAGGTACACTAAGAGTTAATCCAAGCTCTTGCGGTACTGTTGAAAGCGTTCCATCTGGTATAGCCTGCGGTGCTACTTGTCAGCAAGATTTTCCACAAGGGACAAGTGTGACTTTAGAAGCTATAGAAAAACCTCAATGCGATTTTGTTCGCTGGACGGGAAACTGTACTGGAGATGATCCTTTCTGTACCCTTATAATGACCGGTAGTAAAGAAGTCACACCAATATTTATTCTCAAACCGTTCTATTACCAAGAGTTCTAAGGATATTTTGGGCTTTTCCACAGCAAGCTCTTGACAAAAACTATAATTGTGTATTAAAATGACGGCCAGATGAGGTGGCGAGTTTTGACTTGCCACTTTCTCGAGTTTTTTTGAAATTTTACCCTAGGAGGGGAAGATGTCCGTTTTCGCACGCTTGGTTTTGTTTGTGCTGTTCGCGTGCGCGACAGCCATTTCGTCTTTCGGTCAAACTGTAAGTTTGATTGAAGGACAATGGAGGGACATCAAACCCCTTCCAAAAACAGAAACTGCTCGGTCGGTAAGTGAAGCCGATATGCCCAACGACCCTCTGGTTCCATACCAGAAGGCTACGTTTCGGCAGATCGGACTCACTGATCTGGTGCGGGAGTATGGTATTGGTGTGTTGCATCAGGACTTTGATGTTCCTGTCGCAATCGTTGATACCGGTGTATCTCCCCTCAAAGACTTTGAGGGGAGGATGGACCCGGCCAAGAGCCGTACGTTTGCTCAGGACGGTGGCGACCCATCGCAAGACGATGGTCCTCATGGCACTGCCGTGACAGCCATCGGATTCGCAACTGCTAACAACGGCGTTGGTCTCGCAGGGATCAACTCCTCGAGCACCATCATATCGGTTAAGGCGCTTGGCGCCTACACCAACCTGTTTGGGCAGAAGGTTTTACGCCGGGACGACATGAATGGACTTGTTGAGTCCCTTAAGCATGTACGTTCGCTATCAGAAGAGCACCCTCTTTTGGTGGTAAACACGTCTCTTGCAGTTGATGGCATACCGGCCGAACTGCAGGAGGTGTTGGACGACTTGCAACGGGGGAACAAAGTTCTCATTGTCTCTGCCGCAGACAACTTTCCTGGAGACTTGGCGAAGTTGAAGAAGTCTATTTGTGTAGACGAGCCACACGTTTTATGTGTAGCCTCGCTTTCGGGCGAGGAAGGGCAGACATTCCTGTCTCTCTTCTCGGCTCATGGGCTACCAATCAACTATACCGCCAGATGTCACGACATCGTGGCGCAGTATACCGAGGGGTTTTACGGACGCTTCACTGGAAACAGTGGGTGCGCTCCGCAGGTTTCGGCTTCTGCTTCTCTTGTCGCCAGTTATATGGCAAGCAAGGGGCGTATCCTCACGGCATCAGAACTCAAAAATCTGATGCTTGAGGGTGCGGGGTTTGAATCCGGATTGATTTCCGGGAGCAGGCCCGTACGCTACCCTGTGACCTTGAATCTTCTCCGTCTTTTCCAGACGGCAGACAGGTGGCTCACGAAGCCAGAAACTTCAGTACGTCTTCTCTCTGTGGGTCTCCGAGCGGAGACTTTGAAGGGAGAGGATGGTAAACCTCTGAAGGAGATACTGAAGGGGACAACTTATCGAGTCGAAGGGGCGGGGTTTGATGAGGACACGCAAGTGTTCCTCAACCGGATTCCGCTTCAGACCAGGTTGGTCTCCCCGGGGGTTTTGGAGTTTTGGGTCGGGGAAGAGTCTTCACTCATCTCTAGTGAGAAGGTCATCTATCTGGCTAAAGTAGGTGAAGATGGCGCAGTAAACGGGCTTTCCGTTCAAACCATTCTTTCGGACCCCTTCTCTATCAAGTAAAGGGTAAAATCGCCTTGTAACGGGGCAAACAAAAGCGGGCGCAACCAACGCCTGCTTTTTCTTTTTATTTAATTTGCTATACTTTGCTCATGGTTACTACAGTCAAAAAAAATACCCCTATTGTTATACCCGAGTCTCTGAGACGCAGAGCTGGTTTTAAGGTGGGTGATCGGCTGGAGTTCAAGCTTTCCGGTGGCATCATCAATGTTATTCCTGAGTTACCATCGGCAGACGACGAATATACACCGGCGCAGCGCCGTAAGATAGACGCTGAACTTGCTAAGAGCATTGAAGATGTCAGAAAGGGTAGGACATACGGTCCTTTTACTACACATAAAGAATTTTTGAGATCTCTGCATAAAGAATCTAAAAAACTTCAGGACAAAGCAAAAACAAAACGCGTCACAAGATGAAGCTTGATTTCACTCCAAAATTTACTCGTAACTACAACAAAGCGCCAGCAGTGATTCGAAAAATGTTTGATAAGCAATCAGCATTCTTAGTTCGAGATATGCATCACCCCTCTTTGCGCACCAAAAAATACGATGAAGTGAAAGATGTATGGCAAGCACGAGTGACGAGGAGCTGGCGGTTCTATTTTAAGATTGTGGACGATACCTATTTTGTTTTAGATCTTGTCTCTCACCCAAAATAATTTACGGACTGACGGTGAATGTCCTAATGCTCGGGTCGATGCTTGTAGCCACAGTGTTGCCGATGGTTACTTGTACCGTATATGCCCCAATTGAAAGAGTTGGCGGGACCACGGCTTGTATTGAGGAAGAGCTAAGAGCTGAAACACTCGAGGCGCTACCTCTATAGGCGGTACCTTGGTAGAAATCAACTCTTACCGATCCGGAATTTAAGTTTTGTCCGCTTATCGTGATGGTCTTGCCAGCATACAAACCAACTATGTTTGAATAATTTGGACTTATTGAGCTTACGGTAGGGAATCCTGAAGATTGTGTCGCATTGCTACTCGTAGTGCCGCCGCCAGTATTTACTGAGCCAGTGGCAGAAGAGGGGTATACAACGCTCATGCTGAATTTTTGTACGACATCATTGTTCCCGCTTTTACCGAGAAGGAGGAAAATTCCAACATCACCAACTTGAGGAGTTACGTAATTGCCAATGGGATTATAAACAAGGTTGCTGTTGGTTATATTAAAACCTTTCGGTAAAACACCTGCGAGTATTGGTGAATACTGCCAAGCTACACTTCCTCCGCATTTTGCAGTTAGAGGAGCGGAATAGTTTTGTCCCAAGCTCGCGTTAGGTAGTATGAATGGGTCTGATGGGGTAGGAGTAAGAGAGGAATAGTATCTGAATGTTTTTTTCACTACGTAAGGAGTTTGATCGCCGTTCATTCGGTATAGTTTTATTGTCATGTCGCTACCATCGGGGACTGGTAAATTTGGGACAATGATGTCAAAGCGATTTAGTGCAGTGTGATTTTGACCTGAAGTTGAGTAGGGCAGAGAGCCGACTGGAGGAGTGCCTGGTCCAGCGACTGGGTAATCAACTCCGTTTACGCTAACTTTTGCCCAGCCGTCATATGTCTCAACAAGGGGGCTGAACATGTAGACAGAAGCTCCCGCTGTAACTTTGCCGTCAGTCACCGGCACTGCGTTGTTTAGATTTCCGACGACCGCTACAACGCTCATCCCGTCAGAAAGCGGGCTGCCTACGATCGAACAGTTACCACTACCTGTGCCTGGGGTGGGGCCGGTGGTTGTTGATCCGCCAGCTCCCCCTGTATTTCCACCACTTCCTGAGCCTGTGCCAGTAGAGCCCGTACCACCAGCGCTAGAGCCTTGATTTGTGCCACCAGACCAAACGTATCCGCCGCCTTGGCGCGCCCACCATCTGCTCTCTCCATGAACACTTTCACCTGATACCTGAGAAGTTGCTACGAAAGATTGATTTTTTGTAAGAGAACCTATAACTCCGCCTGCTGTATCTGGAGTAGACAAAATTCTCAAAAAGTTGATATTAACAGATACCGTTTTAGGGAATCCGCTCGAAGAAGTTTGATTACCTGTCCCAGATTGTCCTGTGTAAGAGCCGCCAACGCCAATTGTGCTTAGGGCATTGAGAGCTTGCCTTATACTGTCGATAAGGGATGTCATCTGGGATGTTGTGTAGGTTTGGGCAAACGCTGGAGTGGCGACGCTCAAACAGAGAAGGAGGTAAATGGCTCCTGTGATAACTTTTACTTTTTTCATTTTGCTTAAGTTAGGTTTTAACGAGGTGTGTTGCCACTTTGTGTATTGCAGGACCAAGTTTTTTCAGTGATTATCGTCTGAGTTGGAAGACCAAAGTCTTTTACGAAGGCAATCCTGTTCCAGTAGGTGGTGGCTGGTTGGGTGTCTGTAACCCAGTAGTAGGTCTCTTGTCTGTAAGGGTCGTTGGGGTTTGCCAACACGTCATTGTCTTTAATGTGACAGGTTGTACCTGAAGGGCATCCGATATTTACGGCATTTCTCGCAGTATCATCAAGTGATGGATTGGTTTTTACCCACTGGTTATTTTGATAAGAGTAAGAAGAGCCTTTGGCTGATCGGAAAACCAGTTTATCTCGCAGAGAATTGAAGGCTATATTTGGGTAATTCCATGCAGCAATGAATTTGTTGCCGGCAACAAATGCTGGATCATCGCTGTTGCTTGTGGTGCAGAAAGTATTCTCAACATAAGGAGCTGTTGGAACTGAATATGGAACTCCCGATACGATCTCTCCTATGTTACTGTTGCGGTCAACGTTAACTGTTATAGTGCCTTCTCCTTTTACTGCTAATCTGCAAGAGGTCTGTCCGCTTGATAGTACCAAGTTCGGATTTGTTTGGCTTGCCACATAATTTTCTCCTCCAGCCACATTGCCACAACCGTACATCCAAACAGTGTAAGTTAGGTAGATAACTTTGCCTGAAAGACAAGAGTTTATGGTAAATGTTTTGCTTCCTTGGTAGCTATTCATAAATCCTTGAGATGGAGTAGGGCCGAATCCGCCAGGGGCTATGTTTTGAGTACAGTCTCTGATTGCTGCAAGTTCGGTCGCGTTACCTCTATCGAAAGGTCCGCTAATCCAAATATTTGAGTCAAACGAATGTCCGGCTGGCTGACCTCTGTACATAGATTTCCAATCTATTTGCAAAGTGTCACCAGCGCTTGCGTTTATGGTAATTCCGCAAGAAGTTCCGGCTGTTTCGTTTGCGGTGCAACCAGCTTGGTCAGTATTGCTGCCTGTCCCTATGCCTACCGATCCTTGCTTAACAACCTGGCCAGAAGAATTTCTTCGTGTGTATGATAGACCTCCTTCTATATCAGAGAAGCTTGCTAGAAGTATGCCAGGTGTAGTGTTTGGAAGTTGTGAATTGGCTGAAGGTTGAGCTATGGTTATCCTTGCCCAGCCATATGAGTAACCAAAACAATCTGTTTGCGGTTTTAATCCTGTGCCGGCGCTACCGCTGCCACCAAATACCGTCTGTGTTTGAAGAGCGTTTAGGGTAACTCTGTTGCTGGTTGAATCTTGAACTAAACCGCAACCTCCGTAGAGACCGCCAATCACAGTATTACTTGAGGCTGGCATATGCGGAGTCACATAAATTATGTAATCTCCTGGAGCCATATTTTGCCCCAAAGTTTTACCTACTATCCAGTTGTAAGAGCCGCAACCTGTTTTGTACGGGTCACCTCCGCCTCTGGTGCTATTGTTACAATCGGAAATAAGGCTATTAGCTTCGCCTCCGGTTGCTACGAGTTGTTTGTTTGTAACAAAATCCGGATGCTTACCAGAGTTTCCTGAGAGGGGAGCTATCCATATGTCAACCTGAGAAGAGAAGTATGATCCAGTCACTTGTGTTTCTTGAGACCAATTTATCATGGCCCTGCTACCCTGATTTAAGGTGCCGGTGGTTTGGAGTCCATCTGATCCTATCGGGTTTACAGTAACTGGCCAAGATTGATTAGACTTAAGCACAAAGAAACGTATTTTTGTAACTGCTTTTTGAGTGCCGGATGATGTTGTTTTGGTGGTGGTGATAGTAGAAGTGTATTCACCGGCAGCTCTGGCTGATCCTTCGAGTACTCCATCGGTTACGGCTCCTCTGTCATTCGAACAACTTTGTTTGAAAGTTATGCCAGAAGGCAGATTCCAAGATCTTTGAACTTGCAAACTAGAATCAGTACAACCTGAGTTACTGTAGTAACCAACCCAAGTAAGGAATTTTCTGCCTTCGGTCGCATAAACCCATATTTCTCTGGTCAAAGTGCCATTCTCAAGCATTTCAGTGCCATCAGAACCTCCCGCAAGGTTATTGAAAACTCTATTGTAGGTAGGGTTTGTTATTACAAGTAATGGCTCTGCCGCTTGGCGGATTCCTCCTTCTAGGTTGGCGTTACTGCCAACAGAAAAGAATACTGGGCCAGTTGAGGGTACCTGTGAGGTGTTATTGGTGGTACCAGTTGGTGTTACGTTTGTTGTTCCAGTAGAGGGCAAACTTATGTTGGTCAAAGATACTCCCTGTGAAGAAAGTTGCTGTATAAGCATTTGCACCAAGGCCAAAAGCTGATTTATTTGTGACTGCAAATCTCCGCTTGTGCCACCAGTTGTTGTATTCGATGCGGAATCTGGCAGAGATGTGACCGTTTCTATCTTTGTGCCACCTCTTGATATTGGTATTTCAGATGTTGGTACTATGTTTCCCTGCGCGTCTCTGGTATTAAAAGAAACTGTCCTTATCAAGATACAATCAGGATCTGTTGAGCTATCTGGGTTTGCACCGCAATCGGCGCCTGGAGCAGCATAATATCTAAAAGTATATCTTGTGGCTGGATCTAGCTGTACAACAAGAGGATTACTGAGGCCTCTTTCCTTGGGGGCTGGGTCAAGAGTCGCGGCGTAAGCATACTGATTTGCCGCTGGAGAAATAGTAACTCTACCTTCTGCGTTACGCGTTCTGTTCCATATAAAATTATATGTCCACTTGCCGTTACTGAAAGAAACGGCCTGAACTTGCAGGAGGAAGTTGAAATCATTTGTATCGGTCAATGTTGAGACTGGGTAAGCTGTATTTTGGGCGGAAACGTTTTTGGCGGAGCTAAAAGTTCCGGCCGACATAGCTAAGGTTATGATCGCAACGGCAATAGCAGATCTCGACATCATTTTTTTTATTTTTTGCATATCTAATAAATTAAGTAAAAGTAAATAATAATAGTTTACGACTACACGTCTTTTAAATTATCTCACATATAAATTAAGGGTGTCTAGCTAACCGTGTGCATAAAATGCTAAAATACAGGCCTATTATGTCGTGGCACACAAGTACTGTTTCTCAGGTTTTAGAGGGATTGGTCTCTCGCGAAAACGGACTCTCTCAAGCAGAAGCTATAGAGAGGATAAAGTTGCATGGAGAAAACCGATTGCCGGAAGGGAAAACTGATAACTTATTAACAATATTTATCAGGCAGTTTCAGAGTCCTCTTATATATGTATTGTTCGCGGCCGCTACCGCTGTTTTTTTGATGGGAGACAGGGTGGATGCTCTTATTATTGGGATTGTTTTAGTTTTTAATGCTGTTGTTGGTTCTATACAGGAAGGTCGGGCTCAAAATACTCTTCTTGCTCTTAGGAAATTTACAGAGACGGCGGCAACGGTTATGCGGGACGGCAAAGAAATTATTATCAAAGGAACTGAAGTTGTGCCTGGGGATGTGATGATCTTGCAGGAAGGCGAAAAGGTGCCCGCAGACGGACGCATTATTTTTGAAAACACCCTAAAAATAGATGAAGCAAGTCTTACAGGAGAATCGGAGCCGGTAGCCAAGATACACGAACCAATAACGGCAAGTAATATCCCAATCGTGGATCAAAAAAACATGGTATTCAAAGGCACAAATGTGCTTAGTGGTAACGGAAGTGCAGTTGTGGTCGCGACTGGGGTTTCAACCGAGATAGGAAAAATAGCAAAAGAAATATCAGCTATAGATACAGAAATACCACTTAAGAGAAATATAAGATATCTTTCCCGCGCGATCATTATCGCTGTATTTGTTCTAAGCTTGTGTCTGATTGGTGCTGGAGTTTTAACGGGCAAATCCCTTCAGTACATGTTTACTACCACAGTAGCTCTCGCTGTTTCGGTTATACCTGAGGGTTTGCCAATAGTCATAACTCTTGTGCTCGCGACTGGTGTGAGGCGAATGTCACGGCATAATGTGCTCGTAAAACGTTTGCAGGCGGTAGAAGCTCTTGGTCAAACTAAAGTGGTGGCAGTCGACAAAACTGGGACACTCACTCGAAATGAAATGGTGGTAAGTCAGGTTTTTGTTGGGGGAAGCAAATTTGAAATCGAGGGTGACGGTTATGAACCAAAAGGAGAGGTTTTGTTTGAAAATAAAGTCGTTGATCCTTTGAGTCATCCAAAACTTTTATTTATCGCCAAGGTCTCAGCTTTTTGCACTAACGCCAAAATTTCTTGGTTGAAAGAGGAGGGGGTTTGGAAAACAGCTGGAGATCCTACCGAAGTTGCAATGCTCTCGTTCTCTCAAAAAATCGGTTTTGTGCGGGATGTGTTAGAGCAAGAGTATCCGAAAAAACGCGAACAACCATTTGATTATGTAAAAAAATATCACACAACCGAAAGAGTCATCGACAATAAAAATTTCGTATCAGTCGTTGGAGCACCAGAAGAGGTTTTGGGTTTGTGTCAGCGTGTTTGGAGAGAGGAGGGCGAACGAGATATGGATCAAAACATTAGAAAAGAAATCGAAGCCATTTTTTACCAGTTTGCTAGAGAGGGTTTGAGAGTTGTTGCTTGTGCGGTTAACGTGGATGCAGAAGAGGTTAGAGGCGAAAATGGTTTGCCGACACTTTCTTTTGTCGGTTTTTTGGGTATGAGAGACCCGCTACGCGAAGAGGTTAAAAATGCAGTTATGAATGTGCGAGCCGCTGGTATGTACCCTGTCATGATAACCGGAGACCATAGGTTGACCGCGGAGGCTATAGGTAGACAGGCGGGTATTTTTAGAGATGGAGACAATATTCTTACTGGAGAAGAGATAAACAAGATGGATGCGGAAGAGCTAATATCTAAACTTGATCATACGACCATATTTGCTCGTGTTACTCCGGAACACAAACTTCGTATAATAGAAGCTTTCAGAAAAC
Source organism: uncultured Candidatus Saccharibacteria bacterium (assembly GCA_964601125.1). Classification (GTDB taxonomy): domain Bacteria; phylum Patescibacteriota; class Minisyncoccia; order Phycocordibacterales; family WO2-35-19; genus DATDVC01. The sequence goes on from CAZRKB010000005.1 coordinate 19,824, forward strand.
GAGGTGAAATAGTGGCCATGACGGGTGATGGGGTGAATGACGCTCCTTCTTTGGTAGCGGCAGATCTTGGTGTGGCTATGGGTAAAATAGGTACCGAGGTTGCCAAAGAAGCATCGGATTTAATTTTACTGGACGATAATTTTGCCGGTATAGTGCGAGCGGCAGAAGAGGGTAGAAGCATATACAAAACAATAAAAAAAGTAATTTTATATCTCTTCTCTACTAGTCTTGGAGAAATTTTGGTAATTACGACAGCTATTTTTTCTGGTTTTCCATTGCCACTCCTTGCAACTCAAATAATATGGCTCAACTTTGTTACTGACGGATTTTTGACGGTGGCTTTGGCTATGGAGCCGAAAGAGAGGGTCCTTATGAAGGAAAAATTCAAAAAACCTCAAAAATGGATCGTTGATAGGCTGATGGCTGGGCGCATGATTACTATGTCGCTGCCTATGGCCATCGGAACATTTTGGATATTTTTACACTACCTCTCTATCGGTGAAGAAGTTATAAAAGCTCAAACCATAGCTCTGGTAACTCTGGCGGCATTTCAGTGGTTTAATGCTTGGAATTGTCGTTCGGAAGAAAAATCTGTTTTTAGTTCGAACCCATTTTCAAATTTCTGGCTAGTCGCTGCCACCATAACGGTGATTGCTTTGCAGTTGTTTGCCCTCCATAACGGATTTTTGCAAAAAGTGCTCCATGTCGTACCTCTTTCGGTCAATGAATGGTTTTACCTAGTGCCGGTTGCCGCTTCAGTTGTTGTCGTCGAAGAGATAAGAAAAATATTTTACCGAAGGTCTCGTAGTGGAAAATCATAATTATAGTATGAAATACTTAGGAATTGATTTTGGCAGTAAGAGGGTGGGGCTGGCTATTTCTGATGATGAAGGGCACCTGGCCTTTCCTTTGGTTGTTGTGCCAAATGACCCAAATCTTGTCGAGTCAATAGAAAAAATAATAAAAGAAAAAAATATTACGGTAGTGGTTTTGGGTGAATCTAAAAATTTTAAAGGGGAACCCAACAAAATAATGGCTGAAATAGAAAAATTCAAAAAACTTTTAGAAGAAAAAACAGATCTTCCAATTTTTCTTGAACCAGAATTTTTAACTTCTTTCCAAGCTAATCAAACCTCTCGTGAGCTTGGCGGCACCCAGGACTCCACCGATGCCTCCGCTGCCGCCATTATCCTCCAATCGTATTTAGATAGAAAATGAGTGTGATATAATTTTCACATGAAGATTGAAAATGTTTTTAAATATTTTCCTCCTCCTAATTTTATGACACCCCGGCATATAGGAATGTCTTTTTCTAATTCAAACATCAAGGCAGTTTCTTTGGGTGGGTCTATGGCCAATCCTGAAGTTAAAAGCATTGTCGTACCTCTGGAAAAAGGTTTGATATCCGACGGCAAGATAGTAAACGGTAAAGAAGTGTCCCAAAAGATTTCTGAAATTAAAAAATTTTTTAAATCAGAATCGTTTGTTTTATTTGCGGTACCTGACGAGCTGATCTATATTTTTAGGACCAAAATATCAGTGGTTAAGGGGGCTAACATAAGCGAAAATATAGCCTTTGTTATAGAGGAAAATGTGCCTCTCGGTCTCAACGAAACAATTTTTGATTTCGAACCTCTGCAAGTCGACAATCTCGACGCTGAATACAAAGCTGATGTTTTAGTGGCCGCATCAGTTAAAAGAGAGGTGGAGAAATTCACTGAGGCCGTGCGGGCTGGCGGTTTTGATGCTGTGGGGGCTGTACCCGAGTCACAAACTATCGCAAAGGCTGTGATACCAGAAGATTTTTCTGGCTCAGCCTGTGTTGTTCATGCAAGAAATGACAGGATTGGTATATATTTAGTAAAAAATTCTACTGTTATATTTGCAACATTGCGTTACGTTTATGAAGGCACATACGAAAATAACTTTTTGGACGAATACGATAAGTTTTTAGAATACTCCTCTCGTTATGAGGAGGAAGAGAAGTCTCCGATCAAAAAAGTTTTTGTCTGTGGTGAATTCGAAGCGGCTAACAAAATAGTCGGGAGTATTTCAAAGAAAGATTTATCAAAAAGGGAAGTAAAGCTGGGTAATGTTTGGAGTAGGATATTAAACGTCGAAGAAAAAACTCCAAACATAAGTTACGAAGAATCTTTAAATTTGGCTGGTCCAATAGGTGCGGTCTTGTCAGATATTTTGTAATAAAAAATGAATCTATTGCCTCAAACAGAAAAGCACTTGATAAAGCAAGGTCTTAGAGCCCGATCAGTGGTAGTGGCGGCTCTCTTGGTTTCTGCCGCTATGGTCATAGGCTCTGTTATGCTTTTGCCGTCTTATTTTTTGACTAGAGCCCAGCTTTCCATGATGATTTCTGATGGTTCTGCGTCAAAGTCAGAAAACGCCGAGTTAACAAAAGCTTACCTCTCGCTTCCAAATGAAATAGAGGCAAAACTAGAATTTATCGAAGCTGACACCAGTCAGATCAAAATAATTGGATCTTTGTCAAAAATCATTTCTTACTTACCAGAGGGTGTGCGGCTTGAATCAGTGGCTTTAAAAAGGCAATCAGAAAAATCAAAACAAGCTAATCCTAGTATCGTTGTCTCTATTGCCGGTGTTTCTAAGACAAGAGAGGCATTGGTTGGTTTCAGCGAATCTTTAAATAAATCTGAAGATTTTGAGTCGGTAGAGGTGCCGGTCGGCTCTCTTACCCGAGAAAAAGATCTCCCATTTTCAATGAACATTACGGTTGTGCCTACAAAAAATAATAAAAATGAATAATTGGATTCCAAAAAAAACTCTAATAGTGTCATCTTTGGCTGCGACAGTCACATGTATAATGATTTATACCACCGGACTTTTTTTGGTTTTTGGTGAAATTGATAAAATTGAGGGCTATTACACTGATACAGAATCTAAATCAGGCAGGGAAGAGAGAGTCAGAGCCATAAAATTTGCCGCCGATGCTTACAAACAAGAAATTGAATCTCTGAGAAAGTTTTTTATCCAAAAAGGAGATGAAGTTAAATTTATAGAGCAAATCGAAGAAGCCGGAAGAAGATCTGAGCTGGCTTTTGAAATTAGTGACCTTAGCGTAAAAGATGCCTCGTCTAAAAGCGAGAAAGAAGATGTTGTTGTAAGGATGGAAATCGAGGGTTCTTGGGAAAGTGTTGTGAGTTTTCTTGAAGAACTCCAAAAAATGGAATTTGGCGTTTTGATTGAAGAAGTTAATTTAGATGCCAAAAATCCCGGGTTTTGGTCGGGCTTTATCGAATTTGTAGTTTTTAGGAACAAATAAAAATGTAATTTTTAAGTAACGGGATGAATATTTTTAAATTCAAAAAAAATAGTGCTCCAGCAATCAGCTCTTTGAGGCCTCTTATTTTTAACCAAACCAAGCACTGGTCTTTAATTTTGGTTTTGTTTTTTTTGATCCTGTTTGTTACTGCTATAGTCGGTTTCAATCTTTTCCGTTCCGTTTACACTGAAAGCTACAAGAAAGATATACCGCTTATAAGTGGAGAGGAGCTGATCAACGCTAAGAGATTAAAATCAGCAGTGGATAAGCGCAAAGAGTTTCTAAACCAACCAGTTTCTCTCCCCAAAGACCCGTCGATGTAAATTTATTGGCGCCTCCGGCAGGAATCGAACCCACATCAATGCCTTAGAAGAGCACTGCTCTATCCATTGAGCTACGGAGGCAATATTTACTTACCTTGCCATTCTATAATAAAAGTGCTGAAAAATAAAGACTTTTTAAACCGGCATGCAACTGCGGAGAGTATCGCTGTGAAGGGAGGCGCAAGGGTCGCAGCAGATAACTTTGCGAGAGGGCCGGACAGAGTCATCGCTCCAAAACTTTTCGCATTTTTCTTTGCAATATTCGCATTTGCCGACTATCTCTCTTCTCTCCGAATCAACCACTGGAGTCGTCATCCTATTGTCAAAAACAAAGAGAGATCCTTTAAAATTTTTGGCTGGGTATTTAGTCATGTAGTCATGGATGCCGTCTTTGAGATGGTAAAGATTTTTAAACCCCTCTCTTTTAAGTAGGCAAGTAGCTTTTTCGCAGCGAATGTCTCCGGTGCATACAGCGATAACCTTCTTGTTTTTTAGAGTCTCGAGCTTGTCTATATTTTGCGGCAAGTCCCTGAAGTTTTGAAGATTGAAGCCCAACTTATCGTTTACTGTGTTTTCAAAATATCCAACCCTTACCTCATAATCATTGCGCAAGTCGAGCACGGCAAAGTCTTCGTCCTGTTCATACATTTTTTGCATTTCCTCAGCTGTTACTGTTGCCGCAGTTTCTTTTTGCACATCAAATGTGCCGCTACCTAGAGTCACTATTTCGTCTCGAGTTTTAACTTTTAATTTAGTGAATGATGAGCCATCACTCGGGCTTTCTTTGAAAGAAATGTCGTTCCACAAATGGTCTTCTCGCATTGCGCTTTTGTAATTCTCAATATTTTCTTCTGTTCCTTCAAGTGTGGCGTTAATGCCTTCTTTTCCTAGTAAAACTCTGCCTTTAAGATTATAAGAAGTACAAAGCTTTCTCTGTTTCTCGGCTTCCTCTTCTGGTTTTTCCAGATTTACAAATTTGTAAAACAAAATTACTTTGTAGTTTTCTTTTGGCATAAATTTAATAGGTTTACATTGAGCGAAGTCGAAATGTGCGCGCTAAGAGACTTGAACTCCTGACCTTCCCGGTGTAAACGGGTTGCTCTACCAACTGAGCTAAGCGCGCGTTTTGTGGCATAATAACACAATGGAACCAAAAATCATATATGAGGACGAATTTATACTAGGACTCGATAAACCGAGCGGTTTGATGGTGCATAGTAATGGACGAAGCAAAGAAAGAACTTTAGTTGATTGGATTGTTAAAAATTATCCAGAAATTTCTGAAGTGGGGGAGGAACAAATTTTGCAAACAGGAGAAAAAATAAAAAGACCGGGGATTGTGCACAGGTTAGACAGGGAAACGAGTGGTGCTATCTTGGTAGCCAAGACAAAAGAGGCGCATCAATTTTTGAAAGAGCAGTTTCAAAATAGAAAAGTAGAAAAAATTTATAATGCAGTGGTTTGGGGGGAGTTTGTTGAAGACAAAATGAGTGGCACCATAGATAAAGCGATAGGCAGAAGCGCTAGCGATTTTAGGAAGTGGTCGGCAGAGTTTGGAGCGAAAGGGGAATTGAGGGAGGCGGTGACGGAGTATAGGGTTTTGGCTCAAGGGGGTATCACCCCCAACCCCTCTCCCCGCTTCGCCAAGGCTTCGCCGGGCGAGTACATTAAGAGGGGGGCCGAACAAGAAAACTCCAAATTTTCTTATTTGGAGATAAAACCAAAAACAGGAAGGACGCACCAAATCAGGGTTCACATGAAAGCCGTTGGCCACCCAGTGGTTTGTGACAAGTTGTATGGTCGGGGTAGGGTTTGTGACGGTTCGGAAGAGTGTCTCGGGTTCTTGCGCCTTGCTCTTCATGCACTTTCAATAAGTCTTGAGTTGCCAAACGGACAGTTTATAAAAATAGAATCAGAATTACCAGATGAATTTGAGAGAGCGAAAAGATCAATAACTTCCCCAACCGCCTCTTAATAAATAATCTCCTCTAACCCCTCTTTATTTTAAAGAGGGGGACCAAACTACGAACTCAAATGTGAATCACCCTACCTTAAATTAAGAGGGGGAAAAACCTAAAAAAGCCTTAAAATAACCCCATTCTGCCAAAACCATTGACTTTTTTATATATTATAGTGTATAATCTTAGTCAGAAATCAAAGGGCTCATGAGCCCAGAAAGGGAGTGGACATGTCTACTCTTTCCGTTGGACAAATGAACCAGTTTGCTGACGCCGCAGAGGCGCATGGCTGGAAAGCTGATCACTTTCGGCAACTTGGGCAGGATGGAGACACGTTAAAGAAAATCTTGAGTGTCCTTGCTGGCCAGGCGAAGATTGTAATGAAATCATTTCTGTCGTTTGTCGCAACTGTCAAAGTTGTTGCGACAAAAGGGAAGAAAACGGCGGATTGTTTTGCCGACAGAAAGCGGTACTACGATCCAGATCCCGACATCATCCGCTGGCTTCCCGCCGACCAACCAGCACAGGAGGCGAGCGAGTTCTCGGTTCAGCAGTTTATTGTGCCGGGAACGTTCAAACAGGCAGTCGAGAGCTTTTTGGGAGTGACAGGAGAAATCTCGGTGCTCGCAAAGACTCTCCGAGAGCGTGGTTGCGTAACCACTTTGCCTGTCATTGAGTCGCTCGTTGAGCGACAAGAAGCGGCCGAGGATGTAGATCTCGACGGTTGGGCAAACTTCTTTTTTGTGGAGGAGAAAAAAGAAGAGAACCAACAAGAACCTGAACCTGGCGTCTCGGTCGTCTTCGTCCGCCGGGCTGGTCGGCAGTGGGGCGTGAACGTGCGCCGGCTCGACGATGTCAGTGTGTGGAAGGACGGGTTCCGCTTCTTCTTCCGCAACAAGACTCTTTGACTTTTTGTCCCTCGGACACTTTCCCCGGTTTGCTTTGGCAGATCGGGGAATTTTGTTTATAATGTTTGGTAATTGCTGGCATTCTCGGCTTAAAAAACTTGGGGTGGCGATTCAATACTAGCAATGTACGCTGGTATCAAAAAAAGAAATAGTTGGTGCGTTTTGTTACGGAGTGCAGAATCCAAGGCTCCGAATTCGATTCAACTCGGCGAGTAATCAATGGGTGGTGTTAATGAGGACAAAATGTACAAAGCGTCTCGGTCGTCTACGTCAACCGGAATGGTCGGCAGTGGAACGTGAACGTGAACCGGCTCGACAATGACAATGTGTGGAAGGACGAGAACCGCTTCTTCTTCCGAAACTATGCATTTTCCCCGAAGAGTTTTCGCTCCAAGGGGTTTTTATTTTCTAAAAACTCTTTCCACCCAAAAAGCATTTTTCCGACTTCCACCAAAGTTTTAGATATCCTTATATATTTTTTGTCATCAATAATTTTGCAATGCCATATGACGTTAAGGAAAAATTTCGCAAGATCATTGTGTGTGATTGATTCTTTTATCAAATTACATTTCATTTCTCCGCTTGCGTACGCGGCTCTGTATGAAAAGTCTAAAATTTTTATGATAAGTGAATCTATTTTTGCGCCAATCGTCTGTCTGTGGCTTTTGGAAACGTGAGGCAAAATTTCCTGCCAAATCTTGTAACTATCTTTCAGCTTCTCTAAAATAGGCAACGGAACTGCGGGGGGGGGTCTTTATTGTCATTTTTATGATTATGAAAAAAATTTTAAATACAAAATACGAGGATATCATATCTGTTAAAAATTTACTAAAAGCATGGGAAGAATTTTTGCCGGGTAAAAAGAATAAGCTGGATGTTTGTGAATTTTCGAAAAATTTAATGGAAAATATTTTCGATTTGCATAGCGATCTTGTAAACAAAGTTTATGAGCATGGGGCTTATAAGGATTTTAATATATCTGATCCAAAACCAAGAAATATCCACAAGGCTACAGTAAGAGACAGGCTTTTGCACCATGCGATTTATAGAATTTTGTATCCAGCTTTTGACAATAAATTTTTCTCCGAATCGTATTCATGCAGGATAAATAAGGGAACCCATAGGGCCATAAATAAGTTTAGGAAATTTGCATTTCAAGAATCGAAAAATCATTTCAAAACGGTTTGGGTATTAAAATGCGACATTAAAAAATTCTTTGCCTCAATTGATCATGATGTTCTATTAAAAATTCTACATAAACACATAACAGATAGAGATATAATTTGGTTGCTCTTAAAAATCATTGAAAGTTTTCATTCTAAAAAAGAAGGAATGGGACTCCCATTGGGGAATTTAACATCTCAACTTTTGGTAAATATTCATATGACTGAATTTGATCAGTGGATGAAACATAAAATGAAAGTAAAATATTACATCAGATATGCCGATGATTTCGTAATCTTGAGTCGAGATAAAGATTATCTTTTAGAACTCACTCCAAAAATCGCAGATTTTTTAGATGAACAGCTGAAATTACAGCTTCATCCAAATAAAGTTTCCATCAATACATTTGCTTCGGGAGTGGATTTTCTGGGCTGGGTGCATTTTGCCAATTACCGAGTTTTGAGAACCAGTACTAAAAGACGGGCGATAAAAGCTTTGCATGGAAATGAAAACATAAATTCTTTGAGTTCTTATGTTGGTCTGTTAAAACATGGCAATCAGTTTTTATTAAAGAAGCAAATAGAGGAAAAAATTAAAGCACTATCAGAATAATTTCATTAAACTCGAATAGAAGTCACCCCTTCTTTAAAGTAAAGAAGGGGAAGGGGGAAGATTAGAAAAAAGTAAAGAAAACTGCTATATTTCTTTATATGAATAATGAAAAATTGCCTTCTTCGCCAAAGACTACGGCGGGCCGAAGTAAAACAGCGGAACGTGAAGAAGAAATCCTTAAGTTTTGGAAAGACAACAAAATTTTTGAAAAAACGCTAGAAAAAGAATCACCCAAAGGCGAATTTGTTTTTTATGAGGGTCCTCCTACTGCAAATGGCAAACCGGGTATTCACCACCTCGAAGCTAGGGCTTTTAAAGATTTAATACCGCGATATAAAACTATGCGAGGCTACCACGTGCGTCGCAAGGGGGGCTGGGATACTCATGGACTTCCAGTAGAACTGCAGGTAGAAAAACAGCTTGGGTTGAAATCAAAAAAGGAGATCGAAAAATACGGCATTGCCGAGTTTAATAAAAAGTGTAAAGAAAGTGTTTGGGAATATGTCGATCTTTGGGAAAAGTTTACTGACCGCATTGGTTATTGGGTCGATTTAAAAAATCCCTATGTTACTTATAAAAATGAATACATAGAGTCGCTTTGGAATATTTTAAAGACTGTAAACGATAAAAAACTTTTGTACAAAGACTACAAAGTAGTACCCTGGTGCCCACGTTGTGGCACAGCTCTCTCTTCACATGAGCTTGCGCAGGGGTATGAAGATGTAAAAGACCTTTCTGTTTATGTGAAATTTAAAATCAAAAGTTTTCCAAACTCTTATTTTCTTGCTTGGACCACAACCCCATGGACTCTCCCTGGCAATGTAGGATTGGCTATCAATGAAAAAGTTGAATATGTAGAAGCCAAAGTTGGAGATGAAGTATTGGTTTTAGCTAAAGAAAGACTTTCTGTCTTGAATCAAGAATATGAAATCATAGCTACCCACAAAGGAAGTGAGATGGTGGGTATGGAGTATGAACCACTCTATCCATTCATGGAAGAAAGTTTTAAAGATAAAAACAGCGAAGCTTTTGAAAAGGCCTATAAAATTTATGAAGCTGATTTTGTTAATACTGAAGATGGAACCGGCATAGTTCATACCGCGGTAATGTATGGGCAAGATGATTTTGTCCTTGGTACTAAAATTGGATTACCCAAATATCATCTTGTAAATGAAGACGGTACTTTTAAAGAAGGAACAGGATTTTTGACTGGCAAGTTTGTTAAGGACGAAGAAACTGCTGTTCTAATAATAAAAGATTTAGCACATAGAGGTCTTCTTTTTAAAAAAGAGAAATACGAACACTCTTACCCGCATTGCTGGAGATGTAAGACCCCGCTCATATATTACGCTCGAGACTCTTGGTATATAAAGATGTCAGAGCTTAGAGAAAAGCTAGTGAAAGAAAATGAAGATATAAATTGGGAACCTTCCTTTATAAAGGAGGGCAGGTTTGGTGAATGGCTCCGTGATATCAAAGACTGGGCAATTTCACGTGAGAGGTACTGGGGTACACCACTTCCAGTTTGGCAGTCGCAAGACGGAAAAATCGAAGTAATTGGAAGTATTGAAGAATTAAAAAAGAAAACTAAAAAAAGTGGAAATAAATATGTCGCAATGCGACATGGAGAATCAGAAAAAAACGTAAAAGGGGTACTTAACCACGATCTCAAAAACGTTTTTCATCTTACAGAAAAAGGAAGAATGCAAGTGAAAGAAACAGCCCAAAAACTAAAAAATAAAAAAATAGACGCCATTTTATCGTCTCCTTTCCCAAGATGTTTAGAAACGGCTGAAATTGTAAGAAATGAAATAGGATTAAACGCTGAAATTATTACTGATAATCGTTTGTGGGAATTTAGAAAAGGCCCAAAATATGAAGGTAAAACCCTTACTGAGTATTACAATGATTTTAAGACTTTTGAGGAAAGATTTGAAAAAGCTCCAGAAGGTGGAGAGAGTCTCGATGATTTAAATAAACGCATAGGGGAGTTTTTATATGAAATAGACAATAAGTATAAAAATAAAAACATCTTATTTGTTACACACGATGGAGATATAGATGCACTTCAAATAGTTTCTGAAGGTTCAAGCCAAAATATTACCAAGAAGATAAAAGAAAATCCTCTATACGAAGTTGGTCTGGCTCAATTTATAGAACTTGATTTTGTCCCTCTTCCTCACAATGAAAATTATGAGCTTGATTTGCACAAGCCTTATATTGATGAAATTGAGCTTGTTGATGAAGATGGAAATAAATTAACACGAGTAAAAGAAGTTATGGATGTGTGGTTTGATTCAGGAGCCATGCCTTTTGCTCAAGATCATATTCCGTTTAGTGGCAGAGAAGCTCTTTATCCGGCCGACTTTATTTCTGAAGCGATAGACCAAACCCGAGGTTGGTTTTATACATTGCACGCTATCGGCACTCTTTTGGATAAAGGCAAAGCGTACAAAAATGTAATTTGCCTCGGGCATATTTTAGACAGTGAGGGCAAAAAGATGTCCAAGTCTCTCGGTAACATCGTTGACCCGTGGGTAATGATAGATAAGTATGGAGTAGACGCTCTCAGGTTGTGGATGTATAGCGTCAACCAACCTGGAGACTCGAAAAATTTTGATGAACGTACGGTTGATGAAATCGTTAAAAAAGTCTTCAACATTCTTTCAAATGTACTAACTTTTTATTCTCTACATGCAGGTACGAACATAAAGCCTGAAAATAAAAGTAATAATATTCTAGATAGGTGGATTATTTCTAGACTGAACCAAATGCTGGAAGAGGGGACAGAGTATTTAGACAAATACAAAATTTTTGAAGCCTCAAGACTAATAAGAGATTTTGCAAACGACTTTTCGACTTGGTATATACGCAGGTCTCGTGATCGATTTAAATCGGAAGATACAGAGGACAGACAAAACGCTCTCTCGACCACCCTTTTTGTTTTGAAAGAGCTTTCAAAATATTTGGCGCCGTTTACTCCATTTTTTGCTGAAGATTTGTATATGCAGGTAAAATCCGAAAAAGACCCGGAGAGTGTGCATCTTTGCGAGTGGTTTACCCCGAGCGAAGTCGAGGGGCCAAACAAAGAAGTTTTGGAAAATATGGAAGAGGTGAGAAGAGTCGTTTCTTTGGCGCTCGAAAAGAGGAATCTTGCGGGCATAAAAGTGAGACAACCGCTCGGCGAGTTAAAAGTTAAAAGTAAAAAATTAGAAAATAAAGAAGAATACTTGGAACTTATAAAAGACGAAGTGAATGTGAAAGAAATTTCTTTTGCTGAAAAGATGGAAGAAGAAGTGGGACTTGATACAGAACTTAACGATGAGCTTATAAATGAGGGCAACGTCCGTGAGTTTGTACGAGCAATACAGGCCATGAGGAAAGAGAAGGGGCTTGTTGCAACTCATAGCATTGTGTTAAAGGTGGAAACTGATGAAAAAGGTAAGAAGTTTTTGGAGGCAAATAGCGAACAAATAAAAAAACCTACTAATATTTCAGAAATCAGATTTGAAAAGAATGATGGAGAAAAGATCGAAATAAATAAATTGGTTTTTGCTTTGTCCATAATTCATAATTCATAATTCACGATTCCTTTTATTATGTACCATAAACATCATACAAAAGGTCTGATCTTGGAGAGTCGAGGAGAGGGGGATGGTAGCTTGAGAGTTAGGGTGTTGACCAAAAGTTTTGGACTCATTTCGGCAAGGGTGCAAGGAGCTCGTCTCCCGGCTTCAAAGTTGAAATCTGGATGCCAAGAATTTTCCTTAGGAGACTTTTCTTTTATAAAAGGTAAAACTGGTTGGAAGCTGGTAAGCACACAGCCAGAGAAAAACTTTTTTGAAGGTCTAAAAAATTATAAAAGCAAAGTTGTTGTGATGGGTAACGTGCTCGCTCTTTCTAAAAAACTTTTAGGGGAAGAAGAAAACAGCGCACCCATTTTTTCTTTAGTTTCAAATTTTCTATTTCTTTTGGAAAAGGCGAAAGAGGATGATGTGGTGGTGCTCGAGTGCCTTACTCTCATGAAAATACTTTTCGTGCTTGGCTACATGAAAGATGATCCAGAGCTTCTTTTACCCATTTCGTCCTCAGACTTTAGGCTTGAAGGCCTTAAGACGCTCCTGCCAAGAAGGGGTGAAATGATCTATCTCATAAACGAGTCTTTGAAGGCCGCTTCTGTTTAAGATATAATAACACAATGGAATACGGAGATGAGAAAAGAGAAAGGCTAGAAAAGCTCGAGAAAAAGCTCTATTCAAGAAATGCCCCAAGTATAATAGACAAGGGGAGATCAGAGTTTTCTTCTGGCCCAGTTTCAAGTGGCGAGTTAAACACAGAATGGCAAGATGTAAAATCAGAGCGATTTGATGAGTTGGCTGCAAAAGTATCTAATATGGCCAAAAATAAACACAAGTTTGTTGGCAGAATTTTTACTGTGTCCCTTTTGTTTTTTGTTGTAGCTGCAGGGGTGGCAGCCTTTGTTTTTTTGGGTGGAGGCAATTTGGTTTCCTCTCGAAATGTAGACATAAAGGTTTTTGGCCCACTCTCTGTTCCTGGTGGACAAGAAGTTTCGCTTGATATAAATGTGCTGAACAATAATAACGTTGATCTTAATTCCGCTGTGTTGTTTATCGAATACCCAGAGGGAGTAAGGTCTCCTCTCGATCTATCCAAGGAGCTTGATAGAGAAAGGTTCGATGTTGGTGTTATAAAATCTGGCGAAGGGAATAGGCAGCAGATAAATCTTGTCTTCTTTGGAGAAAAGGATGGTGTGAAAACGATAAAAATATCTTTGGAGTATCGAGTAGAAAATTCAAGCGCTCTTTTCTACAAAGAAAAAACTCACGATATATTGATAAGTTCTGCTCCGATAATACTTACCCCGGTTTATCCAAAGGAGGTAAATTCAAACCAAGATATAAATTTTGATTTAGAGGTTGCTTCAAACTCTAAAGACGGGTTGGATACTTTTTTGGTGCAAGTCGAATATCCGTTTGGTTTTTTGTTTGAGGAATCTTCGCCAGCAGCCACTTTTGGAAATAATGTTTGGAGATTTCAAAATTTAGCATCGGGGTCTAAGCGTACCATTTCTATCAAGGGCAAGGTGGTTGGTCAGAACAATGAAGAAAAAATCTTTAGAATTACTGCTGGAAGTCCAAGTATTGACGATGAGAGAGAGGTCGCTGTGCCACTTTCGGAATTAACGGAGGCCATTATGGTCAAAAAACCTTTCATAGGGCTCGATGTTTTGGTGGAAGGGCAGAGCGGCACCGCTAATGTTCAAGAGGGTGGTACGGCAAGTGCCGAGATTATTATAAGGAATAATCTGTCTTCAAAATTATTTAATACAGTTGTGGAGGTTGAGCTTAGTGGTGGAGCTTTTGATAAATATTCTGTTTTCCCCAACAACGGTGGCTTTTTCCAGTCATCAAACAACACAATTCTTTGGGATAAGCGCGCGGTTGCTAATTTTTCGGAAATGAACCCGGGCTCTGAAAGCAGGCTGACTTTCAGGTTTTCCCCTCTTGGTTTCGCTAAAATTTCTTCCGGTTCATTACCTGAGATAAATCTTAAAATAAGAGTGAAAGGCGAGAGGGTTATGGACTCCGGATCTGTTGAAGAGGTTGTAGCTACTGAGTCGAGAAAAGCGGTGCTTGCGACAGATGTTGTGCTTTCTTCTAAAATCGCTAGGTCTTTGGGTAGTATAGAAAATTCTGGCCCCATTCCTCCCCGCGCAGATAGGCCGACCACCTACACTGCAGTTTGGAGCATCAGTAACTCATTTAACCAAGTAAGTAATGTTGAAGTGAGAGCTGTTTTGCCTGCTTATGTTAAATGGAGTGGCCTCTATAATCCAGCGGGGGAATCGATTTCTTTCAACTCCGTTACTAACGAGGTAGTGTGGAATGCGGGAACGATATTGCCTAACACTGGGCTCGGCTCAGCTAAAAAGGAAGTATATTTTCAGATTGAATTCCTGCCGAGTGTCAGCCAAGTGGGCGAAACCCCCATGCTTGTAGGTCAGGCTCGGCTCTCGGGTATAGATAAAATCACAGGTCTTAAAGTGGGCTCAACTGCTTCAATTTTGACTACCAACTTCTCGCTCGACCCAACCTTCAAAGAAGGGGATGATAAAGTGAGGCAGTAACAATAATTCCATCCCCAACCCCTTCCTCTTACAATAAGAGGAAGGGGGGCTTCGAACCCTCTCTTGTTGTAAGAGAGGGCAGGGTGAGTTATCATGGCTCTATGATAGAAAAAGAAAACAAGATGGAAAAAATAGTGGCTCTTTGTAAAAGGAGAGGTTTTGTATTTCCTGGATCTGAAATATATGGTGGTTTAGCTGGAACATGGGATTACGGTCCTTATGGTGCTGAGTTGGCTAATAACGTAAAAAATTTGTGGTGGGAAAAGTTTGTTACTGAAAGAGAAGATATGTTTGGAGTTGATGCGGCGATTATAATGAACCCAAAAGCATGGGAGGCGTCCGGTCACGTTTCAGGATTTTCTGACCCATTATCTGAATGTAAGAAGTGTGGTCATCGTTTTCGTACAGACACTCTTGAACTTGATGTTAATGGTCATGCAAAACAGTGCCCAGATTGTGGAGGTGAACTAAGCAGTCCTAGACAATTTAATATGATGTTTAAGACTAATGTTGGTGCCACAGAGGACGAATCATCAGTTGCATACTTACGACCTGAGACTGCTGGAGGCATGTTTGTTAATTTCAAAAACGTTATCGACTCAATGCATCCTAGATTGCCATTTGGTTTAGCTCAAATTGGTAAAGCTTTTAGAAATGAAATTGCGCCCAGAGATTTTGTATTTCGTTCTAGAGAGTTTAGGCAGATGGAGATTGAATATTTTGTACGATCAGAAAATTGGGAAAATTATTTTGAGGAGTGGAGAAAGTCTATGCACGAATGGTGTGAGTCAATAGGTCTTAAAAAATCTAGTGTTCACGAACTCGAGGTGTCAGACGAAGACAGAGCACATTATTCAAAGCGTACAATAGATTTTGAATTTGACTACCCATTTGGAAGAAAGGAATTGTATGGGTTGGCCTATAGGACAGATTTTGATTTAAAAGCGCATTCCGTTGGTTCGGGAGTTGATCTATCGTATTTTGATGAAGAAACAAAAGAAAGATTTGTGCCACACGTAATAGAGCCATCCTTTGGAGTTGATAGAACTATACTCGCTATTTTATCTGACGCCTTCAACGAAGATGAAATGAACGGAGAGTCAAGGGTTTATTTGAAACTTAAGCCAAAACTTGCTCCAGTAAAAGTTGCTGTATTTCCGCTTTTGAAAAATAAACCTGAGTTAGTAAAAAAGGCCAGAGAAGTTTTTGGTCTGTTAAAGAAAGAATTTGGGGCTGTTGAATTTGATGACAATGGAAATATCGGGAAGAGGTATAGGAGGCAGGATGAGATCGGGACACCCTTCTGCGTCACCATCGATTTTGACACTTTAGAAAAAGACCAATCTGTGACAGTTCGAGATAGGGATACGGGCAAACAAGAAAGAGTAAGCGAAAAAGATTTAATTGTTTTTATAAAAGAAAAACTTTCTTAATTCTTAACATTTTGGATTTCTATTTTTGTCTTTGTGCTATAATAAGCGTAAATGCGCGCCCCTAGTGAAAAAATAATCCAGGTCGGTATTGGCACTATATTCAAGGCCCTGCTTGCTATTGGCTTGTTTGCTTTGGGGTTTTACCTCAGAGATATAGTGTTGGTTGTTGCTCTCGCTATAATAATCGCTTCGGCTGTTGAGCCTGGGACTCAATGGTTTTTGCGTCGTGGTGTTCCAAGGATACTTTCCGTTTTACTTTTATATTTTTCAGCGGTTTTGTTTTTGGTTGCAATTTTCTACTTCCTTTTTCTACCACTTCTCAATCAGTCGGCTAGCTTTTTGTCGTCTTTGCCTGGGTATCTTGGGGAACTGCAAGTATGGAACCCTCTTCAGAACAGTAAGCTCTTAGGTGGCAATCTTGATGTGTCCGGATTTTCTACCAATTTTTCTCTAGCTCAAATTGTAGGGCAGATAAATACCGCAGTAACAAGTCTATCTAACGGATTTTTCAGCGCGGCCAGTACTTTTTTTGGCGGTATTTTAAGTTTTATTTTGGTTATAGTTTTGTCCTTCTATCTTTCTGTTGAACCTGATGGGGTCGGTGATTTTTTGCGTATCGTTACTCCGGCAAAGCATGAAAAATACGTTTTGGGTTTATGGAAGAGATCGCAACAAAAAATCGGTTTGTGGATGCAGGGGCAAATAGTCCTGGCGATTATAGTAGCCATGCTTGTCTATCTAGGACTTACTTTGCTTAGGGTTGAAAACGCACTCTTGCTTGCTGTTATCGCTGGCGTTTTTGAAATCATCCCGCTTTTTGGTCCAATTTTGGCCGCTATTCCTGCTGTGACTCTGGCCCTTGTTACGAGCGGTATGACGAGCGCTTTATTGGTGATTGGGCTCTACATCATTATTCAGCAATTTGAAAACCAACTCATTTATCCTCTTGTGGTTAGGAAAATAGTCGGAGTGCCACCCCTGGTCTCCATCCTTGCTCTTATTGTAGGAGGCAAGCTGGCTGGTTTTGTGGGCCTTCTCATATCGGTTCCTTTGGCTACCATGATAATGGAGTATCTCTCCGACTTAGAAAAAGATAAATCAGCCGCTCGTGCTCTTGCCGAGAAAGGTTCTTCTTAGTAGTCTTTAGGAATGAAAGACAAAAAGCCTTTTTATATAACTACTACAATTCCTTATGTAAATGCAGATCCGCATATAGGTTTTGCGATGGAACTTATACACGCTGATGCAATAGCTCGTTACAACAGAATGATTGGGCGAGAAGTTTTTTTTAGTACCGGTACCGATGAGTATGGTCAAAAAATTTGGGAAGCTAGTCAGAGGGCTGGTGTTGGGGTGCAGGAATATGTTGATCAGTATTCTAAAAAATTTCTTGATCTCACAAAGTATCTAAATATATCAGTAGATAATTTTATAAGAACTACTAGTGAAATAAATATAGTTGCTGCTCAAGAAATGTGGAAACGGTGCCATGAAGCTGGTGATATATACAAGAAAAAATACAAAGGTCTTTATTGCGTTGGTTGTGAGAAATTTTTGCAAGATAAAGATCTTGTTGATAATAAGTGTGCTTTACATCCAAACCAAGAATTGGAAATAATTGAGGAAGAAAATTATTTTTTCAAACTTTCGAAATATAAAGACAAAATAATAGATTATTTATCTAAAGAAAATTCTGTTATTCCAGAATGGAGAAGGAAAGAAGCAATAGAAACAGCAAATATCTTAGAGGATTTTTCTATTTCACGTGATAAAAAAAGAATTTCATGGGGCATACCTATACCCAATGATGATGCGCAGGTCATGTACGTTTGGTTTGGGGCTTTTATAAACTATATATCAACTCTCGGTTGGCCGAAAGAAAAAGAATTATTCGAAAGATTTTGGACAAATGGAGATAACATCCAAGTTGCAGGAAAAGACATGGTTAAATTCCAATCTGTTATGTGGCAAGGCATGCTTTTATCCGCGGGTTTATCGCAAACTAAAACTGTCGTGTATCACGGCTTTGTTACTGGTGAAGGTGGAATAAAGATGTCAAAATCTTTAGGTAACGTAATAAACCCAATTGAATTGATCGATGAATATGGCACTGATTCATTGCGCTATTTCTTGATCAGAGAAATTTCTCCTTTTGAGGACAGTCCTTTTACAAAAGATCGTTTCAAAGAAACCTATAATGCTAATTTGGCCAATGGGTTGGGTAATTTGGTGTCGAGAGTAATGAAAATGGCGGAAGACAATATTGAAAAATTGAATAATGAAAAAATTGAAATATTGGAAGCAAAAGAAATCTCACCGAAATTTTTGGGGCATATGGAAAGTTTTAATATAAACAAAGCTGCGGATTTAATTTGGGAAGAGATAGGGGAGATGGATAGTCTTATTCAAGAAAATCAGCCGTTCAAAATGGTTAAAGAGGAAAATACCAGAGAGGAAGGCAAAAAAATTATTGAAGATTTGGTTGGGAGACTCTATACAGTAGCAAGGTTGCTTAATCCGATACTCCCCGAAACTTCAGCAAAAATAAAATCGCTAATCAAAGAAAACAAATCACCAGAGACACCTTTGTTTGTAAGGAAATAACTCACCCCCAAACACCTCTCTTACTTTAAGAGAGGGGAGTTCCGCTATTTTTGATTGTAGACTATAATCTATAAACTAATATCTATGAACTTAAAATACATCGACATACATTGCCACTTGGATTTTTCTGATTATGGTGAAGAGTTGCCAAAAGTTTTGGATAGGATGAGAGAAAGAGAGGTTGGGGCAATAACCATAGGGACTGATTTGGAGAGTAGCAGGAGAGCAGTTGAAATAGCTGAGCAAAACGAAAATATTTGGGCTTGCATCGGTGTGCATCCAGATAATTCCCACCAGCCCCCTCTTACTTTAAGAGGGGGTGCCGAGCAAGTCGAGGTGGGGGAGATATTAGAATTGGAGAAGCTCATAAAACATCCAAAAGTAGTAGCGGTAGGTGAGTGTGGCCTAGACTTCTTTAGAACACCAAAAGAAAACTTAGAAGAGGAGAAAGGACGGCAAACTATTCTTTTTAAAAAACAAATTGAGCTTGCTTTAAAATATGATAAATCGCTAATGCTCCATTGTCGCAATGCTTATGATGAAGTGATCAACATTTTGGAAAGTTATAAGGGGGAAGTGGGTGAAAAGCTTCGAGGAAACTGTCATTTTTTTGCTGGGAATATAGAGCAGGCGAAAAGATTTTTGGATTTGGGATTCACTATGTCTTTTACTGGGGTAATCACTTTTCCGCCTAGGTTTGGCGAGACTAGTTCACATGATTATGATGAGGTTGTAAATTTTTTACCAAAAGGAAGTATCATGTCAGAAACGGACGCTCCTTTTGTGGCCCCAGTCCCACATAGAGGCAAGAGGAATGAACCAGCCTTTGTTGTGGAAGTGGCTAAAAAAATCGCAGAAATAAGGGGAATAGGGGAGGAAGAAATGCGAACAGAGTTGTTGGATACGGCAAACAGGGTTTTCGGTCTTTCATTGCAAAATTAGTCTTATGTGGTAGTATGAGCCTACCGGATCAGGGGCGCAATTTATTATTAACCCGCGTCCTTACCCTGAGTTAATCGAAGGGCCCATCCGGATTAAAAAATGAACGAAGAAAAAGAATTGGAGGTGTCAGATAGCCAAATATACGAAGTGGGCTATCATTTATTGCCAAATATATCAGAGGAAAATGTGCCCCAAGATGTATCCGCTATTCATGGCGTTATCTCAAATTGTGGCGGTATCATTTTTTCTGAGGGAGCGCCTTCCATGAGGCAGATATCTTATGAAATTGCGAAGAAGGTTGAAAATAAGACCTTAAAGTTTAATAAAGCATATTTTGGCTGGATAAAATTTGAGGTAGATTCATCGCGAATATCAGAAATTACAGAGAAGATTGCTGGCATGCCAAATATCCTACGTTTTATCGTGATAAAAACTGTTAGGGAAAATACTATGTACACACCGAAAGCGCCTGTATTTAAAAGAGAGAATAGTAAGGAAGTCGCGGATTCTACAGGTGACGTTGAGAAAGCTCCTGTGTCAGAAGAAGAGCTAGATAAAAGTATAGAAGATTTAGTCATAAGTTAGATTTGAATTTTGATATTTAATTTTTAACTTAAAATCATGTATATAAACAAGGCGATTATTTACGGGAACCTAACCAGGGACCCAGAACTCAAATCTCTTCCTTCCGGGGCTCAGGTTTGCGAATTTTCTGTAGCGACTAATCGTGTATGGAAAGACAAAAATGGTGCCAAGCAAGAATCTACCGACTATCACAATGTTGTAGTGTTTGGCAGACAGGCAGAACTTATAAAGCAATATTTGCGCAAGGGGAGCGGAGTGTTTCTCGAAGGCAGGATCCAAACTAGAAGTTGGGATGCTCAGGACGGCACTAAAAGATACAGGACAGAAATAGTGGCAGACAGAATACAGTTTGGTCCCAAAGGTCCTTCCGGTACCCAGTCTTCGCAGGGACAAACTCCAGAAGATAAATCTCAAGAAAATAAGAAGGAAGAAGTGCCAGCTATTGAATACCCAGAAGAGGAGATAAACGCTGAAGATATCCCATTCTAATCTTTCAATCTTTTAATTTTTAATCTTTCAATTTAAAAAAACATGTCAAAACAAAATTGTTACTTTAAGCAAAATGGAATCAAATATGTGGACTATAAAGATACAGAGCTTCTAAAAAGATTTTTAAATCCGCATGCCCGCATCCTTTCAAAGAAAAAGACCGGAGTATCAAGTGAGTATCAACGTAAGCTCGCTCTCGCCGTAAAGCGCGCTCGCTTCATGGGTCTTTTGCCTTACGTTTCTAGATAACTCTGTATTCTGTCATATCACCCCCAGCCCCCTCTTACCCTTAAGAGGGGGTTTCGCTTCGTCTTTTGTTTTGTGGTAGTTGTAAGTATAATTTATGTCATGAAGGACAACTGGCATAGCAAGGAATTTGTGGAGGATTGGGATAAAGGTATTTCTAGAACTCATCCAACAAGGGCTGAACAATTGGATATTTTAACCTCAGTTTTAGCTAATAAATACAAAGAAGGAGAATTTATAGTTGATATTGGGTGCGGGTCTGGGCAGGTAGAAGAACTTATTTTCAACAAAATTCCAACTGCTCAAATTGTTGGGGTAGATTATTCTGCTGAAATGCTTGGAGTGGCAAAAGAGCGGCTTGGAAACTACCCTGACAATTTCAAGATAGTTATAAAAAATATCCCAGAGCTACAAAATAGTGATTTGCCTATAGAGAAGTGCCAATACGTGATTAGTGTTCAAATGCTCCATGAAATTACTAATGAGCAGAAGGAGGAGTTATTCAGTAAAGTTTACGAGCTATTAGAGATAGAGGGACAGTTTTTAATCATGGATAGGATTAAAGTAGATTTAGAGACCTTTTCAGATAGCTATCAAGGAGTTTGGAAGAGATTGGAAGAAAAATTTGATTGGAATAGTGCCAGCTCATACGAAGAATACCAAGAAGTTATAAAGCAGAAGAATGACACTCCTGCTAGTTTGGCTGAATATTTAGAATGTCTAGAAAAAGTTGGCTTTAAAGCTGCTACACTGCATCTGCATTTTGACAGAGCGTTAATTGTTGGAATAAAAAAATAAAAATATGGCAGAGACATTTCTCTACCAAAACCCTATATTTAAAAATCGCAGAAAGGAGCTTCGGAATTGTGCCACTGATGCAGAGAAAGTGTTGTGGGCAAAGCTAAGGAAGAGTCGGCTTGGATACAAATTCACTCGACAATATAGTGTTGGTCCCTACGTACTAGATTTTTATTGTCCACAATTTCGTTTTGCAATTGAATTGGATGGGAATGTCCATAATAATCCTGATGTAAAAATTTATGACAAAGAAAGAGGTGAATACTTAAAAAGTCGCGATATATTAACAATAAGATTTTGGAATTCTGAAATCACTTCAGACACTGAAAAAGTGCTGTATATTATAAAGAAATCACTAGAGGGTAAATGCTCGCCTCTCTCCTCTTGAGGCAAGAGGAGAGATGGAGAGGTGATATGAGTAGGGATAAAATCTCAAACCCTCTCGACATAATCTCCAGTTTCAGTGTTGACGCGTATTGTGTCGCCTTCGTTTATAAATAGGG
>CAZRKB010000006.1:0-3663 GCA_964601125.1 uncultured Candidatus Saccharibacteria bacterium
GGATCTATCTCACGAGGGAAGCAGTACCAACCGGCCGGATGATCCCAGTTATCATTTTGGTTCATACCGCCTTTAAAGTACGGTCCTTCACCAACCATTCTTTGATTTTGTGGCACCGATTTCTCCCTGTTAAACCCGGCGCAAAGCTCAAACGAAAGGTCTCCAGTTTTACGATATTCATATCCTGTATCTCTATACTCGTACAAATCGGAGTTTTGGGGATCATTTGGAAGATTTGGCATTTCATTTGGGATAAACCCGTTAACTTGCCAGTAGTTTATGACCTGCCATTGGATATTTTGAAGATCTGTAATTTTTTGTTCATCCAACCTTAAAATTCTCTGAGTTCGAGGGGAACCTATAACAGCAAAGCCTAGTACGATAGACACGAGCAGGATAGCCGCAGTCCCCACAGCCCAAACTTTTTCTTTACTTTTAGAAATCCTGTCGCGAATATCTTGAAAATAGAACCCAAACACTAATCCAGCCACAACCAAAACAGAAAATGCTTTAAGAAGAAAGGCTACGGTTAAATCTTGCCCGTCTAAAAATTTGTAGAGAACACTTACTAGATCTCCAGCCAAAACCGCTCCAGCCACAAACAAAGTCAGGTAAGTGAGCCATTTGCGTATGGGCAAACCCCTTTTCATTGGATCAGATTCATAGCTTCTGTGGTTAATCCAGGAAAGAAGGAGCAAGATCGGGAAAACCACAATGAGAGTCGCTACGGCAAAGCTTATCTCCGGACCACCTCCGTAATAGTATGAGTAATAATTTGTATCTGGATAAGCGTGATTAATGATCGAAAAGATCAAATTTAAAAATGTGCCGACCACCACATAGAGAGCGACCATTGCCCCCAAGTGAAAGAAAAAGTCTTTTGCTGATGTTTTATTTTGCTCCATTTGATTGATTATTAAGATTATTAAAACGACGAGAAATACCCCTATTATTCCAAAAGCTATCATTGGGACAATTATACCACTTTTAACTATATTTTAAACTCTATCACATCTCCATCTTGGACAATGTAATTTTTGCCTTCAGTGCGCAGAAGGGCTTTTTCACGAGCTGCAGCATAGGAGCCAGCTTCGAGCAACTTGTCCCAAGCTATCACTTCTGCTCTTATAAATTTATCCCTAAAATCAGTATGTATAGCTGCGCCGGCTTCAGGTGCAGTTGGGTCTCTCTTTATGGTCCACCCTCTGGTCTCATCTTCGCCAGTGGTAAAGAAAGTAATTAAATCTAAAGTGCTATAAGCCTTTTTAATCATAGAGTCCAAGCCTTTTTCAAATATGGCATCGACTTCAACAAAATTTGTTCCAACAATTTGATTTTTACCCGAGAGCAACTCTTCGGCTTCCTTCACAGAATTGCCAGCCTCAGAATTATTGAGAATATAGAGTATCGGCTTCATAGTCAGAAGCTGGAGATTTTTGACGAAAGGAAATTCATTTTCTTCGAGCTCAGCAAAAACCTCCCTACCAAGCCTCTCCTTTTCTAATACAGATTTAACTTTCTCTAGCCCACTTTTTTCAAGCAAAGCATTTTTATCGCCCCTTTTTACATCTTTTTCTAAACTGCCAAGCCTCTTTTCTACTGTTTCCAAATCTTTTAGGATAAGCTCGAGGTTGATAGTTTCTATGTCACGAATGGGCTCGGCCGATCCATCAACATGCAAAATATCTTTATCATCAAAAATCCGCACCACCTGAGCGATAGCGTCGCACTCTCTGATGTGCTGCAAAAAATCATTCCCCTTACCTTCCCCCTTGCTTGCCCCACGCACAAGTCCGGCAATGTCAATAAACTCGACCACTGCCGGTACTTTCTTTTTAGATTTTGAAAATTCATTTAGCTTTTCAAGTCGCTCATCAGGCACGGCAATAATTCCCACACTCGGATCAATGGTACAAAAAGGATAATTCTCCGCAGGCACTTGGGCCTTAGTAAGCGCGTTAAAAAGCGTGGATTTACCCACGTTTGGCAGACCGACTATACCTACAGAAATATTTGCCATTTCATATTTATACCACAAATTTACTCCTTTTTATCCATTTTCTCCACTATCCTGACATCTCGGGTAAGGTCCTACTCAACTTCACCCGATATGTCGCAAGGCTCTTTTTTGTCAAAATCCCCTTATTTTGTGACTGACCTTGACTTTTAGGGGATAGGTGTGCTATAATTGATAGTAGGAGGAAGGATATGTACAGCCGTGAATTCCCCCTACCCCTCGGGGTAGGTGTTGATAAAGTTGTGCGGGGGGCGGTGGAAGCCCTTCGGATGGTCCGAGGGGAAACGGAGTCTAGATTTAACTCCAGTTATGGGCCCTTCAGAGTCGGGGGCCGTTGGATGCTCGATGTGTCCAACGATATGTTCTGCGTCTCAGGAAAAGACGCGGTTGAGATCCAATCCCGCGACGAGCGGGACAAAGAAACTGTAAACAAAGTAGTGGAAAAGCTTGGGGAGCTTTTTCCAGCAAACCCTCAACATCTGTACAAAATATATGGTGGGTGACAAAAACCCACCATCACCACTCTCGCAGGGCAACCTGTCGAGAGTGGTTTTCGTTTTATTACTTTTATATACTAAAGTTGCTTATGAGTTTTAATCAATAAAAATGATCGAGAATAATATAAAAGGTTTCGTCGATTTTATAAGAGAACAGGGAGTGGTGGGTCTTGCTGTCGGTTTTATTTTAGGCGGAGCTGTTTCAAAAGTAGTTTCTGCCTTAGTAACCGACATCGTCAATCCCCTCCTCGGAGCCATAATCGGTTCATCTGATGGTTTGAAGTCAGCCTCGTTTGCAATTGGAGAGAGCCATATACTTTATGGTGACTTTCTTGCCGTAGTTATCGATTTCCTTGTTATTGCCCTTGTCGTTTACTTCGGCGTCAAAATAATTGGTATAGATAGATTGGACAAGAAAAAATAATGCCTCGGCAAAAACTCGAAAAAAAGAAGGTCCGCTGTCCGTGGCCGGGAGAGGATGCTCCCATGATCGAATACCATGACAGAGAATGGGGTGTACCAATTTATGAAGACCGAAAAATTTTTGAGTTTTTAATTTTAGAGAGCATGCAGGCTGGGCTTTCCTGGCGGACCATTTTGCACAAGCGAGAAAATTTCAGAAAAGCTTTTGATCGTTTTGATTACAAAAAAGTAGCCAAATTTGATAGCAAAAAAGTAAATTCGCTTTTGAAAGATGCCGGTATAATCAGAAACAAACTAAAGATAGAGGCGGCCATAAATAATGCTCAAAAATTTATGAGTGTTCAAAAAGAGTTTGGTAGTTTTTCCAAATACATGTGGGGTTTTGTGAAAAATGAGCAAATGAAGGGCAAGAGAAAAAGTGTGAAAGACATCCCCGCTGTTACCAAAGAAGCCGAAATTTTTGCCAAAGATTTAAAGAAAAGAGGTTTTAAATTCCTCGGACCAACCGTGGTTTATGCCCACATGCAAGCAGTCGGTATGGTTAACGATCACCTTGTCACATGCTTTAGATACAAAGAGTGCTCCTCTGTTGGCTCCAACAAAAAAGCTTGACTTTTTATTTCATAGTGTAACAATTGAGTTAGAATGTAGAGGGAGGGCCAATGCGCCTTTTGACAGGTTTGCTGTTGATTTTGGCCACCGTCGCTTCGGCGCAGTGGCAAACCG